>CAZFBT010000039.1:0-8533 GCA_964517185.1 uncultured Candidatus Saccharibacteria bacterium | reverse complement strand
GTATTCCGACATCAGATTACTCTGTTGACAGCGTGTATCCGTACTGTATGTTGAGAACAGGGTTCTTTAGTAATTGCAATTTGAGGAGAAAGAATATGGGTAGCATAGGCTTCCTCAAGAGGTCCAAAACTGAAGCATTAAAACTAGCTTCGAGCGATGCGTTGCTCTGTCAGTGTCGTAAGGCATCGGTAGATAAGGGTACTCAGGTGAACTGCCTTTTTCACGCGAAGCTTAGACGGGTGTCGCTCAGTGAACTCAGACTGCCAAGCATGCTTAATCATGCGATTCAGGTCGCTGCGGAACGCAGGGCAGGAAAGGCGAGACTCGCACGTAAAAAACCACTTACCATTGGAGACCTCCTCGATCTCTCACCATTTGAAATTATACGAGCGGTAGGAGGTAAGGAAGTGCGCGGGTATGTCATCGCACTTCGTGCACAGCTTCGCCTTCGTGGGTTTACCATGCAGGACGGACCCTTCCTCAAGGAGGGAAGCAGAGAGGCTCTCGTGCATGACATCAAAAAAGAGTGTGACATTGATGAGCAACTCGCGCACAGGATCCTTGATTTCCTTCATGACCGTTCACTCGATATCCTCGAGTGATGTTCCATTGGGCCGCGTCGAAAGACGTGGCTTTTGTATTCAGCCCCTTTTTCTTCTTGAAATAAGGTTTCAGTACGGTATACTCACGGGGTATTTTTAGCTAATCCCATTGCCCATGGCCTCACGTAATAATCGCCTACCCCACCAAGAACGCTCCCTCGTCATCTTGAAGCCTGATTCGGTCCAGCGTTCCCTCATCGGTGAGATAATCGGTCGCTTTGAGCGAACGGGGCTGAAATTCTCGGCCATGAAGATGTTCGTTCCGAAGCCGGAGCAGCTCTTAGCGCACTACAATAAAAATGACGAGTGGTTTCTGAAGAAGGGTACCCGCATCGTTGAGGACCTCAAAGCCCAAAACCTTCCAGTGGAAAAGACTGCTATGGAATATGGACGTGCCATCATTGATACCATTGTGAAATATATGACTATAGCGCCGGTTGTTGCTATGGTCCTTGAGGGTAATCAGGCGGTTGCGGTTGTCACGAAGCTCGTTGGAACAACTGAACCTGCCTCATCTGATGTGGGCACCATACGTGGCGACTTTACTGTGGATTCATATGCACACTCCTCATTTGAGAACCGTGCGGTTCGGAATCTCATACACTGCTCAGAATCACCAGAGGAAGCAGAGCGTGAAATAGCGGTGTGGTTCACTGAAGAGGAGATCATGCGCTATACGACTGCTCAGGAGCGCATCATGTACGATGTCAATTTTGATAGTATCCCGGATTAGTCCACAGTACTGTGTGTGTGGAGACCGAGAGGCTTCGAGTTCATGCTACACTGTACGCGGAGCCGCGATAACGCATGTTCTTGCTTATAGCATTGTAAGGGCTGCTTGTAGTCACGAGCATAGTTGAGAACTCGACGCGACGAGATTTCACACGTGCTCGGAAAGGGCGCCCACCTGGAGTCATTCAGGATACATGCACTCGCGGCTCCATCAAAAAACGCACACGGTGCGTTTTTTGATGTCCGACCTTCTCAGGCAGGCGTGGTACTATGATGTGCATGCGTCAGAGAACCACACTCATACGTTTTTTTGTTCCATTCGTGGTACTTGCGATTGCTCATGCGCTCGCCACGGAGTACTACCTCTACTTTAGGTATCCGCTCTTCGATGTGCCGATGCACTTTCTTGGTGGTGTCTGTGTCGTATTCGGTGCGCTACTCATTCCACTCCTCGGCATTCGTCTGCCCGAACGCTATTTCCAATTTCTCCCTCTTCTCACGCTCACCCTCATTGTTGGGCTTGTCTGGGAACTCTTTGAGATCCACATTGGAATTCCACTCATCCAGGATGATTTTGGACGCGACATGGTGGGAGACCTTTTCTTTGATTTGCTCGGAGGCGCAACTGCTTATTGGTTCGCTTATAAGCGCCCAGCATAGAGGGACATGGCAAGGATTGGATTCTATGGAGGGTCAGGGTCGGTAACAGGAGCAAATTTCGTCCTTTCGACCGGTGCCGCGTGCATCATGGTTGACTGTGGCCTCGTGCAGGGCGATCGCTTTGCACAAGCACAAAACGCAGAACCGTTTCCATACAAACCTGTGTCTGTTGATACACTCCTCGTGACCCACGCACATGCAGATCACATCGGCCGTATTCCGAAACTTGTACGCGATGGATTCAATGGAGTCATCTTCTCGACACCGCCGACGCGGGATCTTGCTGCGGTGATGCTCTATGATGCCCTCAAGGTCATGCAGTATGAAGAGGAGCGTTATGGGACGCCGCGCATCTACGAGCGTGAAGACATCGATGCGGCACTCGCGCTCTGGAAGAGTGTCGGTTACCATGAACCCATTCCACTCAAGGATGGTATTACGGCGACCTTCACAAACGCTGGGCACATTCTAGGCTCCGCAATGGTGACGCTCGAACGAAGTGGTCGGAGGTTCCTCTTCACGGGTGACATTGGTAACAGCCCCCAGCCCTTAATGCCACCTCCTGAGGTTGTCGCTGGTTATAACTACCTCATTCTCGAGAGTGTCTATGGGGATCGGCTTCATGAAGAGGTTGAAGAACGGACGGAACTCCTTCACTACCATATAGAGGAAACCGTCAAGAAGCGGGGAACACTCATTATTCCCGCATTCTCGCTCGAACGAACTCAAGGGATACTCTTTGAGATCAATAACCTGGTTGAGGGGGGTATCATTGAACCCATTCCGGTCTTCCTCGACTCGCCCCTCGCTATAGCGGTGACCGAGCTCTACCGTAAACATCTTGACTACCTGAAACCTGAGGTTCAAGAACAGATTCGTGCAGGTGACGACATCTTTGACTTCCCGAAACTTTCCTTCACGCGATCGGTCGCTGCATCTGAGGAAATTGAGCATGTTCCTGGGCCGAAAATCATCATTGCAGGGTCAGGCATGAGCCACGGCGGTCGCATTCTCGAACATGAGAAGAAGTATCTTGAAGATGAAAAGACGACGCTCCTCCTAGTTGGATACCAATCAGTTGGAAGTCTTGGCCGCCTTCTCGCCGATGGTGCTAAAAAAATACGAATCCTCGATGCTGAGGTGCGCGTACGCGCGAAGGTTGAGCAGATACGAGGTTACTCTGGGCATGCCGACCGAGACCAGATACTCTCATTCGTCGACGCTGGCTGTGGTTTTACCGAGAAGGTCTTCGTTACGATGGGCGAAGAGCGCTCATCGCTCTTCCTTGTCCAGCGGCTCCGTGATTACTTTGGTCTCCACGCTATTGTACCGGTATTGAATCAAGTGGAAGACATTGACTTTTGATACGAACTACCGGAACCATATGGCGCCGGTAGTATTGTCTCTGTGTGAAAGCTCACCGTAACCAGCTCTATTGTTTCACCTTTACGAGCAGGCGTGATAATGCTTCAGGGTGCTCTGCGGCGAGCGCTGCGAGCATCTTTCTGTTAAGAATTATCTCCTGTTTCTTGAGGTCATGCATGAAGACATTGTACTTGAGGCCTGAGGAGCGGAGCGCCGCGTTGAGGCACGCAGTCCAGAGTCGACGGAAATCGTTCTTCCTGTCCTTACGATGTGCGAACGCATGAGAATATGCGTGGTGGAGCGCATCGATTGCCATGCGCTTCTTCTTCGACCGTCCGAGACGGAATCCCTTCACCTGTTTGAGGATCTTGTGGCGACGCTTGTTCGCGACGGTCCCCCCTTTGACTCGTGCCATATGTAAGTTAGTAGCTCTTAGCTATTAGAAATAAATGTAAGAACAAAAGTTTAAGCAGCTGTGTTCGGAAGGAAGCGGCGAGTTACCCGCTTACTGAGCTTGAGCGTCTGTGTGCGGCGACGCTTGATGCGCTGGCGGCCGGTCTGGCGCGCATTGAAGTGGTTCTGGCCAGCCTTGCGGGCGACGATTTTGCCGTTCTTCGTGACCTTTACGCGCTTCAGGTATGACTTGTTGGTTTTCATCCCGTTAGAGTTAGGAAGTAATCGTGACAGTTCGTGTTTATTGCTATCAACTTTGACGATACTTCGGATTGTTAATGTATGATTGCTACTTCCGTTAATCACTGTGTAATCGTGTTCATGGTATCCGGTTACTATTCGGAGTCCTTTCAAATTTCCAATGAGGAAACTCTAACGGGATTTATGCTAATTGATTGACTAGATTATTCATTCGTACTGGCATCACCCGTCGCCTTCTGCGCTTTGCCTTTTCCGCTGACGCGTTCGAGTGTCGTGCTGAAGCCCTTCGGGCTCCGCTTGATTTCGTCGGCAATTTTATACTCTGCGGGGATGATTTTCAAGAACCGTTCGAGCCGTTCCTTGAGGAATGCCTCCTCCATGTACTTGTACCGTCCCCAGAGGAAGAGGTCTATCTTGACCCGATGGCCTTCTTCGAGCCACTCTGCGACCCGCTTGGCCTTAAGGTTGAGATCGTGTTCCCCGGTGCCGATTTTGACTTGCACCGCTTTCGTCTCGGTGACGTGGGATTTCGACTTGACCTCCTTCGCCTTCTTCTTGAGCTCGTACTGGTACTTCCCGAAGTCCATTATCTTTGCAACGGGCGGTACCGACCCTGGTGAAATGAGGATGAGGTCGAGACCTACTTCCTCGGCAGCTCCGAGTGCATGAGCGAGCGGAACGACGCCCATATTCTCGCCGTCGGCACCGATAACGCGAAGTTCGCGTGCCCTAATAGCATGGTTGATGAGTGTTCGTTCTTCTTTCAAGATGAAAAGGCTATGTGTACAGGGCGTTCTACGCTCGCTTCTGCCGTTTCGGTGATAGCAAAAAGAGAGCCGTTGCTCTCCCAAATACCCCGAAAATGTACCACAGTCGGCATAAATCGGCAACCTGGTCAGGGGGAGAGGAAGGCATTCAGCATCATGAGGAGAACAAACAGGAGGATGGCGATGCCGATAGCTTTCATTTCCTAATCGTAGCACACTTCTTCCACGCCGAAGCGGCAAGGTGGTATACTACATCATATGACAAGCATGAGTTCGTTGGGTACTTCTCGAAGCAAGAATCTGAAGCTCTATGGCGGCCTCTTCGTGCTCGGGCTCCTCATCACCGTTGGTGCTATCATGCTCGGACGCTCTGATACCGGTGTCATCGATGTCACTGCGGCCATTTCACGCTCCAATGAGGAACGGCGCGAGGCAGGAGACACGTCTGCGCCCGTGAATCCTGTCCCCTCGGTGTATTCAACGATGCCAAACGGCGGACTCGTTCCGAGCGATGCGCCGCCACAGGTGACACTTCCACCCGAACCAGCGGTCGAGAGCGCTTCGACGACCGAGGAGGAGCAGTCGGAAGACACAGCTGACGAAACAGACGCCCCCGACACTCCAGCTGACTCAGACGAACTCGATGAGGGCGAAACCGCCCCCCTAGAAGAGCCCTTACCCATAAGTGAAGAAACCAATGCAATTGAGTAACGACGAACTACGTGGCCGCATCATCGATTTTCTCAACGCGCACCGGAAGGCGGTCTTCGCCATCCTCGATAAGGAAGGACTCCCGACGACTTCGCTCATGCTCTACATCATCGACGACGAGCTCGCGGTTTTCTTTGGCACGCGTCGCACGTTCTCGAAGTACCAGGATCTCCTCACGCGCCCCGTCGTTTCGCTCTCGGTCATCGAGGAGTCTGTTGATCCACTGAAGGTCGTCGACATTCGTGGCACTGTCGTCGAGCTCTCACCTGAGGACACTCTGAAGGTGCATGCTTTCTTTAAGACGAAAAACCCTTCGAAGTACTACGTCGAGGGAGCAGATGATTTCACCATGTTCAAGCTCACGCCGCAGTTCGTGCGGTACCTCGACGCGACTTCAGGGGAACTTACCTTGCAGGATCTCAAGCTCTAGTTGAGCGGGGATTAATTCTATAGCGAGTAGCAAGCGCACACGGTAGAATGTGCGCATGCACGAGCACTTTGATAAGTTCCTTCGCGCCGCGAACTACCTTTCGGCGATACAGATTTACCTCCAGGAAAACTTCCTTCTCCAGGAGCCGCTCCGACCCGAGCACATCAAGTCGCGCCTCCTTGGCCACTGGGGCACTTGCCCAGGCATCAATTTCATATACGCACACCTCAACGCACTCATCAAGACGCGAGGACTCAATATGCTCTTCGTCCTCGGTCCTGGACACGGCTTTCCCGCCATCCAGGCAAACCTTTTTCTCGAGGGTACTCTCTCGAAATACTACCCCGAAGTACCACGAACGACGGGTGGCATCGGTCACATGGCGAAGCAGTTCAGCTGGCCGTACGGCTTTCCCTCGCATAGCAATCCCGGCGCGCCCGGCGTCATACTCGAGGGCGGCGAGCTCGGCTACGCGCTCTCGACCTCCTTCGGCGCTGTCCTCGACAACCCGAACCTCATCGCTGCGTGTGTCGTCGGCGACGGTGAGGCAGAGACTGGACCAACGGCGACTGCGTGGCACCTCAATAAGTTCATTGACCCGGCCCACAACGGTGCGGTCCTCCCCATCCTCCACCTCAATGGCTACAAGATATCCGGTCCGACCATCATGGGTCGAATGAGCGATATGGAGCTCACCGACCTCTTTCGGGGGTACGGGTACGAACCGTTCATCATCGACGCGTACGTTGAGGAGAACATCCACGCGCGCATGGCGGGCGTCCTCGCGCAGGCGGTCGAGTCGATTCACTTCACCCAGCACTGCGCGCGCGAGGGAACGCTTCATGAGAACCCGCGCTCGCCGATGCTCATCCTCCGGACCCCGAAGGGATGGGGGAGCATCAAGGAGCTCCACGGTCAGCGCATCGAGGACAACTGTCTCTCGCACCAGGTCATCGCCGCGAACGCGAAGGATGACCCGAATGAGCTCGCCGCGCTCGAAGCGTGGCTCCGCTCGTACCGGTTCCAGGAGCTCTTCAACGGCGAGCGCTTCGACGCCGATATCGAGAACCTCATCCCGCCTCCGGAATGCCGCATGGGCGACAACCGGCATACGATGGGCGGCGAGCCGCACTACCGCCAGCTCCGACTCCCCGATGTATCGGGCTACTGTACGACCGGTACGTGTCGCCCCGATGGTGGGAGTTGTGGCGAAGAGAGCAGTATGCATGCAGTCGCTTGCTACATCCGCGATGTCATGCGCGACAACGCGCACGAGAGGAATTTCCGCCTCTTCTCGCCCGATGAGACGTACTCGAACAAGCTCGACGCGGTCTTCGATGTCACGAAACGCGCCTTCGTCTGGCCGAAGGAAGACTGGGACCGCGATATGGCGAATGATGGGCGCGTCATCGAAATGCTCTCCGAGCACAGTCTCCATGGACTCATGCAGGGATATGTCCTCACTGGCCGCCACGCCATCTTCGCCTCGTATGAGGCGTTCGTCCAGATCGTTGCCTCGATGGCTGATCAGTATGCGAAATTCCTTTCAGTCGCGCGCGAGATACCTTGGCGCGGCGACGTGCCCTCAATGAACTATATCCTCACCTCAGGCGCATGGCGACAGGAGCACAACGGCTTCTCACACCAGAACCCGGGCTTTATCGATGACATGCTCCAGCGGCAAGGCTCGTTCGTGAACGTCTTCTTCCCGGTCGACGTCAACACCGCGCTCCGCGCAGTCGAGTGGTCCTTAGGCTCGACGCGCGAGATGAACATCATCGTCATGGAGAAACGGCCCGTCCCCGTGTGGCGTACGCGTGACGAGGCGTTCCGTGACATTGAGGAAGGCATCTCCATCTGGGAGTTCGCCTCGGATGATGACCCGCACATGGTCTTCTGCGCGGTCGGCGACTACCTCACCAAGGAGTGCCTCGCCGCCATCACGCTCGTCCGGTGTGAGGTGCCGAAGATGCGCATGCGATTCGTGAATATCAGCTCCTTCTCTGCGATGGGTATTGGTCATACCCGTCACCGTGTGGTACCTCATGACATCGACTACTACTTCACGAAGGGTCAGCCGGTCATCATCAATTTCCACGGCTACCCACAGACCATCAAGCAAATACTCTTCGACTACGACTGCGACCCTTCGCGGCTCACCATTCACGGCTACGAGGAGCGTGGTTCGACGACGACGCCTTTTGATATGCATGTGCGGAATGAGACCGACCGCTACCACCTCGCGATGGAGGCATACAAGGTCGCGGAGGCGGAGGGCCTCATCACCACGAAGCGTCGTGACGAACTCATTGCGGCATATGAAGCGAAGCTCGCCGACCATCGCGCATTCATCATGAAGCACGGTGCCGATCCTGATGAGGTAAGCAACTGGACATGGACACCACGCTCGCCATAAATCCTGGGAGCGCATCGAAGAAGTACGCGCTCTATCGCGACAGTGATCGCATCCTCTCGGTCTTATTCGAACGTACGGGAGATGGTTTCGGGAAATGTGTGGAAGTGAACCGTATCCGGTCGCGGTGCGAGGATACCGACGCAAGCGTGTACGAGCACGCACTCGACGAACTGGTGAAGGTCGCGATCTCGGAAGG
>CAZFBT010000038.1:0-8894 GCA_964517185.1 uncultured Candidatus Saccharibacteria bacterium | reverse complement strand
AGCCCACGTCCCCGGCGCCATCGACGCGGCGAGTGCTGATAGCGGAGTGCCGCTCACCTGCGCCCGCTGACTCGCCGGAGCAATGCCGATACGCGCACTGAGGAGCTGTATGAGCGACTGGAGCTTCGTGACCATCTCCTCCATCACCGAGATGGATGGTGACTGCGTAGGCTGCTGGGCGAAACTGGTAAAGGGCGACGTGAGGATGCTCACGAGGACGAGTGCGGTGATAATACGGCGCATGCGCAAAGAGTTGGTTAGGTGATAACGATACTATATAACTAGGTGTGCGTTCTGCCTCCTAGTATAGCCTGAGTTGAGGGGGGGGTGATGCGGGGGTGTGGTTAGTCTGCCAGTTGACCATAAGTTACAAAAAGACTGCCCCGTGGCAGTTTTTTTCTTGTATTTGTCGCACTTCCCTGGGCGGTGTCTTGCTTAGATTTCCGAACTCCTGCTATCACAGATGGGTACTGGAGGCTCTTTGAATCATACTGTCGTCATGATTTCCGGACCCCCTTCAGTGATGGCAACTGTGTGCTCGAAGTGCGCACTTCGTGAACCATCGGCGGTGTAGACGCTGTAGCCATCTCCTTCATCGTCGAAGACGACGTCCTTATCCCCGAGGTTGACGATGGGTTCGAGCGCGAAAACGTGTCCGATCTCTATCTTCATACCGGTATTTGGCCTACCGAAATTGGGTATCTGGGGATCTTCATGGACCGCATAGCCAACACCATGACCACAGAGCACCTCGACGACGCTCATGCCTCGAGATTTCACAAACGTCTCAACCGCATGACCAATATCTCCCGTGCGGTTCCCCGGCTGTGCGGCCTTCACGGCGATAGCCAAGGCCTCACGGGTCGTGTTGATGAGCTTCATTGAAGCTGCGTCCGCCGTGCCGACGGGCACCGTGATACCAGCATCAACGATGAGTCCACCAAAACCTACCGACATGTCGAGATTGATGATATCACCCTCTTTGAGAATCTCATCTGCCCGCGGCACGCCGTGCTGCACGACATTATTCACCGATGTGCAGAGTGCCGCGGGATAGGGGTGTGCCGCAAACTCTGGATGGTACCCCAAGAGGACCGGCTCCACACCATACTCCTCTGCGAGAGCGAGCGCGCGGTCGTTGATGTCCTCAGTCGAGACCCCAGGCTTCGAATACTCCCCCAGTTCCTTCAAGATGCGAGCGAGGATACGTCCACCTTGCCGGAGCATCTCAATCTCTGCAGATGTCTTTTTCGTTACCATATCATGCGAGAATACCGAGATGCTTCATGATGTCAGCATAGACCTCATCGATGGAAGCTGTTCCGTTGATATCATAGACGTTCGTTTGCGGGCGTCCGCGGTAGTATGCAAGGACTGGTACGGTTTCCTCCCGATACCACTGAAGACGTGCCTCGATTGATTCCTGCGTATCATCTGGTCGCGCTCGTCCCTCCATGCGTATGCGCACGATTTCTTCGGGTGTGTCCAGATTGATAATGGTGAGTGATAAGCGTTTATAAAAGGAGAGTGCGCTCTCAAGCACCTGCGCCTCGCTCACTGTCCTCGGAAAGCCGTCGATGAGGAGGTGACATTCTGGATCTACGTGCTCGTGGAACGCATCGCCCCAAAGCACGACTGAGAGGAAGAGTGGCTGGAGGATGCCGGTATCGAGCGTCCTGAACACCTCGTTCTCGGTGTACCCCTCTTGCTTTGCAGCAAGTGCTCGGAAACGACGACCAGTTTGGATGTCGACCACCCGCCGCTCAGGATCATGCCGCTTCAGTGCTTCTCGGACACGAGCAATCTGCGTGCCCTTCCCGCTTCCCTGTGGCCCGATAAAAATTACTGTTTGTTTCTCCATTCCTCTATGTTGATTAGCGTCATATGAGACCACCAAAGTGTACTTGAGCCTGAACAAAACACAACCTGCTTCCGCATTCCGAGTGTGGTATTGTATCCCCATGACAAAACGGCGCATCGTCGTCTTGGGAGGCCCCCCGGGGAGCGGCAAGTCCACAGTGCGCAAACTCCTCTCCGCACGCCTCGGCTACGAAACATTCTCGACCGGAGATTTTGTGCGATCGCTCGCCATCACGCGCGGCATGACGCTCGAGGAGCTCAATGAAGCCATCGCACAATCAAAAGAGCTTGAGGAGTGTATTGATGCAGAACTTATGCGCATCGAACGAGAGGGCGATCATATGGTCGTCGACTCACATCTCGCATTCCACTTCATCCCGAGCGGCTTCTCTGTCTTCCTACAGGTCTCGCTCGATGCGGCTGCGCGACGAATATTCGAAGACAAGCACGCAGAGATGCGCATTCGGAGCGGCGACACCATGGCCACGATGGAGGAGGCTTGCCTCAAGACAAAGAAGCGTGTCGACAATCATCGTGACCGCTACATGCGCCACTATGGCATCGACCCGTACGTACCCGAAGCCTATGATCTCGTCCTTGATTCAGAACAATATTCCCCGGACGAGATAGTCGAGCTCATAGTGCCAGCATACAATGCGTGGCTTTTAGTCCCGTAGTACAGCATGCATCGGAAACACATCATTACTATTTCAGGGAAACCGGGAAGCGGAAAGTCATCGACCGCAGACCGCGTCGCTGAGATGCTCAGCTACACTCGCTACTCATCTGGCGACTTCGTGCGCGAAATAACCCGGAAACAGAAGATGACGCTCGCCGAATACAATGCGCGCGCCGAAGAGCGGCCAGAGATGGACCACGAAGTGGACGAGAGGCTCCGCGAGCTCCGTGAGCAGAATGACATCGTCATCGACTCGCGCCTCGGCTTCTACTGGATACCTGAGTCCTTCAAGGTCTTCCTCGATCTCGACAGCGACGTGGCCATTGCGCGCATCTACCGAGATGCGACGATGAACACGATGCGCTCCTCTGCCGGCGAGAGCTCAACGAGCATGGACGATGTCATCTCACAGGTCGAGGAACGCACCCAGAACGAGCGTCGCCGCTTCAAGAAGCTCTACGGCGTGAACCCATACAGCATCGAGCACTTCGACCTCGTCATCGAAACCTCGCGGCACAGCCCGCAGACCGTCGCGCTCACCATCTTTGACAACTATAAGAAGTGGCTCGCTTCAGAGAGCTGGAAGCAGGTCATCAGCCGCGTGCCCCTGGGGTACTCGTACAAGAACGAATACTAACCAAGTCTATAGTTGATAGTTTATAGTCGATAGTGTACCGAAACGAATGAACCCCGCAGTGTGCTGCGGGGTTCATTCTCTATTGACTATAGACTATAGACTATGGACTAAGAGGGCGGTCAGCTCTCTTAGTACTGGCGAAGTGAGACTTGAGAATCAATCCTCCTCACAAGGTCAATGACCACCGATACCGCAATGAGGAGCGCCGTGCCACCGATGCCGAGCGCGGGATTGTTCGTGAGAAACTGCATCCCGATGGGAAGGACCGCGATGGCGCCGAGGAAGAGTGCGCCGACGAGCGTGAGTCGCGTGATGAGCTTTCCAAGGTATTCCGAGGTGTGGTTCCCAGGACGTATACCCGGAATAAAGGCCCCGTTACGCTGGAGATTCTTAGACATCGCGTCAGGATCGAAGGTCACCGCAGTGTAGAAGAACGTGAAAAGGAAGACCAGCACGAAGTAGATCAGAGCGTACAGCGGCTGATTCTGGAAGAATGCATTCACCTTTTCGAGGATGCTCGCCGTACCTGACACACCGAATGAGGAGAGAATATTGAGTACCATCTGAGGGAAGAGGATAATAGAGAGCGCAAAGATGATGGGAATGACGCCTGCCTGATTGAGTCGCAAAGGCAAGTAACTCGACGTACCTCCGTAGGTCTGCGTCCCCCGCACACGTTTTGCGTACGTGATGGGCACCTGGCGCTCTGCTTGTGTCATAACAACGACGGCAAAGACGATGATGAGTGCCGCGGCGAGGAAGCCGAGGTAGAGTGGAATATCCGCTTGGGTGAAATCATAGATGACGTTACGGACAGTCGATGGCAGCTGTGCGGCGATACCCGCAAAGATGATAATGGAAACGCCATTTCCGATGCCGTATTCGGTGACAAGCTCTCCCAGCCACATAAGAAGCATTGAGCCACCAACAACGATGACGATGTTCACAATGAAGTCGAACGTCGTAAGGTGCGTAATGATGCCCTGACTCTCAAGGAGCGAGAGGAACCCAAAAGCCTGAAGAATAGCGAGGGGCAAGGTGAGCTGTCGACTGTACTGTGTGAACTTCGCACGGCCGGTCTCACCCTCTTCAGAGTACATCTCCTTCAGTTTCGGGGACATGACCGTCATGAGCTGCATGATGATGGACGCCGTGATGAACGGCCCGACACCGAGCATAACGATGGAGAGATTCGTGAGCCCGCCACCCGAGAAAATGTTGAGAAGTCCGAAGAACTCGTTGGTCGCGAAGAACTGCTCGAGCACGGTCCTATCGACACCAGGAATTGGCACCGCTGCGAGGGCACGAAAGATGATGAGCGCCCCGAGTACGAAGAGTACGCGATCGCGGAGTGTCTTATCCGTGAAAATTATCTTCAGCTTCTGTAGAAACGTGTCCATCCCAATGACTTATGGCTCGTAAACTTCCCCCACACTGTGTCAGTCTACTATATCCGTGCGTTATTGTGGTGCGACGGTACCGCCCGCCTTCTCGATCTTCACCTTTGCGCTCGCGGAGACCATACAGCCAACCACTGTGAACTTCTTGGTGAACTCACCGGCACCGAGGAGCTTCACGACTGGTGTCTTCCCGTACTTTGCCGCAACGAGGCCTCGCTTAGCGAGGAGTGCGGGAGTTATTTCGCCGCCTTCGGGGAACGCCGCCTGAAGCACACCGAGGTTGATGATTGCCGGTCGCACCCGCGTCTCGTTGACTGTACGCGCCCGATTCTTGCCATGCCCGCGAAGCTTTGGGAGGCGCTTGATGATGTCGCGCATCTCCGGACGCGGACGATTGCCCGCGCGAGCAGTCTGGCCTTTGCCACCACGCCCAGAGGTCTTGCCACGCTTGCCTCCACGCCCAATACGCACGGCGCGCTTGCGATTCGTCTTCGTCTGTACATTATGTATCTGCATACGTAAAAATGTTCGGTCTATACCTTCAGTCCCTTAAGTGCCACGATCGACGCGCGTGCATTATTGAGCTTGTTCTTTGAACGTGAGAAGAGTTTCGCGGTCACATCCTTGACTCCAGCGAGCTCGAGAACGGTGCGAACCGAGCTCCCCGCCACAAGCCCACGGCCAGGTGCAGGCATGATCATGACCTCACTCGAGGCAAACTTTGCCTGGACGTCATGTGGGATACGCTGGTGCTTATTGAGGGGTAGCTCGATGAGATTCTTCCGCGCATTGCGGACTGCTTTCTCGATAGCAAGCTGGGTATCAGCAGCCTTACCGATGCCGACACCGACCTTACCCTTTTTGTTGCCAATCACGATAGCGACACTGAAGTTGAACCGTCGACCGCCAGCCATGACGCGTGTGACACGGCGGATACTGATAATCTTCTGATCGAACTCAGAACGTGTGCGCTCCTCTCTTCGGCCACCACGTCGTGGTCGTCGCTCTCGACGGCGCTCTCGGTCTCCGTCTCCACCCCTCCGTCCCTTGCGCTCACCTCGCGCAGATTCGGGAACAGTAGGTGCATCGGGGGTGACGTTCTCTGCCACCTCATTCGAAACTTCCGTTTCGGTTGTAGCTTCCTGCTGTGTATTGTCAGTCATGGTCGTGTCTAATGAATAAAATCATCTACATGAACTAGCTAGAATGAGAGGCCTCCTTCACGCGCTCCCTCGGCGAGCACGGCAATGGAACCAAGGTATTGGAACCCACCGCGATCGAAGACTGCCTTCTCTATGCCTTTTTCCTTCGCCAATTTCGCAATGGTCTTGCCGACCTCTTTTGCACGCTCACCTGCTGTCTTTGCCTTCGATGAACGTGAATCAACGGCGGCAATAGTTTTGCCGAGCTCATCGTCAATGAGTTGTGCATCAATTGCCCGGTTGCTTCGGTAGATCGCGAGACGCGGCATCATCGCATTGCCCTTTACGCGGGCGCGGATGCGTGCATGGCGTCGTTCTCGTTTTATGATCTTTGGTGCTGTGGTGTGTTTCATGGCTGGTGCTTCGAATTACGGTTATGCGACGCCACGCTTACCCTGCTTGCGGATAATGTACTCGCCAACGTAGTGAATACCTTTCCCCTTGTACGGTTCTGGCTTCTTCGTCGCGCGCACGTTCGCAGCAAATTGACCGACCGCGTCACAATCAATCCCTGAGACCGTTATCTTGTTCTTTTCGACCGCGAGTCCGACGCCCTGTGGTGCAATAAGTTCTACGGGGTGAGAAAATCCAACTGAAAGCTTGAGCTTCTGGCCCTGCGCTTCCGCACGGTAGCCAACACCCTCAATCTCGAGCTCCTTCTTGAATCCCTCCGTAACGCCCCTGAACATATTCTTAAGGTGTGCAACTGCGGTGCCCCACTGTGCGCCCGCATCGTCGCTCTTCTGAGCTATGCTCAAGGTTACTGCACCATCGGCAACCTCGACCTTGATAGCCTTGCTGATGTCGCGTGTGAGCGTCCCCTTCGGTCCCCTCACGGTGAGTGTGCTCCCAGAGAGCGTGCACTCGACGCCCTGAGGAATGGAGACCGGTTGTTTTCCTAATCGACTCATAGTGATGCGGATTACCAAATGATGAATAGTTGTTCCCCGCCCATGCGCTTTTCCTTTGCTTCTTCGCCAGTCAAAATACCTACGGGCGTTGAGAGGATGAGCTTGCCGCGACCGAACTTGATAGGATGTATCTCCTTGATGCTGATGTAGAGGCGGCGGCCAGGCTTCGAGACGCGCTTCACGCCATGTATCTGATGCGTTCCTTTTTCATCATACTTAAGAGTCACATCGAGAGATTTCTTCACCTTCTTACCGCGCTTCTCAGCACTTGCGATGTAACCTGCTTCAACAAGTTTCTCGGCTATGGCGTGCTTCAATTTCGAGTATGGAACGCTCACTTCTCGTTTCCTCACCATACCTGCGTTCTTAAGGCGAATGATGAAGTCTGAAACAGGATCGTTTACCATGAAGATTTCTTAACGCCTGGTATCTGCCCCTCATGAGCCGCCTCTCGGAAACAGATGCGACACATATCGAAATCGCGAAGGTAGCCGTGCTTTCGACCGCACCGGAAACACCGGCGCACGACCCGGCTCTTATACTTCGGCGCACGCTTCGCGCGAAGGACAACTGACTTTTTTGCCATTACGTTTGGTTAAGCTAATAGTCCCAAAGTGACGGGAATGAGCGTATTGGCCCGGGGTCTCACCGAGATGCGGTGACCGTTCGTGCCGTTCGCGACACTCTCGAAAACCCGCTCACCGTCCCCGAGGCTCTGCCTCTGTCCGATCGGCGCGTCTCAATCCATTCAGATATTTCTTGCAAAAACTGAATAAATCTACGAGAGTGTGCGAATATCGCTACGCCCGAGAATGTACCAAAAATAGCCCCATAAGTCAATAAAACGAGCAGTGCTTACTCTCGCCATGCAATCAGTTCAGTTTCTACAGTATCACTTTGCGACCGCGAAGTGATACTGCAGGAGTTGCAGTGCCTCGGGTCAGCTGTTGTACGAAGGACCGTCCTTCGTCTTTTGAGATCGTCCTTTGTTTTAACAGGTCTTTCCTGTTTAAACAGGAAAGACCTGTTTGGCTTGGGGTGCTACTGCAAATCCACGCAGCCTTCGGCTGCGTGGATTCTAGATATACTCGGTTACTCGCCTACTTCTTCTTTCGCTTCTTCTTCGGTGCGTTCTCTGCGCTTGCTTCGGTCTGGAGCGGAACGCCGATGTGTCGTAGGAACGACTCTGCCTCCTCATGGTTCTTCGCAGTTGTCACAATGGTGATTGCAAATCCAAAGACATCCTTGAGCTCTTCATCAGCAGTTTCGGGGAAGACAGTGTGCTCACGGATACCGATGGTGATGTTCCCCATCTCATCGATTGCGTTTGGCCTAATCCCGCGGAAGTCACGCGTCTGCGGGAGCGCAAGGTGAATGAGTTTCTCGAGAAAGGAACGCATCCGCTCGCCACGAAGCGTGACCTGAAAGCCGATCACATCGCCCTGTCGAAGCTTGAAAGATGCAATTGATTGCTTCGCTGAACGTGGTGACGGCTTCTGGCCGGTGATGCGTGCGAGTCGATCCTCGATAAGTTTCACCTTTTGCTTGTCAGCGATTTTCCCCGTTCCGGTCGAAACGACCACTTTTGTCACCCTGGGGGTTTCCATGACATTCGTGTATCCAAAACGCTCCTTGAGAGCGGCGTAGGCGGTCTTCTGTTTATCTTGAAGGGTTTTCATATGGAGAAATTATCGTGTCACGATTACAGCTTTGCACCTGTGGGTCGCTCAACGCGAATCTTTTTTGCCTTCTTTCCCTCGCCCTCGATAGAGTACCCGACACGTACCGGCTTTCCCTTCGCACCCTTCAGTGCGACATTGGAGACATCAATGGGTGTCGGCTTCGAGACGCGCTGACCCTGCTGCCCGCGACGGCGCGACTTCTGGTGCTTCGTGACGACTGCAACGCCCTCGACGAGGACTGTATGCTTCTTCGGAAATGCACGGAGGACGGTGCCCGACTTTCCGCGGTCCTTTCCAGTGATGACGATTATGGTGTCTCCTTTCTTGATTTTCATAGTTAGTTGATAGTTAGAAGTTGTCAGTTATCAGCTGTAAGTTGGCTATGATACTGGTGTCTGCGAACTGAAGACTGCTAACTGTTATACGACTTCTGGTGCCAATGAGACGATCTTCTGGTAACCAGCGTCCGCGAGCTCTCGGGGGATGGGACCAAAGATGCGGTTCGCCTTCGGCTCCTTCTTCT
>CAZFBT010000037.1:0-8980 GCA_964517185.1 uncultured Candidatus Saccharibacteria bacterium | reverse complement strand
GGAATAGCTTTAAACCGGATCCGCGCGCCCCCCCCTGGGGGCGCGCGCGGATCAATTCCTCCCTAGAGCTTAACTTCAATGGTCGCTTCGTTCCGGAGTTTGAGGATGAGCTCGTTCACAATCGTTTGTCGTTTCTGTCCCCTGATCTGCTCCTCGACTTGCGGGCGAATCTCCTCGAGGGGCGGTAGCGCCGTCTCTCCGGTATTTGCCGAGTCATAGAGCTCCTTGACCTCATCTTCGGACACGGTGACATTTTCAACATCAGTGACTGCTTCGATATACGCATCTACCAGGAACTTCTCCTCGATGTTGCTTCGGAGCTTTTTCTCGGTGAGACCAACCTCTTCCATTCGCGCCGCGAGCTCTTCTTCCCCACCGAGTTCGGTGATAAGTCCTTGGTATTCAGAATCAATCTTCTCTTGTGAGACGGTGATGCCTTCTTCGCGCGCTGCTTCGATGAGGAGCGTGTTGTTGACGAGAATATCGAGTGCCTGTTCATTGATCGCGGTTTGTACTGTCGGGTCAGTCACATTTGCACCCTGAAGGAGCGCCGTCTGTGTGATCAGCTCGACGCTACTGTTAAATTCATCACGAGCTATCTTGAGTCCATTCACAATAGCGACCGGTCCACCCTCCGCATTTTTTGAGCCAAGAAAGTAGTATCCCCCAGCAGCAACTGCGCCGATAATGAGGATGGCGAGCGCAAGGTAGAGCGTGCGACGTGTGCGCGGCGCTCTGGAGCTGACGGCGACCGTATTCACATCCGGTGTCGGAGAGGTCGTGAGCGTTTCTCCTTCAGTGGAAGCGTTCTGGGCAAGTTCTTTTTCATCCATGAGAAATTACATGCTAGCGTTCTGGTAAGTGTAGTGAACAGGGTACCACGCAGCACGCATTTGCACAAAATCAGACCTGTCGCGTGTCATATGCCCAGTGGAGGAGGGCTTGGCGTTGGCGTCGGCGGCAGAACTCGTCACCTTTTCTGCAGTTATGCACGATTTGGGCGAGGTGGCGACGTATCGCCTTCCAACGTTTAATTTGCCGCCCGTCATCGGGATGACGTCTCCCCATGTAGTAGCGGCAGTACCACTCAAACCACCCGCGTGGGTCATCCTTGTGAATCCACCCCCTCCCTCTCCATTCTGAGAGCGGCTGACTCGCAATAACGCCGAAGTAGTTGAGTTCCTTGTGTGCCCTTCCATCCGGAGAGAGTTTCGCTTTTTTCCACCATTTTTTTGGATACTCACTCGGTTTGTCGCCGAAGTACTTACCGCCGAAGACGCCGAGCTCGAGCATTTCCTGTGGGATAATCTCGGGTTTAAATTCTGGGTCGAAATTCTTTCCCACTGGCTCCGTGCGCCAATAGGTGTATCGCTTTTGCATTTTGTTGCTCACGATGACTTTCTTTTTCATGGATTCTTGAGGTACGAATCAAAATAGACTGCGTGACATGTATACCCTCCTGGGTGTTTTATTAAATAATCTTGGTGATAGTCCTCCGCGGGCCAAAATGTAGTGAAGGGTTCAAGCGTCGTCACAACCGGGTCTGGCCAACGTCCCGAATTGTTGACTATGCCAATGAGCTCTTTCGCCTCCCTCTTCTCGTCTTCGGTTTGGTAGAAAATCGCAGAACGGTATGAGGTACCAACGTCATTCCCCTGCCGATTCAACGTCGTCGGATTGTGGACACGGAAGAAGAAATCGAGGAGCATTCGATATGATGTTTCCGCATCGTCGTAAGTTATTTTGACCGCCTCAGCATGGTCTGAATGGTTATCGTATGTTGGATTCTCATTTCTTCCTCCGGTATACCCGACTTCGGTATCAGAGACACCAGGCAAGGTTCGAATGAGGTCTTCTAAACCCCAGAAGCAACCACCTGCGAAGTATGCGTGTCTAAGCATCTTTTTTCCTGAAGTCGAGTGAAATACTGTTGATGCAGTATCGGTCACACACTTTTCTATTTTTCATTGGGCCGTCAGGAAATACGTGCCCGAGGTGAGCGTCACAAGTGGCACACCGAACCTCCATTCTCGTCATTCCAAGCGAGTTGTCTTCATGCAGGGTCACCGTTTCCTTCTGTGCAGGGTCAGTGAATGATGGCCACCCAGAACCGCTGTCGAACTTCGTGTCAGAGCTGAAGAGCGGCGCCCCACAGACCGCACAGTAGTACATGCCGTCCTCTTTCATATCAACATACTTCCCTGTAAAGGGCGTTTCGGTACCTCCTTTCCGCGCAACGTGGTAAAGAGCCGGGTCCTCACGCTTGAGGGTCTCGTCATCCTTCATATATAGATAGTATGAACGTCTGATCCAAGAATGCAAATCGCCGGTATGCATCGGGTATTAGCAATCATCCATTGTGATCGAGTCAAGGACAGAAATGTACTCCTGCAGCCCACTTTGCTATGATAATCTCTCATGGTAAGTCGCATCCCGGTCATCCTCTACCTGACGGTCTTTGTGACTGGTGCAGCAGTACTCATCATTGAAGTTGCTGCGGTACGCATGCTTTCGCCGTTCTATGGTTCATCGCTCTATGTCTTCTCGAGCGTACTTACGGTTATCCTCGGCGCATTGAGTCTTGGGTACTATCTCGGCGGTAAGCTCGCTGACAATCATCCTGGTCATCGGCCGCTCTACGCTATCATCACGATGAGCGGTGTTGCGGTAATAGTCATGGAATATGCTGCGGTCGCATTTCTTCCTACAGCTGCATCATTCTTTTCCATCATGTCGGGCCCGCTCATCTTCGGCCTCGTGCTCTTTTTTATACCGGCCTTCCTTCTCGGCGTCGTTTCACCATACATCATCAAGCTCCAATCGCTCTATGCTCCGAAGGACACGACCGGCAGTGTCGCGGGGACGACGTTCTTCTTTGGGACCATGGGAAGCATCGCGGGGAGTATCAGCTCCGGATTCGCACTCATTCCGTTTCTCGGTATCAAGGCGAGCATGCTCGGTACTGGATTCGTACTTATCTTTGTCGGTCTCATTGGAGATTACCTTCTCACCCTGCTCTCAAGCCAACGCCTCTCTCTATTTGTCCATATAGCTCGCAATCGCGTGTGGTTACTAACTGTGCTGCTTCTTTCACTCGTCTTCCTCGCCCTCATCAAGTCCGAAAAGCGTGCGTGGCCACACACGGTACTCTACGACGAGGACGCACTCTACAGCCACATTCTCGTCTATGAGGTTCCGCTTCAGAGCGAGCGGATTCGATTTCTACGGAATGATTCGAACTACTCATCCGCAACGTCGCTCGACTCGCATGACCTCGTTTTTGGCTACACGCAGTTTGCTGAATTCTACCGTACATTAAAGCCGGATACTGAACAATTCCTCCTCATCGGAGGAGGGGCATACAGCATTCCGCGCACACTTGTCGAGCGGGACCCGAATATCAAAGTCGACGTCGTGGAGATAGAACCACGGCTTTTTTCGCTCGCACAGGAATACTTTGGTCTCGACGATCTCTCACGCATTCAAAATTTCGCCATGGACGGTCGTGTGTTCCTCCGTGAGAATGAAACAAGGTACGATGTCATCTATGGTGATGCCTTCAATACCGACCTTGGTATCCCTCCACATCTTACGACCATTGAATTCTTTCAGGAGGCGAAAGCGCGTCTCGTCAACGATGGCATCCTCATGCTCAATGTCATTGGTATCATTGACAGTTCACCACCAAACTTGACCGGTTCACTGCTTAGGACTCTCGAAGCGGTATTCCCGCAAGTGTCAGTGTTTGCGCTCAAGCCGGACACACCTCACCTGAAGCAGAACATAATGTTTATCGCGCGGAACGGCCACCTACCAATCGATTTGAGCGGCCTTACCATACAGCCAGACCGAGGCAAGATTCTGTCAGTAGACGATATGGAAATATGGCAGAGTGCGTTCGATACACGTGACCAACTCATCCTTACCGACGATCGTGCTCCTGTCGAACTCCTCCTCCTCAAACAGCTCTAGCAACTCGAACTTTTCATACGAATTGGTACACTACCGAGATGAAACTCTTCTCTTGGAACGTGAATGGTATACGGGCGGTTGTAAAAAAAGGCGATTTTCAGCGTTTCATAGATGCGTACCAGCCGGACATCCTCTGTCTCCAGGAGACGAAGGCGAATCACGAACAGGTCGAGGTGGACCTTTCAGACTATGACGAATACTGGAATTCTGCTGAAAAGAAGGGTTATTCCGGTACCGCCATCTTCACGAAGCACGCGCCAGAGAACGTGCTCCTGGGAATTCCAGAGAAGATAGCCAAGAAATATCGCCTTGCAGACCAGTATGGAGATACGACCAAGGAGGGCCGTGTCCTCACGCTCGATTTTCCCGATTTCTATGTGAGCACTGTCTACACGCCGAATGCCAAGGACGATCTCACCCGCATCCCCATGCGCACCGAGTGGGACCCCGCGTTCCTTGAGTACATGGTCTCGCTCAACACGGAGAAACCAGTTATCTTCTGCGGCGATCTCAACGTGGCGCACACGGAAGACGATCTTGCACGGCCGAAGGAGAATGTCGGACACAAGGGGTTCACGAAAGAGGAGCGCATCGGAATCGACAATATGGTACGAGCAGGATTCGTGGATACCTTCCGTGAGTTTACGAAGGGCAATGGACACTACACCTGGTGGTCCCACTTCGGCGCGGCGCGCGAGCGGAACGTCGGCTGGCGCATCGACTATATCTTTATTGCTGATACACTGCGGCCAGTATTGAAACGCGCAGCCATTCACTCTGACGTCATGGGGAGCGACCACTGTCCGGTGTCGGTAGAGCTCGCCGTAGAATTCTAACATAGGGCTTAGAATAAGGACTGTCCTTTATCAAGGACAGTGTGTCCTTGATACCCACAGTTATCCCCATAGATGTCCTTTACAGGGATATCTATAGGACATACCATTATGTCAGGCCCAGAAAGGGCGAGCACCGAGCACCAAACTTGGTCACGAACATACGGAGGGTTCGAAATCAAGTTTGGTGCTTGGCCTTAAAGAGCACATTCAAAATATGAGTTAATACCTCCAAAAAACTCTTATGTACATTGTCGGTGAGGACCGCAAGATTAGCTTCAAGCGAAAATCACCAACACCACAAAAGAGTCGCACCACTGGGTACGGAGTCATTAGGCTCCACCCTTAGGGACTCCGTCCCACGCGACTCATTCTCCATAAAGGCCCGACGGATTGGCCGCCGCACACGATTCGGCTATCAATCCCTCGGGCCTTTTATAATACATCCACCTACAATGACACAGACAATACGATTAGTTGCCTTTGTGATAGCGGTAGCAACGCTCACCCTGTGTAATTGCATCATCAAGTTCCCTGTCGCCTGTGTTTGGTTCAAAGTGCCTTATGAGTAGGCCATCACCCACAATATCTGTACTCATAAACGGCAGAATGAAGATATCACTACCGGCAATAACCACCCTTGCTCCCTCAGCCTCGAGTCGCTCAAGTAGGGCATCAATGTCAGTTGGATATTCGGGAAACTCTAATGATTCCTGTTTCAGGGCTGTGTACGAGTCTCGTTTTAAGTGCGGGGATGCCAGCCTCTCATGACGGTTGGCGAGTTTCTCAGCGAGAAAGAGAAGTATATTTATGGCATCCAGGTATTCTTCTTCGGAGATTTTTGGTCTTTCCTCTGATCGTGGGCTACTTTCATGCATACGATTTTTGTTAACAGTGCGACGAGTCAACAGCACACACCGTGCTTCTTCTGAAGCTCTGAGATCTCTGCCGCCTCCTCTTCTGCCTGTCGCGCCTTCCCTGCTTCTCCGAGCTTCTTAAGCTCATCTTCCGGCAGGTTCATAAGCTCCACAGCTCGCTTTTCCATGTATTCCGTCGTGTTCTTCCCAGGATCTTCCAACGCTTCTTCAAGGAGTGCATGAAGCGTATAGCCAAGTTTTGGGCCAGGTTTTTCACTGGTTATTTCCATGATGCGGCTCCCGTCTATCTTGAGCATTTTGACTGAAATAGGGTCGCGGAGCGCCTCCTCCACCATGGCAGTGTATTTTCGAAGCCGAAAGGGCTGTTCTTTTGGGCGTCCGGTCCCGATACGGTCACAGCGGCGAAGCTTCAAGAGGTCCCAAATGTTCTCTTCCCCGACGTTCCGGATGGTCCGGCGTACGGCCGAGAGTGTCACCTGGTCGGGGTCGCTGAAGAACATGTGCCAGCGCACGAGTTTCACCGTTTTATCTACGATTTCCTTTTGGAATTTGAGGTCCTGGAGCGCCTTTCTGGCGACCTTTGCGCCAACGACCTCATGGCCATAGAAGGTCCAGTCCTTCTTCTCGTCCGACCAGCGGCGGGTCTCTGGTTTTGAGACATCATGGAAGAGTCCCGCAAGCCGTATGACAAAGCTCCAATCTTTGTCTGCCGCATGTTGCATGGTCCGGAGGAGGTGCTCGTAGACATCGAAAGCATGGGCCTGGTTCTGCATGACGCCTATGCCTCGGAGGAGATCAGGCGCAATATGTGGCAAAAGACCGAGCTTTTCGAGGAAGATAATGCCCTGCATCGGTTGTTTCGAATTCAAGATACGGGTGAACTCATCCCGAATGCGCTCTTTTGATATACGGCTAAGTTGAGCGCTTGCTTCAGCAATCGCGGCCATCGTCTCGCTTTCGATGACAAAGTCGAGCTCAACGGCGAGGCGGACCGCCCGCATCATGCGGAGTGCATCCTCGCTGAAACGTTCATGAGGATTTCCGACTGCCTTGAGCCGTTTTGCGGCGATATCCACTTCTCCGCCGTATGGATCGATGACCTTCTCGTCCTTGAGACGGAAGGCGATAGCATTCACTGTGAAATCACGCCGTTTAAGGTCTTCTTCGAGCGATACGCCGAACTCAACGGAATCAGGACGTCGTGCATCGGAGTAGCCGGATTCAGCTCGGTATGGCGTAACCTCAATGACTTTGAGGCTCATATCCTCAGTCTCTGAGACGACACCGACGGTGCCGAAATCATTGTTCACGTAGGTCTCTGGGAAGAGCGACTCTATCTCGGTCGGATGGGCATCGGTCGTGATATCCCAATCCTTCGGAGTACGCTCAAGAATGAGGTCACGAACACAGCCACCCACCAGGTGCGCCTCGAACCCCCTCCCCTCAAGGGTATCGGCGATATGCTGAACTTCCTTCGGAATATCTCCCCGCGTTATCATGACGTTGATTGTAGCAGATATTTATTGCTTTTTCAGACCCTCGCCCGTATGATGAAGCGCACCATCACGCACTCGTAGCTCAACGGATAGAGCACCTGCCTTCGAAGCAGGGGGTTGGGGGTTCGAGTCCCTCCGGGTGCACAGCGTAAAGAAAATGAGCCCTGTGGCTCGTTTTCTCGCTGTGCAAGGCGCAGTGATGTTTTGCCGATAAAGTGAGGCAAAACCACGAGCCGGGGTCGAGAGTGCTTAGTGGAATCTACACGAAGTGTTTATTACACTTAGCAACTCCTGACCACACGTATACATCGAGCCCTGCGGCTCGCTTTTAGCATGTAAAAGCCGAAGCAACGTTCTAGCCACCCTACCCCGCCCGCTTCAGGAGGTACGACAATACGGGCGGCGTGAGGAGTGTGCTCAAGATGATCATGATGACGACGATGGAGAAGAGTTCGTCATTCACGACCCCGAGCCCTTTACCAATAGTGACGAAGATGAGTCCGACCTCACCGCGTGGCACCATGCCCCATCCGACGAGCCACTTGTTCACATTTCCCGCGACCGCTCCAGCGACTATCTTTCCTATGAAGGCAATTGCCGTAATGCCGAGTGCGACCCCGATGATGGTCGGATCAGCCAACGTCTCAAGCCGTACTCCCATACCGGTCATCACGAAGAATATCGGCACAACGAAGAACGCGAGTGGCTCAATGAGCGATTCGATGTGCCGGTGGCTGTGGAGTTCGAGGTCGTCCTCGATCTCCTTTTTGCTCTTCTCATCGAGCCGTGCGATGCGCTCGCGGATGCTGTCGATGACCTCCGACGACTTGAAGCGTCTGAAGTGCACCGAATCGAGCACGAGCCCGGCTGCGAACGCCCCGACGATAGGCGCGAGGCCTATGAGCGACGCCGCCCATGCAAATATGAGGCAGATGCTTATGGCGAGCGTGAATTTCATGCCGATGCCGCTGTGTATCTTCGAGAATAGGTCACCGATGGATTGCGCGGTCATTTGCCCAATGACAATGGCGCCCACGAGGAACGCGACCGCCTTCAATGTGATGAGTGCGATGCCACCCGCGCTCACCGCGCCGACGGTCACGATAGCGGAGACGACCGCGAGTATGATGAGCCCGATGACGTCATCGATGACCGCTGCGCCGAGCACAATCTGCGACTCCCGCATGTGGAGCTTCCCGAGGTCTTTGAAGACACGCGCGGTGATACCGACCGAGGTTGCGGTCAAGGTCGCGCCAAGGAAGAGGTACGCATTGTCGGTGAGTCCGGGGATGAGCCAAGGGCCGACGAGGTAGGTGCCGAGCACGAACGGTACGACAACACCGACGATAGCGACGAGGAACGCTCGTATGCCGACCGAGCGCATCTTCTCGATGTTCGATTCAAGGCCGACCTGGAAGAGGAGGATGACGACACCGAGTTCAGCGAGGAATCCGATGATGCTATCCGCTCGTAGAAATTCGAACGCGTGGATACCAATGAGTCCGAGGTTCCCGAGTGCGACACCCATAACAAGTTCCCCGAGGACCGCCGGTTGTTCGTAACGCTCAATGAGCGATGCCACTTTCGCGGCGACGAGGACAAGCGCGATGCCGAGGAACGTGAGCGCGTGCACACCATGCGCGGTCTCGGATTCTCCGCTTCCCCACACGAGCAAAGGTAAAAGGAAAAATAAAAAAGCTGCACTTGCAGTCATGACATTCCGCATGGATTTGTATTTGAATAAATAAGGCTCTAGACTAGTTAAGCCTAATAAACCTCTGTAACGTTTCTAGTATAACTC
>CAZFBT010000036.1:0-9780 GCA_964517185.1 uncultured Candidatus Saccharibacteria bacterium | reverse complement strand
CACCGCCTCCCAGGTGGGGAAGCGGGCGCGCAGGTGCTCAAACGCGCGGTCGCGAAAGGCCTCGTGGACTACTTCGCGATGGACATTAAATCGCCGCTTGAGAAATATCCGCTCACCATCGGTCGTGAGGTCAGCGTCGAAGCACTCAAAGAGAGCATCTCGTTCATTATGGAGAGCGGGGTCGATTATGAGTTTCGTACAACGGTTGTGAAGTCCCTTCTTCCAAAGGAAGACCTTCCACGCATTGGTGAGACCATCAGAGGAGCAAAAGCCTACTACCTCCAGAAATTCGTTCCCTCAAAGACCCTCAACGATATGTTCATGCTCGAAACGACCTACTCCGACGAGGAATTTGAGGAAATGCGCACCCTCATGCTCGACTACGTGGAGCGGTGTGAGATACGGTAATTCCCTAGGCCCGGCCTCCGAATTTACTTTATTCTGATGTTAAGTTTCTAGCACCTTACACGATGGCATCAGAATCTTGTAATTTCGGCCTAGAATGTTTTAATAAAGAGAACGTTAATCACAACTATCAAGACGATGGAGGAAAACACAGTACCTACAGTGCAATCTGAACCTATTGCAAGCGGTCACTCTTTTTTTAGAAGATTAGTCCTGGGAGATCTAGGGCTAGCGCATACCTTCTGGCTACATGCGATTGCGATATCGTCTGCACTTTATGTTTTAGCGATGATTGTTATTGCTTCCTTAAATAATGCTTCTACTATTTTGGCTAATTTTTTGGGGTCGGCAGTTTTGCTTTCTGGTCTCATTTACCAGACAGCCTCATTGGCGGGTGTGTGGCAAGCAGCAGGAAAATACAGGGGCAATCGCTTATGGGTTCATTTGACATACCTTCTAGTTATCTTAGGAGGAATCCAAATCCTCGGATTAGCCTCGACATTGTTGTTGGCGGTTTTGGGGTTGCGGGGAGAGAGTTAGGGTTGCGAGGGCGGGATACCGAACTTTCCTTCAAAACGCTTCGGGGGCATGATGAAGAGATTACACCAGAACCTATATAGGAGCCCTTTTGCTTCGCCAGCTGGCGGACCTCCGCGTCATTCCGCGTATATCTGCGTCCTTCCGCATTGATCCGCGTTACTCAAACTCTATCTCGAACGGATACATCCCCATGCCGCAACTCCCCTTGAAGGGGCCGGCTTCTGGAGTGCCGATGTCGATATCGGTCGAACCAGTCTGTGGGAGTGTCTTTGAGATGTCGAGACTCGGAATGCGAACGGCTGCAGAGCAGTCGAAGGTGTTTACGGTATTGAAGCGAAGGACGGTCGGGATGCCTGCCTGAGCGACGCTCTTACGAGGGAGATAACCGCCCTTCGCGTCTATCTCGATGATCTGTACGCCCTCCTCCATGACTACATTCTGTCTTCCCGCAGAGATTGGAGTGCCACTATCGCGGTTAACCGCGATATTCGGTGAAGCGATGACAGCTGCCGCGACAAGCCCGATGCTTATGATGACTGCAATGATAGTTGGTTTCATACTCTAGAAGGTGAACAGGGGCGGAATGTACCCCATGATAACAAAAGCGTTTACGATATTCATGAGTGCGAATGCGATGACGATGAGTCCAGCGGTCTTGTAGAAGACTCCCTTATGCGGGCTCTTCGCGACAGAGAGCGAGCTGTAGCTCACCGCGGCAAGGACGGGGAGTGTTCCAAGCGCGAAGACAAACATGATGAGTCCGCCAGCGAGGAAACTGCCTGCAGAGAGTGTGTACAGCTGCATCGACTGGGTGAATCCGCACGGGAGGAAGAAGGTTGCCACGCCGACGAGAAGCGGGGTCAAAGAATGATTTGCTTTTGTAAGCTCCTGTACATGTCGTCCAAAGAACGCGGGCATGGAAAGTTGGAAGCGACGTGCGCCGTGAAATACATCAAGAAGGTTCACACCGAGGACGAGCATCACCATTCCGATGAGTAAGTTGAGTACAAATGTCGCGAGCGTACTTAGGGTAAACGCGGTGCCGATCGCACCGATGACACCGCCAAGCACAAAGAATGAAACGAGCCTACCGACGTGAAAGAGTGTCTGTGGTCGCACAGAGTCACCTCCCTTTGCGAATGACGCAGACATCGAGAGGAGGAGACCGCCAACGACTGCCATACACGTTGAGAGCGATGCAATAACACCGATAAGAAAGATGGCACCGTACCCGAGCTCCCCGCCATCGATGAGGTTCACAAGACCAGTCTTCTGGAGCAAGATGAATGCGATGATGATGAGAAGCGCAATGGGAATCGCACGGCGAAAATCTTGGAACACCCCCTCGTTCTTTGTCTTCTCAACCGAAAGCGTGTACCCATGAGACGCAATACGCTTGGAGAGCGACTCGGCGAGTTCTTTGGGTGTTGTGCCTTCGAAGCTTCCCGTCACCGTCGCGATGTTCTGTCCGAGGTCGGCGGTTACAGTCGCAACACGAGCATCGTTCCTGAGTTCGTCCTCGATGAGGAGCGTACACGCCTTGCAGTGCATACCGTTTACGTGGAAGGTGTAGGTGGTCATATTTTGATTTATGATGTGATGCGTATCGTTTTTAATCGAAGTGCGTTCCCGACGACAGAGACGCTGCTCATCGCCATGGCAAGCCCTGCAAAGACAGGGCTGAGCACAATACCCCACAAGGGAAAGAGTGCTCCTGCCGCAACCGGAATGCCGACGACATTATAGATGAAGGCAAAGAAGAGATTCTGTCGCACCGTTCGCATGGTCGCCTTGCCGAGCCGAACTGCATCTCCAAGCTTCAGGATATCCCCGTGAAGCAGCGTTACGCCTGCTGATTCTATCGCGATATCGGTACCAGTCGCCATGGCGATGCCCACATTCGCTTGTGCAAGTGCCGGTGCATCATTGATGCCGTCCCCTGCCATTGCAACCACAGCTCCCTCTTTTTGGAGCGATTCTATCTTGCCTGCCTTCTCATGCGGCATGACCTCAGCGATGACTGCGTCGATGCCTGCCTCCTCTCCGATAGCTTTCGCCGCACGCTCATTATCTCCGGTGAGCATGATAACTTTGATACCCATACGATGGAGCTCTGCTACCGCTTCCCGTGCGCCGTCCTTCAAAGTATCGGCAAGCGCTATGTACCCAATCTTCGTACCATCTTTTGTGATAACGACGACCGTCTTCCCATCAGCTTCGAGCGCGGTGATGTGTTCGTCGCGAAAACTTCGGTCTGGTTTTGTTACTTTCACGCGAGACCCAAGAACAAGCGCCTCAACGCCAACTCCCTCATGTGCAATGAACTCTTGCGGCGTCTCAAGGGATGAGCCCTTCTCTTGTGCACGCTTCACGATGGCACTCGCGAGCGGATGCTCTGAGTTTTGCTCGACACTTGCCGCAAGATGGATGAGCTCTACCTCGCTCATACCAGGGTGAAGAACGACCGCGTCGGTTACTTCGGGAGTGCCTTTCGTTATCGTACCGGTCTTGTCGATGACGACAGTATCTACCTTCGAGAGTGTTTCGAGACTCTCAGCGTCTTTAATGAGGATGCCATGTGTTGCTCCTTTACCGACTCCAACGACGATGGCAGTCGGGGTTGCAAGTCCCAACGCACACGGACATGCGATAACGAGTATGCCAACAAACGAGAGAAGTCCGTAGGAAATAGCGAGCGACATACCGAGATACGAAGCGCCAATGGTAAGCCAGAGGACGAGCGTGAGTGCGGCAATGATGAGTACGGTCGGTACGAAGACGCTTGAAATCTTATCAACGAGTGCCTGTATCGGCGCCTTGGAGCCCTGCGCTTCCTCGACCATACGGATGATCTGCACAAGAAGCGTTTCCCCACCGACCTTTGTCGCCTCGTAACGGATGCTTCCCTGCTTATTGAGTGTGGCACCAATGACGACGTCTCCCGGGTGTTTATCGACAGGGATCGGTTCCCCGGAAATCATCGATTCATCGATTGAGGTAGTTCCTTCGGTGATACGACCATCAACTGGTATCTTCCCTCCGGGTTTTACAATGATGATATCTCCAACAACCACTTCTCCGAGCGAGATTTCCTTCTCGACGCCATCACGCACGACGAGCGCAGTCTTCGCCTGAAGTCCCATGAGTTTCTCAATGGCTTCACCGGTTCTCTGTTTCGAACTTGTTTCAAGATACTTTCCAGCAGTCACGAATCCGATGACCACAATGACTACATCGAAATACGTGTATTCCGGAAGGGAGAGCAAAATGCGGACCTGCGGCAAGAGTGTGATGATGGCACTATAGAAATAGGCAGTAAGGGTACCGATACCGATGAGCGTATCCATATTGGCTGCTCCATGTCGTATGAAGCGTACGACACCATCAATGAACGGCTTTCCTACCCAGAACATCACGATGGTCGACAGCACGAGAGAGACGAGATTGAAGAGTTCCATCGGCATTGGGAAATTCGGTATGTATGCGAACGTACGCGCACTGATGTCCCACATCATGAGAAAGAAAACGAAGAGCGCGAGCGGGAGTACGAACTGCGTCTTTCCTCGATACTCAGCAAGCTGAGCCTCTTTTGCTACCTTTGAATGCGGAACGACAAGGTGCGCGGAATGGTCTTCTCTAGCATTCACCTTCGATTCGGGAAGCGTCTCTTCAACGAGTGTATACCCGAGCATGCCTATCTCCTCGTTCATGCGGGCAACATCAATCTTCACGGGATCGAAATCGACTTTCGCCTTCTCGGTCGCGAAATTGACGTCTGCCTTCGCCACACCATTGAGTTTGCTCAATTGCTTCGTGATGACCGTAGAACAGCTCGCACAGTGCATCCCTTCGACTCTATATATCTTTCCAATCATATGCGTGGATGTTTAAAGGCTGTACCATGTCGAACGCCATTCAGAGAGACCAGCCTTGGTCGTCGTGAGAAAGTTTTCGACCACATCTGCGTTGTCCAATATCGTGCTATTCGATGACTTCGTTCTGATATCCTGCGTCATCTCGATGCCTGCTTCGTGGTGCGCGATGAGCGCATTGAGGAACCGGAGGTCGAAGGTGTCATTATAAGAACCGAGTCGTGGAACCTGCGGATCAGATACCGGACGAACATCCTTGTACCATTCCTTCTTCCACCCGTAGAGCTCGTCGATGAGCTTCGGCTCGTTCGTGAGTATTTCCTTTGCGAGATCAGCTATCTCGCTCCGCTTGCTCTGTCTCGCCTCTTCTGCGAGGAGCATTGCCCCACGATGGGGGGCAATCATCGCATTTATATATCGAAGGTCCACCCACTTGTCTGCCCTTCCCAAATCCATACTATTCTTGTCGTACATCGAAAGCGAGTACTGCGGCGTGAGCGCATATCCGACACCCATGCCAGTAACGAGTGCGATGAGTATGAATGTGGATGCAAGATAGATTGAAATGTGTTTCATGGTTTCTGATGATGTGTATGATTATTTCCTTTTTAGTTGGTATACCTTGAGTATCTCCCCGACCGCCTGCTTGTCCTTCCCTTCATGGACCTGATGGATGAGACAGGTCGAGAGGTGCGACTCAAGGAGCGCATCCTCGATGTTTGAGAGCGCCTGCTTCACCGCGCTCGTCTGCGTGATAACGTCGATGCAATATGTATTGTTCTTGAGCATCTCCTGAAGCCCCCGAACCTGTCCCTCAATTATTTTTAAACGGCGGACGAGCTTCTCGGTGTCTTTTTTCTCTGCTTTGTGTGCGTGTGCGTGTTTCATGGTACACAGTCTATACCCCCTAGGGGGTATATGCAAGTACTTGCAGAAGTCGTCCTGGGAAACGATAACGGCGGGCACCTCGTGCCCGCCGTTATCGTTTCCACATCGTTATTTCGTTTTTGCGGATGCATTCAAAATACGCACAACCTCATCGTCATTGACCTGCGGAAATGCCTCATAAAAACGTCCGACGGCACCAAAATTTCCCATTATGTCCTCGCATACAACGACATCATCAGCATCATGCTTCAAAGTTTCGATGACCGAGTGTGGGGCGACAGGGAGCGCGGCAACGAGCTCAGTGGGATTCTCTTTCTTGAGCGCCATGAGGGCGACACGCATTGTGAGACCGGTTGCAGCACCGTCATCGACAACTACGGCGACTTTTCCTGTAGCTTTTATCCTCTTCTTTCCCTGCCCATAGAGCGTACGCCTCCGAATCGCCTCTTTCTGTTCTTCCTCAACCATCGATGCGAGCCAGTATTCATCGACTTGGGAACTTTCTTCCTTTTCCCAGAGAACATCGCCATCTTCGCTCATCGCTCCAACCGCGTATTCTGGATCATGCGGATGACCGATCTTGCGCACGACGAGAATGTCGAGCGGAGCATTGCATGCTGCACTAACCATTGCAGCAACAGGAACCCCACCACGTGGCAGCGCGTAGATGATGATGTTCTTTGCAAAATATCGTTCTGCGAGGAGCCGCCCGAGAGCGGCTCCCGCATCACGACGGTCACGAAAACGCATAGTGGTACTCGTCATTACCCCCATGGAATCCCGTGTTGTCGAGTGTATTCCATGTTCTATTTCTTGACCATCACCTTCACCTTGTTCTCCTTTGTCTCAGCCCGCTTCGGCATCGTAACCTTTAGTACTCCGCCCTCGTAGGTAGCCTCGACCTTCGTCTGGTCGACCCTATCCGGGAGCGGAATGACACGTTCGAACGATCCGCGACGAATCTCCTTCGTGTAGTGACTCTTCTCCTTCTTCTCGGCAACCTCTTCCCGCTTTCCAGAGACACGGAGATGGTCGTCCTCCACCTCGACATCGAGGTCCTCTCCATTGAGGCCGGGGAGATTCATTTCGGCGACAAGATCGTTCCCATCCTCGTAGAGATCAACAGCGAGGTCAAAACCAACGTTCTGCATCTTCAAGGAAGGCAATGTAGATACATCGCGGAAGAAGCGATCGAACTCATCGAAAGGTTCCCATTTAATGAGTGACATACGGGTTTATTTATAAGGACGCATGAAGAGCACGCACGCGTCCTTCAACGATTACGCTAGTAACATCGACCTCCGCCACTCAGGGGAGAGTTTAGTATGTGGGGATAGCTCCCCAGGAGTAGCACTTGCTTTCATTATACGCCTCTACAAATCACTGTCGAGCGGGGTATACTGGGGCATGTTTACACATGCAGAAGTCCTGCTTGTCTCCTACATTCATGCACTCCCACTTGAGCTTTTTGTATTCGTTGCTTCGTTTATCGAGGAAGTCGTTGCGCCGATTCCCTCTCCAACAGTCATGGTACTCTCGGGTTCAGTGGCGGCGATACAGGACTATACAATCTTTGGACTCATCGTGATTGCAATCATCGGCGCTATCGGAAAAACAGTCGGAGCAATCATTGTCTACTTCATCGCAGATAAAGCAGAAGATGTCGTAATCGGCAGGTTCGGCGCATACTTTGGTGTCGCACGCGAGGATATCGAGAACCTTGGCAAAAAACTTCAGGGTGGCCTGCGCGATTACACTGTACTTACGGTACTCCGAGCGCTTCCCATTATGCCAAGCTCCATTGTATCGGTGGGGTGCGGAGTACTGAAGATTCCGCTCCGTCTTTACATCGTCGCCACCTTCATTGGAACCATTCTCCGTGATGGCGTATATCTCCTTGTCGGTTACCTTGGGATAGACATGCTCACATCGCTCGTCAAACAGTCTTCACACATCGAGTCATACGTCGAAATAGCAATACTCGTAATCGTATTCCTTTTCGCTGGGTACTACATCCTAAAAAAACGCCGACGTTAGAGAAGCATGGCGGCACGGGTGGAGGAATCGTACATGCCGGTCGGAGCAATTCCCTTCGATGCTTGAAATTCGCGGAGCGCTGCTTCGGTCACAGGACCAAAGTACCCGGTTGCACCAGCGAGTTTGAGCTTCGTATGCGCATCGCCGCTCGCGTTCAGGATGAGGTAGGTCTGCACGAGTGACACTTCAGCGCCCTCTGCACCGCTACCGAGGTCGTTCGTCGCAACATTCGGTATCTGCTTTGTGACTGACAGTATCTCTGCAAGAAGCAGGGCGGCAACAGCGGCTTTGGAGTCTAATTCCGTTGGGACAGACGTCGTGACTGCTGTTGTCTTTGAGGGCGTACTCGTCCGCGCAAGGAGCGCATTCTTTGTTGCGGCAGTGAGAATCCCATCGGCAGACAGGCCAAAAGCGGTCTGATACTCAATGAGGGCGCTCTGGGTGAGCGAGCCAAAGTACCCCGTCGCGCCGGCGTTGCCAAGACGCGTCGCTTGGGGACCTATGTTCGATGCTATGAGAGCTGTCTGGAGTGCGACGACATCATCTCCTTCGTCACCGAGTGCCAACCCGATCGGTACGCCGTCGAGGGATACCACATCGCTTCGTTTGAGTTTCGTCTTTATCTCATCAGGAATCTGAATACCTTGCGCTTCAGCGAGAATGAAGATGCCGCGATACTGTCCGACAAGGAATTCGGCAAGGGCTTTCTCATCATCGACAGTATCGAATGCCCGAGCAAGGAACCCCATCTTCTCTTTGAGCGTGAACTCCTTCGTGATGCGGGGAAACGGGTCGAGCGCTTTTCCCTTCCGCACCTCAAGGTGGAGATGGGGCGTGCCCACCGCGTTCCCCGTGTCGCCCACGGTGCCGATAAGATCTCCTTCCTTCAGCAATTGTCCTGATTTAATATCTGCGATGCTCTCGAGGTGCATGTACACAAAAGTCTCTCCCCCCGGATTCGTCGTGTAGACGACCTTGCCTGAACTTGGACCGTTCCCCGTCTTGAGTACCACAGCATCGGTGGGAGTCACGATGGGTACGCCCTCTGGTGCGATGAGGTCGAGCCCATCATGGAGTCGAGTCCCGGCTCCGCGCGGGTCGCCGAAATTTGGTGTCATATCAGAGAGTGAGATACCGAAGAGTACCGGTATAGCAAACTCCTCGACCGACTCATCATCGAGCTTCTTCACATTGCGCTTGTACGTCGACGAGTTGCCGGAGAGCCACGCGCTGTAATCTTCGACGGTTCCATAGGATTCTGCATGAGCATACATAGGTACACACACTAGGAGTGCACTACAAAATATGATTGCTGTGCACATGATAGAAACAGCGAGCCGCATTCATGCATTGTAACGACGCGTATATTTTATGGACTCTGACCTGTGCATAGTGTTGCTCGACTAACTATTTCGCACCACACTTCAGCCGAACTTGCATTGTTGCCAGCTGTATGGTCATTTGTACCTTCCTGCTTTACTGCCACAGAAAGAACCCCTTGCGGGGGTTCTTTCTGTGGTTAGATTGATGAAATCACTTTGCCCAAATAACAAAGGTGTAGAGCGTGATATTTTCATCAAGGGCTCTCTTGTAAAGACGGCTATTGCTGCGAGCATCAGTCTTAACAACGTCGCCCCACGCTGAGACATCAGAGACATCCATTTGAAGTCCTATACTTGATGGCTTGCCACCACCCTTTCCACCACTGATAGGGGCTGGGAATGTAGTGTTTACACTATCGAGGTGCGCATATATCTCTTCAAGCATGTCGTAGTCGTGTTGATCAGGATGCTGATTGGAACTAGGATCACTTGTATAATCCATGCACGTTCCAAGATTTGCATTCGAGAAGTCCTCATCCTGGTGATCGAGTCCCAAGACATGTCCAACTTCCTGACACATGACCATGTTCTTCCAAGCCGGCGTGTTATACGCTTTCGTGCTGAAGTACGTGTCGTTGACTTTCACAGTTGCTTGCATGATGTGGTCATAATCGACCCATATCTGGGCGACTCCCAACCAACCTGTGGAACCATAT
>CAZFBT010000035.1:0-9970 GCA_964517185.1 uncultured Candidatus Saccharibacteria bacterium | reverse complement strand
GTTCCCTCACTGACGATGACGGTCGGCGGACTAAACACCCGCCGACTTTTTCTTTTTTAAACCTGAATATGCCCCCTGATTTTTCATCACACAATAGTGCAATCGGGAGTGGGGTAAAACGTAGGAATATAGATACTCGTATCACCTAATTGCTCAAACCTGTCTGCCGACAGGCAGGTAACATCCTCACCACCAGTGCTTGACATAAATAATACCAATATATATACTTTGGTATATATGAACACACAAACTATTTTAAATATAAAAACAGACAAAAAGCTAAAGGCGGAAGCGCAGAAGGTTGCGGGGGAGCTTGGTGTGCCTCTGAGCACCGTATTGAATGCATTCCTGAAGCAGTTTGTGCGGGAAAAGGAAATTACTTTTTCTGCAAATCAGTATCGTCCGACACCGTATCTCGTTGGCCTTATTGAGGAAGCACGGAAGGAGTATGAGGCAGGTGATTACATTGGGCCAATGAAGGCAAAAGATTTCATTGCCCACCTTAAAAAACTTTAAGGCATGCAGTACATACTCTCTAAACGATTTGAGAAAGATTTTGCAAAGTTACCCAAACGTACCAAGATACAAGCCATAGCAGCTCTCACTTTGTTTGTTGAGAATCCAGAAAATCCTATACTCAGAGTCCACTCGCTAAAGGGTAAGTGGGTGGGGCATTTCAGTATTGATGTTACGGGAGATACAAGGGCAATTTATTTCATTATTGAACAGGACCTTGTGCGATTTGTGGCCATCGGTTCACACAGTCAACTCTACGGTTAATTACCCCAATAGGGAATAGTGCACTCAGGGGTGGGGTAAAACGTAGGAATATAGATACTCGTATCACCTAATTGCTCAAATCTGTCTGCCGACAGGCAGGTAACGTCCCACACGACGTCGCCCAGGTATGAGATGCCACTTCGGGGGCTTTTCTCATACCTGGGCAGTGACGTTTTCTTGCCTATTCGTACATGTGTGAGAATATGACTCCATATGAATGAAAAAATTACTCTGGGCGAACATGCTCCAAATGCAATAGAACAAGTACTTGCTAAACTCAATGCTGAAATGAACGATTTAGAGCGTGAGTATATTCGTCTGTGTTCAGCTTCCGCCCAATACCCCGGGGTTGATAATGATTATGACCAACAAGTAGCAGAAATTGAGCAGAGTCTACGTGATCTATTTAATGAACGGCTTAGGATTACGAAAGACCTTGGGACTGAACTTGGACAAAAGGCACAATCAGAAAACACGCTCGGACTCAAGCATGAACCCCACGATGAAGGACAGTAGACCATTTCAACTCTTGATTGCAATGGTGCCTCTTGCCAGCGGAACGTGCAGAAGCTATTGACATTACTTTAATGGAAATGCATAATATTTTCCGTTTTGTACCTCTAGAGGGGATGAAGGATGAACGTGAATCGAGTGGCTTTACTCGAAACCGCGGGCAAAGTGCTCGCAGGAGAAACTCCAACGGAGTGGCGTAGCAATGTACGCTTCCTCCTCTCGCTATACAAGGATGGGGACCAGCCGCTACAACAAGTCATACACAGTGTTTTTCGAAGCGACTGGTCTGAGGTTTCAAGAGCACTGGGCCTCCTCGCGCACATGGTGCGGTTCCCGCATCTTGTGTACGGCCTCCACATTCCAAAGGAGGCAGCAGAGCTCATTTTCGAGCTCAATCGTGACGCCTTCGAGGTGGAAGAGAGGCTTCCGAGTTTCCTGTTCGAGTGTGCTGCAAATCAGTTGCGGTCGCTCGAATCGCTCGAGTGATAGAGGACTCGTGAGCCACTTATCTCACAAACCGCGCGCCTCGGCGCGCGGTTTTTCCCATCTGAACTTTTTGGTACACTTCTGGAACCATGGACAATAATGACATCATCACCATCCTCTTTTTCACGTTCGTATTCGGTGCGGGGCTTGGATACTATGTCGCACGAATCCTCATCGGTCAGTAATGAATCCCCTGTGTGCTATTCGCCAAGTCCGTGGGCGTAATAAATAGTCCCTATAATGAGCGCTGCACCAATGAGTGTTGCAATGAAGGTCGAGAAGAAGTGATTTCGGTGTGAATCTCGTAGTTCAGGGATGAGGTCTGCGGTCGCGATATAGAGGAGATTGCCAGCGGCGATACCTGTGAAGATGTAAACATATTCACCCATCACCTCGGCAACGAAGTAGGTGATAAGTACTCCTGCAATAATACTCATCGCTGAGAGAAAATTATAGAGTGCTGCGCGTGCGCGTGTGCACCCGGATGCAATGAGTACCCCATATTCTGCTATCTCCTGCGGTATCTCATGGAGTGCGACACCAATCGTTGTAAGTACACCGACTGTTGGATTTACCATGAATGCCGAGGCGACGACGATGCCGTCTGCAAAATTGTGAATCGTATCGCCAATAAGTAGTCGTTGAACGCCGCCGGTTGCGCACTGATCCCCAGCATCAAAGTGGTGATGGTGGTACGTATCGAGAAGGAACGAGAGGAAATAGAAAGCGAGAAAACCACCGAGTATCACCAAAGGTCCCCACTCATGTGATGCCTCGAGGGTTTCAGGAACAAGCTCGAAGAAAACAACGCCGAGGAATACCCCAACGGCAACAGGGAGGACGAAACGGTGCGTACCGGTAAGATAACCGCTCTTGCGGAACACGAGCACGCCTCCTAGGGATAGGATTGCAATGAGTATGGATGCGAGTAAGGCTTCAAGCACGATGCCAAAAGTGTATACTTTTAAGAATGAAATATCTAGTCATCACTTTCCTCTCGTTTCTTCCTCTCGTAGTCACAAGTCAGTCAGTCTACCAGGAACTCCAGGAGACGGTGCATGCTGAAGTCCTCGAGATCGTGAGCGAGCGAAAGCGTGATATCATCGGCACCGACACAACTGCGCTCATCCAGGAGGTGCGCGTCCGTATCGAGGAGGGCGTTCGGGAGGGCGACGAGGCCGTGTTCGAGAACGACCTCATCACGCTCGAAGCAGGGGACTCGATATACGTGAACCGGCTTGTCGCCATAGACGGGGTCGAGTACTACACGCTCAAGGATGTCGACCGCCGAGCTCCGCTCATCCTTCTCGGAGCGCTCTTTGCCCTCGTGCTCATTGTATTCGCGGGCCGGCAAGGTTTTCGAGCGCTCGCAAGTCTCGCGGGGAGCATTGCAGTCATCTTTCTCGTCCTCGTGCCGCTCCTCCTCGCGGGATACTCGCCCGTCATAGTGAGCGTTCTCGTCGCCGGGGTCATGCTCGCATTCATGCTCTACATGACACATGGGTTCCGGGTAAAGACAACGCTCGCGCTCCTCGGCACATTCAGTGCCGTCATCTTCACGGGTATCATCGCAGCCGTGTGGACCGATGTGGCGCACCTCACGGGATTGAGTGACGACGCATCCATTTATCTCAATTTCAGCACGAAGGGGACACTCGACTTCGGAGGACTCCTCTTGGGGAGCATCGTCATCGGCCTCCTCGGCATCCTCGATGATGTTGCCATCACGCAAGTCTCGGTCGTCGAACAGCTCCGGCGCGCGAACGCGGCGCTCGGTGTCGGCGAGCTCTACCGTCGGGCGCTTCACGTCGGGCGCGACCACATCGGTGCGCTCGTCAATACGCTCGCGTTCGCGTACATCGGCGTATCGCTCCCGCTCGTCCTCCTCATGGTGAGCGCAGGGTCATCGCTTACGCTCTCCCTCAACCAGGAGGTCGTCGCGGTCGAGCTCATCCGCATACTCATCGGCTCCATAGGTCTCATGCTCGCAGTGCCACTCACGACATTCATCGCCGCAAAATGGTACGCAACCCACACCGTTGACAACGTTCCTTTCGACGGGCAGCATACTCATGGACACGCCCATTAATTGGTAATGTAATTCGTATGAAAGGTTTCATCAGTGAGTTCAAAGCTTTCGCGATGCGCGGCAATGTTGTTGACCTCGCAGTCGCAGTTGTCATCGGCGGAGCGTTCGGAAAGATCGTTTCCTCACTCGTCGATAACATCATTACTCCCATTATCGGCAAAGCGCTCGGAGGAGTGGATTTTAGTGACCTTGCTATTCCATTTGGGGACACGTCGCTCATGTACGGCGCGTTCATCCAGAGCGTCGTTGATTTCATCATCATTGCATTCGTCATATTTCTAGCCATCAAGGGCATGAATGCGCTCAAGAAGAAGGAAGAAGCGGTCCCCGAGAAGCCGGCTGAGCCCTCGGAAGAGGTGAAGCTCCTCCGAGAGATACGGGATAGCCTCAAACGATAATAGAAGATAGAGAGTAGAGGGCGTAGAGGATAGAAGAAACCGTGGGCCTCGAAGGAGTCCGCGGTTTCGTTTTAGATTGCTTTCATTACATGAAAGGGAGATTTTTGTGACTCTGAAACATATTCGAATGCGCCACAAGTCTTGCCCCGTTAGAGATAGGAAGTGCGGGCACTTCCATAGACGTACCACCTGCATAGGTTCATCTATCTGTGCGACTCCTATGGTGATTTCATTCTGATAACATAACTACACAATCTCTAACGGGGCTTGCGCCAATCCAACCGATATTGCTATCCACATGTTTGCGAATGAGGAGTACCTCGGGAGCCCTTATTTTTGGCCACCACACTGAAAAAACCTTTGATTTGCGTCGGGTATTCAGGTTGCGCGCGTGCTGATATCATAACGGGTAACACACGCCGAATGCTCTACGTGTGTCCTGGCAGGCACATTCTTTTTTAACCCACCCGATACGTGGGCCTGCCCAGTAGCCCTCAAATTTCGCGCTCTCTGAGGACCTTATAAATGTGTAAATCGTACCTGCACTATGATCACCACAATTACAAAGCGCAATGGAATGGTGGTACCATTCGACCCCACGAAGATAGTCATCGCGATGAAAAAAGCGTTCGCCGCGGTACAGGTTCCGGTGGATGATGCCACCCTCGAGCAGATGACTGGCCGTGTTGTCGCAAGTCTCGGCGTTCTGTGCGAGGGGAAGGAGCACTGTCCGACTGTCGAGCAGGTACAGGACCTCGTCGAGAACACGCTCATGGAGCGCGGGTACTTCACGGTCGCGAAGGCGTACATCCTCTACCGCTACCAGCAGAGCGAGGCGCGTAAAGAGGAGGTCGTCAAGGAGATTGAAGAAGCGCGACTCATGATCGAGCGCAGTGACGGATCTCTGGAGCAGTTCTCTCGCGAGAAAATGCGTGCGTACATCGCCGCATTTGTGACGGGCTACGAGAATGACATCGACCTCGATGATGTTGTTGCACAGGTGGAGCGAGAGGTCTACGAAGGCATCAAGACCTCCGAGATGGCGAAGCTCGTCACACTCATTCTCCGCGCGCGCATTGAGCGCGACCCAGCATACTCGATGGTCGCCGCACGCCAACTGAATTCCCGCGTCGCCGATGAAGCCATCGGCAGGGGAACGTATGCAGACGAGCGCGATCGGGTACGCGCATACCGCACCGCCTTCACGCACAACATGAAGCGCGGCGTTGAGGCGAAGAAGTATGATGAGCGACTCCTCTCGTTCGACCTCGATGAGCTCGCCCAGGCGCTCGACCCTGCGCGGGACGACCTCTTCATGTACCTCGGCATCGAGACCCTCCACGACCGCTACTTCGTACGCGTCGACGGCAAGGTCATTGAGACGCCCCAGATGATGTGGATGCGTGTCGCGATGGGCCTTGCACTCAACGAGGGTGCCGAGAAGGAGGCGCGCGCCATCGAGTTCTACGACATCATGTCCGAGCTCCGCTTCGTGCCCTCGACACCGACCCTCTTCCATGCCGGCACGCCGCACCCCCAGCTCTCCTCATGCTACCTCAATGTCGTCGAGGATGACCTCAAGCACATCTTCAAGGTCTACAGCGACAACGCGATGCTCTCGAAGTGGGCAGGCGGTATCGGCACCGCATGGAGTAAGCTCCGCGGTACGGGGGCACAACTCAAATCCTCCGGCATTACCTCGCAAGGTGTCATTCCATTCCTCAAGATAGCGAACGATGTGACGGTCGCCATCAACCGTTCGGGGCGGCGGCGCGGCGCGACGTGTGTCTACATGGAGAACTGGCACATCGACTTCGAGGATTTCCTTGAACTCCGAAAGAACACGGGCGATGAGCGCCGCCGCACGCACGACATGAACACCGCTTCGTGGGTCTCTGACTTCTTCATGAAGCGCGTCAGGGAAGACGGGCAGTGGACGCTCTTCTCGCCAGACGAGACCCCGGAGCTCACCGAGGTCTACGGCAAGAAGTTCGAGGAAATATACGAGAAGTATGAACTCCTCGCCGATGAGGGACAGCTCCGGCTCACGAAGCGCCTCAAGGCGCGCGACCTCTGGAAGAAGATGCTCGGCATGCTCTTCGAGACCGGGCACCCCTGGATCACCTTCAAGGACCCCTCGAACATTCGTTCGCCGCAGGATCACGTCGGCGTTATCCACAATTCGAACCTCTGCACCGAGATCACGCTCAATACCTCGGCAGAAGAGACGGCCGTCTGCAATCTCGGCTCGCTCAACTATCCAAAGCACATTGTGAATGGAGTCTTTGATGAAGCCATGGTCGCTCGCACTGTCCGAACCGCAATGCGAATGCTCGATAATGTCATCGACCTCAACTTCTACCCGACCATCGAGGCTCACAACTCCAACATGAAGCACCGCCCAGTCGGTCTCGGCATCATGGGATTCCAGGACGCGCTCTACATGCTCGACATCCCCTTCGCGTCTGACGCGTGCGTCGAATTCTCCGACAGCTCGATGGAAGTCATCGCCTACTACTCCATCCTCGCCTCTTCCGAACTCGCCCGCGAGCGCGGTGCATACCAGAGCTTCAAGGGTTCGAAGTGGGACCGTGGTATCTTCCCGATCGACACCATTTCGCTCCTCGAGAAAGAGCGTGGGATGTCGACCGATGTGGACCGCGCTGAACGCCTCGACTGGAGTGTCGTCCGCGAGTCGGTGAAGCAGTACGGGATGCGGAACTCGAACACGATGGCCATCGCGCCGACCGCGACCATTTCGAACATCGCGGGTTCTGTGCCCGGGAACGAGCCCATCTACAAGAACATCTACGTGAAATCGAACATCTCCGGCGATTTCATTATCGTGAACGAGTACCTTGTCGAGGACCTCAAGAAAATAGGCCTCTGGGATGACGAGATGCTCAAGGCCATCAAGTACAACGATGGGAGCCTCAAGGACATCCCGAGCGTCCCAGTTGAACTCAAGCAGAAGTACAAGGAGACCTTCGAGATAGACATGCGCTGGATCATGAAGGCCGCGGCGTACCGCGGGAAGTGGATCGACCAGTCGCAGTCCCTCAACATCTTCTTCAGCGGCACCTCCGGCCAGGAACTCTCCGAGCTCTACCTCTACGCGTGGGAACTCGGACTGAAGACGACGTACTACCTTCGCTCGCTCGGCGCGACGCAGGTCGAGAAATCGACTGTTGGCGCGGAGGGCACACACCTCAGGAAGAGTGGTGATGATTCCGCCCCGAAGGAGACGCCTGCCCGACCGGTCGTCGAGGGTACCACCTTCACTGCGGTAAGTACGCCGACGCCGACGACGGTCGCCACGAAACCGCCGAGCGCGCTCCCGGTCGTCTCGCCCATCACTCGCGCGTCCATCGAGGCCGATAAGGTGGAAGTGAAGCCAGCGGCGAAGCCGAACATCAAGCTGCATGTCGCTGAAGATGCCATCTGTGAAGCATGCCAGTGACACTCGCCAAAATTCCCTCATCGCCAGTGTTGCCATCGCCGCAGGGACGCTCATCGTATGTCCATATACGCCTCGCGTCCCTGCGGCGTGGCGCCTCGGCGCTGAGGTTTTTTGGCGAGTGTCTCGCTGAAGATCATCATTGCTATCCAGAATTGAAATGAGTGATAGAATAGTGGTCCCACTTTAGTAGTTGCGTAGTACATAGTTCCATGTCTATCAGAAAGAATGCCCCACCGGTCGAGATAAACAAGCGCCGCGTCATCAACGGCGAGGATGCCGACGTCATCCAGCTCTACCCGATGAAGCACGCGTGGGCGTGGGACTACTACAATGCGGCGAACGCGAACCACTGGCTCCCAACGGAGATTTCGATGCAACTCGACATCGAGCAGTGGAAGTCGAAAACAATTCTTACTGAGGATGAGCGACACGCCTTTGAGACGGTGCTCGGTTTCTTTACGACCGCCGACTCCATCGCGGCCAATAACATCGTCATAGCCGCGTACCGCCACATCACCTCGCCCGAAGTCCGCATGTACCTCCTCCGCCAGGCGTATGAGGAAGCCATCCACACGCACGCGTACCAGTACATCGTTGAGTCCCTCGCGATGGATGAATCGAAGATATTCAACATGTACCGCGAGCGCGATGCCATCTACAACAAGGCGAGCTTCATCCTCAACTTCAACGAGGGCATCTTCGACAAGAACTTCGAGACAGGTACGTTCGCGAACGACCAGAAATTCCTCGAGAACATGTGCATCTTCTCCCTCATCCTCGAAGGCATCTTCTTCTACTCGTCGTTCGCGGTCATGTTCGGTTTCCAGCGCCAACACAAGCTCACTGGAAGTGCCGAGCAGATCCAGTACATCATGCGCGACGAGTCGATGCACCTCAATTTCGGCTGCCAGCTCATCAACACCATCCGTGAAGAACAGCCTGAACTCTGGACGAAGGAGTTCCAGGACAAGATCGTCGGATACATCCGCGAGGCAGCGCGTCTCGAGTACACGTACGCGCAGGAGGTGTTCCCGAAGGGCATCTTCGGCATGAACGCGGCGGGCTTCAAGCAGTACATCGAACACATCGCTGATCGCCGCCTCGAGCGAGTCGGACTCCCCATACAGTTCGGCGTCGAGAACCCGTTCCCCTGGATGAGCGAAGCCATTGACCTTCCGAAGGAGAAGAATTTCTTTGAGACCCGGGTGACTGAGTACAAGACCGGCGGAGCGTTGAGTTGGTAATAGTGAAGCGCATCGAAAGAAACCCTCGGCCTCGTGCTGATTGTGGCCCCCGGGGGTTCTTATCTGAACCTGTGATTTTTGCTATAGTGGGTTAATGAAAAGCCTCACCCTGCTCTTGATTGTGGCTCTACTCTTTGGCGGGACGTACTGGTACAACATCGCCAAGGCGGTCTGTCCCGTGCCCATTTCCTACCGCATTGGGGCTTTAGACTCTCGCTTCAACATCTCCTACGAGGAGGCGCGGAACGCAGTGTCGTCTGCAGAATCAATGTGGGAGGACGCCACCGGGAAGAACCTCTTCATGTTCGATGAGGTAGGGAAGGTATCGATAAACTTCATCTTCGATGACCGGCAGGCAGAGGCAAACGAAGAGGAGCGACTCCGCGAGGTGCTCACTGAGACCCAGGATATGAACGAAAGCATTAAGACTCAGTATGAGCGTCTTCTCCGTGAGTATGACAGCCTCAAGGATGAGTACGAGTCGCGAACGGACGCGTATGAGACAAAGCTCGAAAAATACAATCGAGAGGTCGCCGACTGGAACGAGAAAGGTGGGGCGCCACGGGATGTCTACGAACGCCTCACGAGGACACAGGAAGAACTGGCAAAGGAACAAGATACGCTCATTGGACTCACCGACGATCTCAATGTGCTTGCGAAGCAAATGAATACCTTGAGTGCTCGCGGGAACTCCATTGTCACCGATTACAACAAGACCGTAGATGAATATAATCGCCGGTTCTCCGAGACACATGAGTTTACCCAAGGTGACTTTGAGAGCTCGACCATCAATATCTACCAATTCGGGACTCGCGAAGAACTCGAGCTCGTGCTCGCGCACGAATTGGGTCATGCGCTCTCATTGGGTCACACCGAAGGGGCGTCCTCCATCATGTACCACCTTATGGGCGGACAGTCCCTCGAGACGAAGGTGACCGAGAACGACATCGCTGAGTTCAAGCGCGTCTGCGGTGATGGGAGCATCACGAGCCGCTTGATA
>CAZFBT010000034.1:0-9992 GCA_964517185.1 uncultured Candidatus Saccharibacteria bacterium | reverse complement strand
GTTTGAAGCACCCTCTGCTATAGTAATTCCCCACGCGCGGTTAGCTCAGCTGGTAGAGTGAGACAGTCTGGGAGACTGTCGCAAGAGGTTGTCGATAGTTTACGACTCAAAGGAAGTAAACTATCATACAACCTGAACAGGTCCTGTAAGGACTCACATTGAGCGCCGCAGGAGCAGAACGGTACAGATACATACAATTTGCGCGGTTAGCTCAGCTGGTAGAGCATCACATTGACATTGTGGGGGTCGTAGGTTCAAGTCCTGCACCGCGCACCAGAGTACTCATAAAAATGACACTTCAATCGAAGTGTCATTTTTATGAGAGTAGGCAAACTACTTTGCCTGCGTACTCTGGTGCGAGGCACAGGTATGTTTTGGCTATTAAGAATGCTGAAGCAACCGAGCCAGGGAGAAAGTGCTTGGCAGAATTCGAACATAGTGAAGAATTATGCTTAGCAACTTGACCCCACTGATTAACCAAACCAGCGAACCGAGGGCAGGTACATGATAGGAGCCCAGTGTGTTCCCTATGGACATCAAGTCCGACGAGGGCTGCTTAGCAACGACCCACAGTCACAAATTCCATCACGAACCAAGCCATTTTCTGACACCCTAGCTTTTGCCTATGGATTCGATATGATTGGTATAGGCACCTATACAGTGAACACTGCGCCGAACAGATCTCCAGTGCCGAACCGTATGACTTTCTCTCTTTATCCAGCCTCCAGGCGTCGAATATAGCTTATGATCAGAGATCACTCTGCACGCTGCACAGATACAGCGGTCACTGTTGTAGCACCTGATACCTCGTACGCGAGTCTTGACACCAGCAACACATCTGTATGCCAAAGAAGATACACTTAAAGACGAAAAAGAATTCTGTAAGTGTGACAGCGTTCATTGCCTCGATTCGCGATGCATTGCTTCGCGCTGATGCGAAGCGTCTCCTTACCCTCTTCAATACGACGACTGGAGTAAAGCCAAAGATGTGGGGTCCGAGCATCATTGGGTACGGCTCGTACATCTACCACCGCAGTAACGGAGACGAGGGGGCGTATTTCGCGACAGGGTTCGCTCCTCGGAAGTCCGGTCTGGTCATTTACATCATGCCCGGGTACGCTGACTACGGCAGCCTGCTCGCAAAACTCGGCCCGCATCGCACTGGAAAAGGCTGTCTGTACCTCAAGAGCCTCGAGGGTATCGACCTCAAGGTGCTCTCCCGCATCATCACGAAAGGCATCAAAGACCTCAAAATGGACCACACAGTAACGATATGAATATCCTCAGCATTGAAACATCCTGTGACGAGACTGCAGTGAGCGTGGTGCACGCGACTGGCTCATTTCCCCATGCGGCCTACGAGGTGCTCGGGAATGCACTCTTCTCGCAGGTCGACATCCACCGCGAGTACGGTGGTGTTTTCCCCGCACTCGCGAAGCGAGAACATGCGAAGACACTTATCCCGATGCTCGAACGGGCGCTCGCTGATGCACATCTCCTCAATCCTGACGAACAACCGCTATCCCACGAGACTGTAACAAAGCTTTCCGAGATTCTCGTGCGCGAGCACGGCCTCGTGGAAGCTCTCGTCCACTTCCTCGAACAGTATGCTGAGCCTGACATTGACCTCATTGCGGTCACCCACGGTCCAGGACTCGAACCTGCACTTTGGGTGGGTATCAATTTTGCTCGTGCACTCGCCGAGGTCTGGAACGTGCCCATCGTACCGATCAATCATATGGAGGGTCACATTCTCTCCTCTATCTTCGATGGCTCGACCATACCCGAACTGGTTTTTCCGGTAATTGCGCTCCTCATTTCAGGTGGACATACTGAGCTCGTCCTCATGAAGGACTGGGCAAGCTATGAGTGCGTTGGACAAACCCGCGACGATGCTGTCGGTGAAGCGTTCGATAAGGTCGCGCGCATGCTCGGTCTCCCATACCCGGGTGGACCGGAAATAAGTAAGCTCGCCATGATTGCGCGCGAACGAGGTCTTGAATCGTCAGTCAAACTTCCCCGCCCCATGCTTGAATCAGACAATCTCGATTTCTCGTTCTCAGGCATTAAGACCGCGGTCCGCTATGCGCTCGAAGGTAAGGAGTATACTCAAGATGAAAGAGCCGCCCTCGCGCTTGAGTTTGAGGAGGCAGTCACGACCGTACTCCTTGCAAAGGCACGTACCGCAGTTGAGATGTACAATGCCCAGACCCTTATCCTCGGTGGAGGTGTTTCTGCAAATACCCATATCCGTGAGACCTTCAAACCATACTTCCGCAAGCAGTATCCGATGCTCATGGTCTACATGCCACCGAGAAACCTCACGACTGATAACAGCATCATGATTGCGCTCGCAGGCCATGCACGGAAGGATTGTGCAATCACCCGCGATCAATCGGAGAGCATCACAGCGTGCGGCAACCTGTCGCTCGCTCAGTGAGTGCTATGTGGCATGGCACTTTTAATACACCGCGTTTCCATGTTACTATCGCTCCGTTATGAGCAATGGAGGCACAGAGAGAGATAAGCTCTCCGCCACGAACATCCCTGAGGTGTTCCTCAAGCCGTACGCGCCCGCAGAAGTCGAAGCGAAGCTCTATGAGCTCTGGGAGCGTTCGGGCTTTTTCAATCCTGACACCTGCGTCGAGAAGGGGGTCGTCGACTCTGCTGCGGAGCCGTTCTCCATCGTCCTCCCTCCGCCCAATGTGACCGGCACGCTCCATATGGGACATGCCGCAATGCTCGCTATCGAGGACATCCTCGTACGATACAATCGCATGCGCGGGAAGCGCACCCTCTGGCTCCCTGGCACCGATTCTGCAGCCATAGCGACACAGTCAAAGGTCGAAGACCTCATCTACAAAAAGGAGAAGAAGACACGCCATGACATCGGTCGCGAAGAACTCCTCAATCGTATTACCGTGTTCGCCGAAGAGAGCAAGGAGACGATTATCGGGCAAACAAAGAAAATGGGTTCGTCGCTTGACTGGAGTCGCTACGCGTTCACTCTCGATGAACAGAGATATCGAGCAGTTACAACAGCCTTCAAGCGTATGTACGATGCAGGCCTCATCTACCATGGCGCACGCATTGTGAACTGGGACCCAAACCTCCAGACCACAGTTTCAGATGATGAGATCGAACATGTCGAGAAGACCGACCCGTTTTACTACCTCCAGTACGGACCGTTCGTCATTGGTACGGCGCGCCCTGAAACAAAGTTCGGCGATAAGTACGTCGTCATGCACCCCGACGATGCACGATACAAAACATATGCACATGGTCAGAAGCTTGAACTCGAGTGGATAAACGGTCCCATCACTGCGACGGTTGTGAAGGATAACGCCATCGATATGGAATTCGGCACTGGTGTTATGACCATCACACCCTGGCACGATGCAACCGACTTTGACATCGCCACACGCAACGGTCTCGATAAAGAACAGATAATCGACGAACGCGGGCTACTTCTCCCCATCGCAGGCGAATTCGCCGGCATGCACATCAAGAAGGCTCGGCCTGCTATCATTCAGAAGCTCACCAAAAAGGGGCTCGTCGTGAAGGTCGAGGAACAGTATATCCATAATGTGGCGACGAATAGCCGAGGCGGTGGCACCATCGAACCACAGATAAAGCTTCAGTGGTTCATTGATGTAAATAAGGAGTTCACAATGGGTCCCTCACGCATCCCAGGTATCAACGAGGGTGATACAGTCAGCCTCAAGAAGCTCATGCGTGCGGCTGTCGAAGGTGCTGGCATCACCATCTTCCCCGACCGCTTTGAGAAGATCTACTACCACTGGATAGACAACCTGCACGACTGGTGCATCAGTCGTCAGATATGGTATGGGCATCGCATCCCCGTATGGTACCGTGGCGAGGAGATATACTGCGATGTAACTCCTCCTTCTGGTGAAGGCTGGGAGCAGGATTCTGATACCTTGGACACGTGGTTCTCGTCAGGCCTCTGGACGTTCTCGACCCTCGGCTGGCCGGACGAGACCTCTGACCTCACAACGTACCACCCGACGAGCGTTCTCGAGACAGGATATGACATCCTCTTCTTCTGGGTCGCGCGTATGGTTCTCATGAGTACGTTCCTCCTCGGCGAGCTCCCCTTCAGGCAGGTCTACCTCCACGGCCTCGTGCGCGACAGCAAAGGACGAAAGATGTCGAAGTCCTTGGGGAACATCATCGACCCCGTCGACATGATAGCGAAGTACGGTGCTGATGCGACACGCCTCTCGCTCATCATTGGCGCCGCGCCCGGGAATGACGTGCCGATATCCGAGGACAAGGTACGCGGTTACAAGCACTTCGCAAATAAGCTCTGGAACATTAGCCGCTTCATCCTCTCGAGCACCACGGATGTCTCATTCGATCGTACGCCACACTACTCCGCGCGTGACAGCGAGATACTTGCTGCCGTCGAAACCAAGGTTCGAGATATTGGAAAAGGGATAGAAGATTTCAAACTCTACCTCGCAGCCGAGGATGCCTACCATTATGTCTGGCATGAGCTCGCTGACAAGGTGCTCGAAGAATCGAAACCCGTGTTGAATGGCGAGGATGAACAGGCTCGGTATGCCCGCCAGTACGTTCTCCGCGAGTGTCTCGTCACCTCGCTCAAGATGCTCCACCCTTTCATGCCGTTCGTGACCGAAGCAATTTGGCAAGAACTTCCGGTAAACATCCGCGGAGATGAGCGTGAAATCCTCATGGTCGCTCAGTGGCCGTGTGCCCAGCGACACTAGTAACAATTGTACTCTGATTTCGGGCGCGACCCTTGGTCGCGCCCGATTATCTGACGCAGGGATGATACAATACATCCCGGATGACAGTCGCTGACTTCAATTCCACACATTTCGCCATTGCCTTTCTCGCCGGGCTCATACCGGCTCTCTTTTGGTTGTGGTTCTGGCTCCGGGAAGATTCTGCTCGACCGGAACCACGCTCGCTCATTGCCTCTGCCTTCCTCGCAGGTATGCTCGTTGTTGTACTCGTCCTGCCACTTCAGCAGTTCGCAATCGACCGTTTCTCGGGTCAGAACCTCTTCATCGTATGGGTCATCATTGAAGAGGTCCTCAAGTATGCCGCAGCACTCATGGTCGTCCTGTGGAATAAGATGGTCGACGAACCGATAGATGCCATCATCTATATGATCACCATCGCGCTCGGCTTCTCAGCACTCGAGAATGCACTCTTCATCTTCAATCCCCTCGAGCAGGGCGACGTTGTTGGCTCCCTGCAGACCGGGAACTTTCGTTTCCTCGGTGCAACGCTTCTTCACGTACTCGCTTCAGGTACGGTCGGCGTCTTCATGGCACTCTCGTTCTATAAACGAGATCTGGTCAAGATATTCTCCGCAACGTTTGGCTTATGCATTGCCATCGTATTGCACACACTATTCAACTTTTTTATAATGGAAGCAACCAATGAAGATGAAGGCGAAACCATCTTGGGTGTCTTTATGTTCGTTTGGATGGGAATCATCATTCTATTTCTTGTGTTCGAAAAAGTGAAGCAGTTAGAAAAAATTCATCGTAAAGCTCTATGAAAAAACCGTCCTTTCTCGAACGACTCACCGGTTCTGTAAAGCTCAATACCACTCAGGATGACGGATTCGACAGTGAACAACAGTTCGACGACCAGCGAGTGGAGGGCAACCTCGAACAAAATGAGGATGACCGTAGCGGCAAGTGGCCCAATAACCTTGATGAAGGAACAGATGGCGAGCTTCCTATCGATATGTACCAGACTGGAGACGCTATCGTCATTCGTGCACTCGTCGCGGGTGTGAACCCCGAAGACCTCGATATCAGCATCACGCGCGATATGGTAACCCTCAGGGGAAAGCGAGAGGAAATGCAAGAAGCGCCAGACGAGGATTATTACCATCGCGAGCTTTTCTGGGGTTCCTTCTCACGCACCATCCTCCTCCCCGAAGAGATCATCATCGACGAAGCAGAAGCGAAAGAGAAGCATGGACTCCTCGAGATCACGCTCCCGAAACTCGACAAGGAACGGAGTGCTCGACTGACTGTCAAAAGTCACCACCTCCCCAAATAAGCGCTGTCCAGCGAGGACGCCGCCTCTTTTTTGAAGGCTTGAAATTTTATGTATTCTGTGTTTTGATATTTATAGTTCGTTTACTGGGAGCGTCTCATGTGGGTGCAGGTATTATTCCTCGTTTTTCTGTTGTGTTCAACGTCGCATTCAAGAGCAAACGACGGTCTACTACTGCATATTGGTTCTGTTCATTTCACCAACAACAACGAGCGAAACAATATCAATCTGGGCCTTGGACACACTTGGAAGGGTGGGTACGTCGATGCTCTCCTTGCGAAAACGTACCGCGATTCAGAGCTTAGCTACGATACCGCCGGGTTCTTCGTGAACTCACGCAAGAAGGTGAGTCTCTACATCGGGCATCACTTCCACCTCGGCTGCATAGCGCGAGTGCAGTACGGTGTGACCGTGGGTTTCGCTACTGGGTATTACCGTGTCCGGTACAACGGCTACCCAATCCCTGTAGCAATCCCCACCGTAGCATATCCCCTCGGGAGCAAGACGAACCTAAGAATATCGCTTTTCCCTACTGACCGAGGGTCAGTGAATCTGTCAATCGGACACAGATTCAGGTAGTTCTTGAGCGCCCGCTCTGTGGGCGCTCTTTATGTGTGATAAAATACCACCTACCCTCAACGTAAACTGGCAGCGCTCATCTTCGAAACGTTCTTCGATTACACGTACAGAGCAAACGATACGACCACCAATAGGTTGGCAGCGGTGACGCATAGGGATTCAACTGCGATTGAGATCTCTGGGGGTTGAAATGGTTCCACTGGATTCCGTACCCTCTTGAAAGACCTTCGAACCATCAAATGAAACGTCTACTCTCCTCGTCGTCCGATATTGTAGAGGTCTGTCACCTCGCCTGAGGTGAGTGCCCGGTTATAAACGCGAGCATCGTCGATTGTCCCCTTGAAGGGCTTTTCAGCTCCTGTGTTGGTGCTGATTCCCCCAACAATAAGGTTCGTGGAGGTATCAGCATTTGGCGTGCCGGAAAATGAGTCTGTTCCAGCCATAATGGCTCCATCCATATAGCAATCTATGTTGGTGCCAGAGGTTCGCATGCAGACATAGTGGTGCCAATCCGTATCCGTGATTGCGTTCGTGGAAAGGAAATATACGCGACTGCCCGCGAATACCTCCATTCGCAATTTATCGTTGACGTCAAACTGCATATACGGTCCAGACGGGCTGTCCCACTTCCCCATCAGATTGCTGATTCCGGTTCCACTACGTTTTGCCCACACACTATACGTAAAATTTCCCGTTCCAAAGTTGAACGGAACACTCGTAGATTCAATATAGTCATTGGATCCATCGAGGGAAAGGGCTTGGCCAGATACGCCAATTCCAACCTGGCTTGAGCCGAAGTTAACAACGTTCCCATGATTCGCGTTTCCAGAAACGTCGAGTGCCTCAGCAGTTGTCGAGGACCAGTCCACGTCACCCCCATCGAACGTCCAATGCCCGACGAGACCCTGCTCGAGCATGGTCGGAGTGATGGTGTTGTTCACCGTAAACCCTGAGCCTTCTTCGTACAATTGCTGAACCTCAGCTACAGATAGCGCACGGTTGTAGATCCGAGTATCATCGATAAGCCCGTCGAAATACGGCGTTCCTGCCCCGCTTCCGTTCATACCGATGTAAACCGGGGATGCGCTGTTTTGATACTCAACGGTTCCAGAAATCTGGGCGGTTGAAACCAATTCCCCATCTATGAAAAGTCTCATGGCCGAACCGTCGTACGTTCCAGCGACGTGGTACCACTCGTTCGTGTTGGTTGTTGGCACTGGTGTTCCATTCGTAATATTCGTGTACCATGTTCCTGATATGTTTAATGCAAAATCGAATCGATTTCCAATCGAACCATTCGTGTTGAGTTGCCATCCACCGAATGGGGGTGTTGCGTTGACCTTGCTGATTATCCCTCGGAAATTGGAGTAGGAATGCGGCTTCACCCACGCAGCGAGCGTGATGGACGATGAACCAGAAGGAACGCCGAATGTTCCACTTCCTATGTTGACGCGCTGATCCGAACCATTGAATTCGAGACCTTGCCCGATCACTCCACTCACACGCGAGGGTGAGTATATGAGTAAACCATCATTTCCCTTTCCGCTAGCATCAGATACGGCGTCGCCATTGAGGTGTTCACCGTTGAACGTCCAGTGGCCGAAAAGCCCATCGTGCAGGGTGAACATTGGATTCGACGATGTTGCAGTGACGTTTATCTTTGTGCCTACACCGAGCTCATGGAGTTTGCGTACTTCTGTCGAAGAAAGCGTTCGGTTGTACACCCTCACATCATCAATGAGACCATCGAATGATTCAATCCCAATGTAGACTTCCGGGGAGGAAATCGTCCCGCTGTATGCCGGAACCTCCTCTACGAGTACCCCATTAATATACGAACGAACGAGTGTACCGTCCCCACCTTCAAAGGTTAAGACAGCGTGGTGCCAGGTGTTCAATTGAAGCGTGCTTGAAAGACTATCTTGTAAATCGGATTGCCGACGGTGAGCGAACTTCACCACTGGGCTCGTTCCGAAATTCTGGCCCCAGTCAATTCTTGAATAGGCATTGCCATCACCACCATAGAATATAGCGGTGTGCGAATTGTTCGGTGGATTTATTCGCGGTCTAAACCACACGGATATTGAATACGGCAAACTACTGCCGAATGCAGTTGGAGGAAGCTGAACGTATCCACTTCCATCAAGTTTCAATCCCTGGCCAATTTTTCCTGCGGATTTCGTTGAGGAAGTGGCTATTCCAACAAGGTACCCGTGATTCGATTGACTCGATTGATCATACACCCTGTCTGTGAAGTCAGCTCCATCGAACGTCCAGTGGCCGACGAGACCTTGCGCGAGGGTATCAGAGGTGTCGAGCGTAGTCGCGATGCGAGTGGTACCCGCCTTCACTTCCCCATACGTATAGTACCCAGCATAGAGGATGAATGGGGTAAGAACGATGATAAGCCTGGTGATAGGCGAGAACCCCTCATTCACCACACGTCGCCTTCCCAACATAGATAGCCACCTGAGACCTCTCCAGCCAAAGTAGCTGATGTCTGACCCGTTTTTAGAAGGAGGGGTCGGTTGACGAGCTGTATCAGTGCCTGTCATTTCTGGTTCAACTCGAGTCGATGCGACAGAGGAAGATTCCGGTTCGTTCCTCGGCTCTTCCACTATCTTTTCGAATATCTGTTCGAGAAATGACATACCCCCAACAAGCCACAGGATGTGACGCTTACGCACATTGTATCAAACCATGCCACAACCGCCGTATACTTTTCAACCAACTCCAGCCAGGGATTAGGCTCAACGTAAACGCTGTTCGTCTCGCATGGACGGCCATTCGTTCATGAATGGTTGAGTGAGCATATGCTAAGAGTAGCTCACGGCCCTAACATCTGAATGTACCTAACAGTCACTGAGGACTTACCCGTGCACAACGCATACAGAAAATGCCCTCAGGGGGCTTTCTGTGTGCTGTGCTCAGGGTCAGGCTCGAACTGACGACCCCCTCCTCTTCAGGGAGATGCTCTACCAACTGAGCTACCTGAGCAAGATTCCGAAGGCCTTTATACTACTCTACTCACCTTTTGATGGCAACAGTTGTTCGAGGCCCTTGAGGCCAGGTATCTCCGCCATCCCCTGCTTGAACACTTCGATGTTCGCACCGAACGCCTCGAAGTACGGCTCGAGAACATAGAAATAGAGTGCAAAGGGAAGACCGATGAGCACGGCATACCAGAGGACCCGAAGCCAGATGCCGATCATATCATTCCGGTACATCTTCTTGAGAAGTCGCTGGTTCTCTTCAGCGAGCACCTTATTCTCCTTGAGGAGATTCAGGATCTCATCGTGTGTATCTTTGGACGATTCCATCTGTACAGTATATCAAAATGAAATTTC
>CAZFBT010000033.1:0-10016 GCA_964517185.1 uncultured Candidatus Saccharibacteria bacterium | reverse complement strand
TGAAGGGCTTGAGAAAGCCCGAGGCGAGAACGAGAAGCTCGCGGCTAAGCCCAAGGTGATCTACCGCGACCGTCCGGCCGCAAAAACCGGTGGCGGCGGGAAGGTCAAGCTGACCTTCGAGGCAGAGTGCACCAGCAACTGCCCGCCTCAGAAGTAATCGCTCGGCGCAATGCTGAGCAAAGGCCCGCGGAACATCGCGGGCCTTTTCTTTTGGATGTTACACGGCAGCCGGACGAGAGTTCGGCGGCCGTTCTCATAGTGCCAGTACTACTCATTCGGCACGAAGGTGAGCGCAATGCCTCGCTTGTGGGCGCGGCCGGTACGGCCGATGCGGTGCACATAATCCTCGAACGAAGTCGGGAGGTCGTAGTTGATGACATGGGTCACATCGTCGACGTGGATACCGCGCGCGGCCACATCTGTTGCGACGAGGACACGGACGCGGCCGTGCTTGAAGTCTTCGAGGGCGCGCTGGCGCTGGTTGTGGTTCTTGTTTCCGTGGATAGATTCTGCGGGAATACCATAGCGCGAGAGCGCCTTCCCAAGTTTCTCCACACTGTGTTTCATCGAACCGAAGACGAGGACGCGTGAGAAGGCAGGATCCTCGAGTAGTCTCGTGAGCGTCTCAAACTTTGTCTGGTGATCGTAGGGTACGACGTCTTGCTTCACCGAGCGCGTCACGTCATGCTTCTTCACTGATACGGTCACTGGGTCGCGGAGGAAGTCGTGAACGAGTGCTGCGGCGCTTTGTGGCATCGTTGCCGAGAAGAAGAGTGTCTCTCGCTCCTTCGGAGTCGCTGCAAGGATGGTCCGCATATCGCCAATGAATCCCATGTCGAGCATGCGGTCGGCTTCGTCGAGGACGACGGTCGTCAGGTACTGCGGGTGGAACGCTTTGCGGTCCATGAGGTCAATGATGCGACCCGGAGTGCCGATGATGAAATTGTTCCGGTTGCGGAGGCCGCGTATCTGCGGGTTGATGTTCACACCGCCGACGCAAACGACCGAGTGGAGGCCGAGTCCGCGTGCGAGCTTCTTGAGTTCCGCCTCTATCTGGACGGCGAGCTCGCGCGTCGGCGCGAGGACGAGCGTCTGTCGATTGCGGTCGCGGAGTGTCTTGTCGATGAGCGGGAGGAGGAACGCGGCGGTCTTCCCGGTGCCCGTCTCTGCGAGCCCGACAACATCGTGTCCCTTGAGAATGAGCGGGATGATCTGATCCTGGATGGGGGTCGGGGTTGTGAGATTGAGCGACGTGACGGTCGCAGTGAGGCGGCCATTCAGCCCGAACGTCATGAAGGTGTGGGTCGGGGTGTAGACCTCCGGCACCTCGGCGACCGTGATGGGGTTGCGGTTGATGAACTGCGTCGGATTGAACGTCGGCTGGACGCGACCACGGCCGTGACCGTGTCCGGAACGGCTACGGTCGTGTCGCTCTCGCCCGTGCGAATGGTGCGAGGTCTGTGCGCCGGTCATTCGCGGGCTCCGGCCAAAGCGCCGACGCGAACGCGAATTCCGACTGGGTCGGTGTGAAGGGTTATGCATGATGTGAAATAGTTCGAAACACGAGTGTTTCGGGGCTGTGCAGGTACGATGATCCAGAGACAAGACCGACGGTATGTATCTGCAGCTTAAGCCTACACGAGATTCAAAAGCTTGACACTACGATAGTGTTTTTCGGCACTACTGTCAATTTTCTAGATGACGTGGAGAGCGAACGCACGTTAATGGGTCTCAATGCTACACTGAAATGAATGCACAAGGTAATCGATGCACATCATGCTCTCTGAACCCAACCGACAACTCCCGTGGTCGCTTCCCGTTGATGCGGTCGCGCGCGCATACGAAACCGATGCACGTACGGGTCTCACCGAACATGAGGGACAGAAACGTTATACGACCTTCGGACGGAACACAATCATGCGTTCGAAAGAGACGCCAGCCATCATCATCTTCTTTCGTCAGCTCGCGAGTCCGCTCATCGTCATTCTCGCATTCGCGTTCGGGGTGACCATCTTCCTCCATGAACCGCTCAACGCGACCATCATACTCCTCGCCATACTCGTGAACGCCGTCCTCGGTTTCTACCAGGAGCATAAGGCGGCGCGCGCAATAGCAGATCTCCACTCGTACATCGAAGAGCGCACCCGCATCATCAGGGAGGGGAGGGAGCGCGATATCGATGCCGGCCTCGTCGTCCCCGGGGACATCGTACACATCACCCACGGCATGCGCGTGCCTGCGGATCTCCGGCTCATTTCCACTGAGGGACTCCTCCTCGACGAGGCCATCCTCACTGGTGAGTCGCTCCCCGTAGCGAAGCACACGGAACCGCTCTCAGAAGCGACCATTCTTGCGGAGCGCACGAACATCGCGTTCGCGGGTACGCTCGTGGTTGAGGGAACAGGACTCGGTGTTGCGATAGCAACGGGCAGGCAGAGCGAAATCGGGAAACTCGCCGCGCTCGTCGCAGAAACCCGCGCCGAGAAGACGCCGCTTCAGAAAGCAGTCGGATCGCTCGCCTGGCTCATCTCGCTCGCCGCAACCATCATCGTCGCCATGCTTTTTTCGCTCGGCATTTCCCAAGGTGTGCCTGTCTTCGAGATGCTCCTCGTCTCCGTTGCGGTCGTCGTGGGTGCCGTTCCCGAAGCCTTGCCCATCGGGCTCACCGCGGTCCTCGCGGTCGGCGTCGAGCGCATCGCACGGAAGAAGGGCATCATGCGAAGCCTCACCGCCGCCGAGACACTCGGTTCGACAACCGTCATCATGACCGATAAGACCGGCACGATGACGGAGGCAAAGATGAGACTCGTCGATATCGTCACCGCTCAAGCGCTTCTCATAGCCTATGCTCCGCAGGAGAAGGAGCGGTCACGCTTCTCGGGCGAGCAGAAAGAAGTCCTCCGTCGAGCGCTCATGAATACCGACGTCGTCATTGAGAATCCGTCCGATGCGCCGGAGACGTGGCGCATGAGCGGTCACGCACTCGAGGTCAATATCGTGCGAGCCGCGGCGCTTCACGGCCTCGACGTCAGGGCGCATAGGACTGCGGGCGCTTCGCGGATGCTCCTCCCGTTCAATTCGGTGAATAAGTACTCGGTATCCTACACGCACCACGAGGGCGAGCATCCGCTCTACACGGTCGTCGGCGCTCCCGACGTACTCCTCGCTCGCGCACGACTCGAAAAGGATGCGTATCTCAAGGCGCTCGCACACATCGAGTCGATGAGTGCGGAGGGGTGGCGGCTTCTCGGTGTCGCGTCGCTTTCCGCCGCAAAGGTCCAGGATTCTGTAGACCCTGCGGAGGTACGGGAACTTGAGATGCTCGGCATCATCGGCTTCCACGACCCCATCCGTGCGGAAGTGCCGTCGGCAATCGCCCACATCGAACGGTACGGAGTCCGGGTCATCATCGCAACCGGCGACCTCAAGGGCACGGCGGTCGCGGTTGGGCGCGCGCTCGGCTGGACGCTCACTGAAGGAGAGGTTCTCACTGGCGAGGAGGTTCGCCAGCTCACCGATGAGGAGCTCATGAGTTCGCTCGATCGGGTCCGCATCTACGCGCGCGTCGCTCCCGAGGATAAACTCCGCATCGCACGGGCGTACCAGATGCGAGGCGATGTCGTCGCAATGACTGGCGACGGGGTCAATGATGCGCCGTCGCTCAAGGCCGCAAACATCGGCATCGCAGTTGGCTCAGGGAGCGACGTCGCGAAGAGTGTCGCGGACCTCGTGCTCCTCGACGACAACTTCAATACCATCGTCGCTGCCATTGAGGAGGGGAAGTACATGCTCCGGAACATTAAGAAGATATTCGTGTACCTCATGTCGAACTCGCTCGATGAGGTCGTCTTGGTCGGCGGAGCGCTCTTTGCAGGACTTCCGCTCCCTCTTACCGCCATACAGATCATCTGGGTCAATCTCTTCACGGGGAGTCTCCCCGCGCTCGCGTTCGCGTTCGATCAGAATCGTATCCTCGGACACGACGCGCGCCGCGTCGAGACCTCCATCCTCGACCGAGAGGTGAAAATGCTCGCGCTCGGACTCGGCACCGTTTCATCAGTGCTTCTCTTTGTGCTCTACGCCGCGCTCCTCCACTATGCTATCGGAGAAGAGCTTGCGCGGAGCATTCTTTTCGCCTGTTTCGGTTCGTATATCCTCTTTGTCGCATTCTCGCTCCGCGACCTCGAACGGCCACTCTACTCGTACTCGCTCATCGAGAACAAACTCCTCCTCGGCGGCATCGGCATCGGATTCCTCCTCCTCGTGGCAACGCTCTACTTACCATTTTTTCAGACTCTGTTCGGCATCACGACTATCCCATTCATCTGGAACACCCTCATCGTTGGGTGGATAGTCCTCAACGTCGCGCTCGTCGAGCTTGTGAAGTGGATCTTCTATCGAAGACAGAATAAAGCATAGAAAACGGGGCGCTTGAACCGGCACGATGCTGTTGCTCTGGTATACTGTGGGACTATGAAGGCGACCGCACAGCGGGAGGAGAAAGCACCGGCACCGGTAGGCGACTCACAAAGCGCGCCCAAAGGAGCAGGACTTACCGAAGCGCTCGTGCGGCATATCTCACTTTCGAAAGAAGAGCCTGACTGGATGCTCGAGAAGCGTCTCGAGGGGTTTCGACTCTTTCAGGATGCGACGATGCCGGGCTGGAGCCCGGACATCTCGAAGCTCGACCTCAAGAACATCGTCTACTACGTAGACCCGAAGGTCGCCGAGAAGCGTACGTGGGACGACGTGCCTACAGAGGTGCGCGATACCTTTGACAAGCTCGGTATTCCGCAGGCGGAGAAGGATTACCTCGGAGGTGTCGGTGCACAGTATGATTCAGGCGTCGTCTATCATCGCCTCCAGGAACGGTACGAAAAGCAAGGGGTCATCTTCGAGAACATGGACGTGGCGCTCCAAAAGTATCCAGAGCTCGTTGAGAAGTACTTCATGACGAAGTGCGTGCCGGTCTCGGACCACAAGTTCACGATGCTCCATGCGGCTTGTTGGAGCGGTGGTACGTTCATCTACGTTCCGAAGGGTGTTCGTCTCGATATGCCGCTCCAGGCGTACTTCTGGATGCAGGAACGACGCGGAGCGCAGTTCGAACACACGCTCATCGTTGCTGATGAGGGCTCGTACATCGAATACATCGAGGGGTGCTCCGCCCCACGACACAACGAGTCCTCACTCCATGCAGGCTGTGTCGAACTCTTCGTCCACAAAGGTGCGAAAATCAAGTACATCAGCATCGAGAACTGGTCCTTCAACACCTTCAACCTCAACACGAAGCGTGCCATCGTCGAAGAGGGGGGGGAAGTGAATTGGGTCGGCGGCAACATGGGCTCGGGCGTCACTATGCTCTACCCATCATCAATTCTTGTGGGCGAAGGTGCGAAGTCGGACACTCTTGGCATTACGTTTGCTGGAAAGGGGCAGGTGCAGGACACCGGCGCAAAAGCCATTCACCTTGCGCCCCATACGACCTCGACCATCCGCTCAAAATCCATCTCGAAGGACGGTGGCGTTGCAAACTATCGCGGACTCATCAAGGTCTCGCCGAAGGCACATGGCACCGTCGCATCACTCGTCTGTGACTCGCTTCTCCTCGACCGTGAATCAAAATCGAATACCTTCCCGTCGGTCATGAACGCAAATGACGATGTTGTGATAAGTCACGAGGCGCGGATTGGCAGAATTGGCGATGAAGAGATTTTTTTCCTCATGAGCCGCGGGCTCGGAGAGGATGATGCTGTGCGGCTCGTTGTTTCCGGCTTCGTGAGCCCCATCATCAAGGCGTTGCCGCTTGAGTATGCGGTGGAGCTGAATCGACTGATTGAACTTGAGATGGAGAAACACCACTAGGGAGTATGAGTATGAAGTATGAGTATGAGGTATAAGAAAGGAGAAATAGAGGATAGAGAATATGGAATATAAAGAAACTGAGGTCAGATTTCTTGAGGTTGATAAAGAAGCGCTCATCGAAAAACTGAGAAGACACGGAGCAATTGATCACGGAGAGCAACTTCTTGACGAGATTATCCTGTATGATATGGCTCTCACCTGGAGGGACGATCACGTAAATAAGAGACTTCTCCGGTTGAGGACTCAGGACGGAAAGACTAAGTTAACGTTCAAACATGCAAAGTCTCTCACACTCGGAGACAACGAAGAAATTGAGTTTGAGGTTTCCGACGGCAAAGCAGCAGAAGTACTACTTGAGAGGCTTGGGTATCCAGCATATCGACATCAGCAGAAATATCGACACACCTTCACACTGGATGGTGTGACGATTGATATCGACACGTGGCCGAAGGTGCCCACATATGTTGAGCTTGAAGGGAAGGACGAAACTTCATTGAAGGAGATGGCAGAGAAACTCGGTTTGGACTGGGGCAAAGTCGAGTTACGTCTTCCTAGAATGATCATTGAAGAAACGTATGGAATTCCGATGGGTAATATGAGGTGGTTCACATTCGAAAGGTTTGAGTGATCTTGAATAGTATGGATGTAAAAAAGGATTTTCCGATATTCAAGCATCATTCGGGGCTCGCGTACCTCGACAGCGCGGCGACCGCACAGATGCCGAAGCGGGTCATAGATGCAATGGCAACGTACGACACTGGATTTCGCTCTAATGTGCACCGCGGTACGTATGGTCTTGCTGAAGAGGCATCGCTCGCCTACGAGAGTGCTCGGAAAGAAATGGCGCGATTCATTGGTGCTCAGTCTGAAGAAATAATCTTTACTTCGGGTGCTACTGGTGGGATGAACATGCTCGCATACATGCTCGAACATTCACTTTCGTGGAGTGAGGGCGATAGCATCGCGACGACCATCATGGAGCATCATTCATCGCTCCTCCCATTCCAGGAGCTTGCACGACGGCGTGGAATAACATTGAACATCATTCCGCTTGCTGAGGATTTTACGCTCGATCTTCGCTCACTCGACACGCATATTTCCCAAGGTACGAAAGTGGTCGTCGCGACGCTCGCGAGCAACGTGCTCGGCACGGTGAATGACGTGAAGCGAATGGCAGAACGCGCCCACGAAGTGGGCGCGCTCATGATTGTCGATGCCGCAAAAGCCGTCGGCCACATGCCTATCGATGTTGCGGAGCTCGACTGTGACTTTCTCGTATTCTCCGGGCATAAAATGTGCGGTCCGACCGGTATCGGCGTACTCTTCGGAAAACGGGACGTGCTCGCAGGGATGCGGCCCGGCATGTACGGCGGCGGCATGGTCGAGAAGGTCACTACGGAGAGTGCGACATACACGGAGTCGCCATATCGGTTTGAACCCGGAACTCCGCCTATCTCCAGTGCTATCGGCATTGCCGAGGCTGCGAGATATCTTTCCGATATCGGGCTTGAGAACATACGCGCTCGTGAGCGAGAACTTATAGCGTATGGCATTGAGGAGCTCCGGGAGTTTCCGAACATACACCTGTATGCGACTGCACCTGAGCATAATGCAGGTGTCATATCATTCACCATCGACGGCATACACCCGCACGACCTCGCAGAGGTCCTCGGAGACAACAATGTTGCGGTACGAGCAGGGCACCACTGCGCCCAGCCTCTCATTACCGCACTCGGTCTTAAGGCAGCGGTTCGCGCAAGTGTCTACCTTTATAATTCGACTGATGACATTGACCAGCTTCTTGATGGTTTAGCAAAGGCACGAAGCATCTTCGCATAGCATGAACGATGAACTTTATAAGCAGAATATCCTCGATCACTACAAGCATCCACACCACAAGGGGGTTCTCGACCCGTGCGACATACAAGCGCATGCAACAAATGCAAGCTGCGGCGATGACCTTACCCTCTACCTCAAGATTCGTGAGGGAGGGGTAGTTGAGGTGGCTTTCATGGGTGATGGGTGCGCTATCAGCATCGCGGGCGCATCGATGTTTTCTGATAAAATCATTGGAATGACTATTGAGCAGGTCAAGGAATTAGAAGAGGAGGACGTCCTCGCACTCTTTGGCGTCCCAATCGGTCCAGCACGCTCAAAATGTGCACTTCTTGTATACAGTGCACTACAGGAAGCACTCAAGAGATTATGAACGATCATATCCTCACCGCACACGGCATTTCTGCATGGGTCGGCGACCGTGAGGTTGTTCACGACGTTGCACTCAGGCTTAGACCGGGGGAACTCCACATGCTCATGGGAAAAAATGGGTCAGGGAAGAGCTCGTTTGTGAATGCACTCATGGGCCACCCAAAATTCTCCAAGATTGAAGGGTCTCTCAAACTCGGGGATGAAGAACTGCTCAGCGTACCGCCCAATGTGAAGGCAAAAAAAGGACTCTTTCTCTCGATGCAGTACCTTCCCGCAATTGATGGTATTACGCTCGCGTACTTCCTTCATCAGGCACACAAGGCGCTCAGTGATACACACGTGCCTATTATGGATTTCTACGACGAAGCGAAGAAGCAGGCGAAAGCAATTGGCATCGCCGAATCACTACTCGATCGGCCGCTTCACGCAGGACTCTCCGGTGGTGAGAAGAAGCAGTCTGAGATACTCGAGCTTCTCATGCTTCGACCGCGGTTCGCATTCCTTGATGAAATCGACTCTGGTGTCGACATTGATGCCTTGAAGAACGTGTGGAATGGAATCGAAACGCTTCGCGCAAACGGAACAGCGTTTGTACTCATCACACACTATCCGTCATTACTTCAGAGCATCACTCCGGAGGTGGTTCACATCATGTCACAAGGCAGCATCATACGAACAGGGAACACAGCGCTTGCATCAGATATCGAGCGGTATGGTTTTGAGAATATAATCAACGTAGCAAACTGAGCGGTCCGTGGATAACCCGGCTCCTTGAACATGAGTCAATCAGCTATAATCACTTGAAGCTTAATACAAGCACTATATTTTATATAGTTGCCCCAAAAATAATATAAGTATGCAATACCTTACTAAGGAGCGGATCGCGGTCGCGGTTTCTCTCCTATTTGCTGCGGTCGTAATCGGTACTGGATGGACCTGTACTCGCATGAGTGGCGGGGACATGGCTGCGTGTGTCAAGAATTTTCCCTCATACGGACTCACCGCGGGTATCCTCTCAAGTACGGAGTCACCTGAGAAGATGGACACCCAAAAGTCCCCTGTGGTCAATGAGCAAGCTGCAAAAGCAAGCATCGCGAGATTGACGAATCAGGTGGTCTCCCAAATCGACTCCTTCAATCGAACGTCCGGTCCACAGCGAGAGGGTATTGCGGCCGAGATGAAGACGCTTGTACAGGAACGTCACGACCTACTACTCACCATCGTGAAGACCGACCCATCCTTCATTCTTCAGAATTCCCTGCCAAGAGGCATAGCGAACAATCTTCCAGACGATGTCAAGAATATGTTTGAGGAAGAGGTTGATGTTGCAGGGTACGTCGGTTCACTCGTAGCACATAGTCCTGAGAAGGAAGTCCCGGACATCACTTATTTTCTGAATGTATCGGAAGGTGCTCTTCCTGGCCGCTATCAGCTCAATCTTGTGAAAACTCCTGATGCCCCAGTCTCTGAGAGCACAGTCGCGGAATACATGGGCAGGGAGGTGACTGCACACGCGCTTCGCATTGGCGGACAGCTCATTCCGATCGTAATGGGTACTGTGGAAGAGGGGAGTGCTGGAACAAGCGGAGAAGTCGCTCAGCCGTCCGGTGACCTACTCGGTGAACAGAGTACACTCGTCCTTCTCGGAAACTTTAGTGACAAATCTCTCGAAAGCTACTGTACGACTGATTACGTAAGGAATCTTATGTTCGCACCGACGAATTCTGTGAATGACCTCATCAAGCAATCAAGCTACGGCAGGGTCAGTTTCTCGGGTCCAGTGTACGGCCCGTTTCAGCTCAGTATGAGTGCGGGAACGAGCGATTTCTGGGCGGTAGGTGATGAAATGGACAGACTCGCGGCGGCCCAGGGCATCAACGCACGCAATTACGCCAAGACGGTGTATGTGGTGCCCCAGATCAGTTCTGGCTATATTGGTGCGA
>CAZFBT010000032.1:0-10121 GCA_964517185.1 uncultured Candidatus Saccharibacteria bacterium | reverse complement strand
TGAGGTCTTGGATGAACTCCTCAATACGCGCTTGGACGGCGTTCGGGTTCCCCTCCCTGTCGAGCGAATGGCCAATGACGATGGAGCTGACAGCCTTCTCCTCGATGAGCGCCTCGATGGTCTTTATGAGAGCATCATCGTTCGGCACGACCGCATGCGGGAAAGCCATCTTCCCCGCCTCATCAGTGAGTGCGAGGCCGATTTTCTTCGTCCCGTAGTCGATGCCCAAATGCCGCATTGGGGTAGCATAGCACAATCTTCTAAATGGTATAATGGATTAGTGACTGAGTACAGAAATCCAAACACGCAATGTATTGTCTGCCATAAAGCCATATATAGGAGGCCGGGGGTACTTAGAATGAGCAATGGTAGGGCTTTTTGTGGACAACTGTGTTATGGCATGTCTATGCGCAAAGAGACTCCTTGTGTGATTTGTGGTACCCCGATACTCGCAAGCGCGAACAAGAAAACATGTAGCCGTGCATGTGCAAATACGAATCGCACGGGAATTAAGTACACGGGTCGTCGATTGAAGGATAACGTCGTATCTGCTCGTCGGCTAAAAATACGCTTGATCGCAGAGCGCTCTCCACAATGTGAACGATGCGGATTTAATATAGTGCAAGTACTTCAGGTTCACCACATAGATAGAAATCGCGAGAACAATTCACTTAGAAATTTGGAACTTTTATGTCCAAATTGTCATGCCGCTGAACACTACTTATAAAGTAGAAATTCTGATAGTATGTTGGCTCAGTGTTTTCGGAGGGATGCCGGAGCGGTCGATCGGGCTTGTCTTGAAAACAAGAGTCTGGGAAACCGGACCGTGGGTTCGAATCCCACTCCCTCCGCCACAGAATAAGCCGCACGCGTGCGGCTTATTCTGTGGGCTCCTATTTTGCGAGAAGCTCGTCGAAGAGTGCCGGTTGAAAGCCAACGACGACCTCGTCGCCGATGGCGATGACGGGCACGCCCATCTGTCCGCTCTTTTGGACCATCTCCATCGCACGGGCTCTGTCGCGCGAGACATCGACATCCTCGAAACTCACCCCCTTGCTCGTGAAATAGTCCTTCGCCATGACGCAGTAGGGGCAGGTCGGTGTTGAATAAACGGTCACGCTCTTGGTCTGTGTTTCCATAGTTATGGTTGTGCACGAATGTGCGATTACCTTGCTAAGTGATTCAAGCGGTTCGTCCCCCACCCTCCTCGAGGAGAAGTCTCGCGACTGTGAGCATCTTCTTGTCTGGTACGCGGTAGACGATATTCCTCCCCGAGCGTGTTCCGCGAACGACCTCTGCGTCACGGAGGACCTTGAGGTGCTGAGAGAGTGCGGACTGTGAAAGCGAGCATCGGGTGAGGAGCTCCGAGACGCTCTTCGGCGTCGAAAGACAGTTGATGAGCCGAACACGCTCAAGACTCCCGAGCGCCCGGCACCGTCGTTCATACAGCACGGAGGTCATAAAAACATATTAGCATATTCTAATATGTGTGCAAGTTCTAGAATGAGTTGTGTCCCTCGATTAACCACTTCACTGGCCTTCCGGTTGAAATCGCTGTGCTACAATTTCCGTATGGAAGAAATGGTACGTGCGGTGTCGTGGGAAGCTCCCGAACACCGCCATATCGAGAAATCGAGCGACTGGTACTGGGCGCTCGGCATCATCGCCCTCGCCGCCGCAGGCGCGAGCATGATATTTGGCGACGTGCTTTTCGGTATTGTCATCCTTCTCGCTGCGAGTACCATGATACTCGTCGCCCATCGGAAACCAAAGCAAATGCTGTTTGAGGTCTCTGCACGAGGTGTGCGCATCGGCGACGAACTCTACCCCTACCCAGGGCTCGAATCATTTTCCATCGATGAGGAGTGTCAGCACGGGCCACAGCTTATCCTCAAGTCAAAGCATTTTTTCATGCCACTCCTCATCATTCCTGTCCCAGAGGAGTACGTCGATGATATTGAAGACATCGTCTCACCACGGCTTGCAGAAGACCACCTTCACGAACCTCTGAGTCACCGTCTACTGGAATTTTTCGGATTTTAAGGTATTATTTCAAACTCGAAGCCGTCCTCATAGTTTAATGGATAGAACGCGGGTTTGCGGTACCCGTAATCCAGGTTCGATTCCTGGTGAGGGCACCACGGTAGACATAAATAAAGCGCGTCAGGGACGCGCTAAAGTCTATTCCTGCTCATGTGCGAGACCAAAAAGATACTCTTCTAACCGCTTGGCATACTCGCGAGGTGTCATCATCGAGTCGAACACGAACTCCTCTCCGACGTGTACTCGTACCGGGTGCGCCTGCGGCCACCATGCTCCGGGTGGGAACATCTCTCTGGTGCCAGAGAGAAGGATGGGAATGACAGGGACATCGGGGAACGTTCGTGAGAGATGGAACACTCCTGGAAGGAATGGTGCGCCTGGAGTTCGTGTTCCCTGAGGGAAGTAGATGAGGATGTTCCCTGCTTTGAGCGGTTCACGGAATTCCTTGAACACGTCGGCACCCCTTTTGGCTGTCACCCCACTTCCACGATTGATGAAGCACATGCGCATGAGACTTCGAACTGCCCAATAGCCGAGAGCGCTCTTCTCGAAGTAATCGCGAGCACCCGTCGGGCGAACGTTAGCGAGCGCTGAGGCCGGGTAAAGCATTTGAATGACGACAGCATCACTTAGGCTTGCGTGGTTTGCCACGAGTATCGCAGGCCCCTTAGAGGGAAGCCGTTCGCGATGAATTACCGTGCAGGGGCACCGCTCGAGCACGAAACGACGTGTGTAGACCGCATGGATCGCCCGATAGACCAGGTGAAGGTTCATGTCCTACCCTCCCATGTACAATACCTAGCCCATATAAACACAAGATGCTCTTTTTGCACAGACATACGTCTTCGCTGTATGTAGAACCGAACTCCGGTGCTCCCGTGTCTCGTTGAACGGTGTTCAACATCATCGAAAATGGGTGTCCTCGCTCGAGAAGTTCCCATGCTACACTGGACTCATAATTTAAAACATATGTTCAGCTCACCACATGAGGGTCAGGGAAAAGCGCGTCACGGCGAACGGGTATACCGCGGTGACAATACGATTACTCCGGCACAAGCAGAAGTCATCAAGAAACTCCTAGAAGAGACAAAGGGTACTGGCGACCCTCAGGGGGATACCTTACCTGGGGAACGACATTCCGAAGAGCGTGGACCGAACAAAGCAGTTGGCGCAAATGAGTACGAAGGTCTTGCGGACAAAGCAGGCATACGGATACCGCCAGTTGAATCGTCAGATAAAAAATCTTAATATTCTTCTGGGGCGGCAGGTGTTTCTTGAGACAAACTAACGCGGCATGGTGCAAAGGATGGTCTCTGCCTCTATCAGAGCACTGAAATCGTTCAACCTACGATTCCAGTTCCTGATGCTGCGTCGCGTGCGGACGAGATCTGCGAGCCGTATCTTTAGAGCATTTTCACCTGGTCCACCCCATCATGCGTACGGAATGACTGCAGGACGTTCTCAGTTCAAAACACGAGTTGGATTGGTTTAGGTTGGGAAATCAAGAAATAGCAGCGAATATCTCATTTCCTCCGTCTCAGTCCTGCGTGCGGGTATCGTTCAGTGGCAGGACGTTCCAACAGTGTCACACACTGTTGGAATTCCCAAGTTCAAGGTATGTGTGCGGGATTCGTTTAGTGGTAGGATGCTGAATCTGTGTCCCACACAGATTCAGTTCCCGAGTTTAAAATCAGAGTGCGGGTATCGTTCAGTGGCAGGATGACAAAATAGTCTCCCAGACTGTTTTGTTTCCAAAGTTCAGAAACAAAGTGCGGGATTCGTTTAGTGGTAGGATGGCTGCTTCCCAAGCAGCAGACACGAGTTCGATTCTCGTATCCCGCACACATATCTTGAAGCAAGCAAAAGACGCTGGTTTTATTCCCGCTACCCGCACGCAGGACTGAAATAAGGCCTGAGTTCGGTGCGCGTACCCTCACCAACATCCTGAAGCACCTATGAGCTACACCTGAAAACGACCGGCATAGCCGGTCGTTTTCAGGTGTATGACGTCACCGCTACGCGTACATGATACTCGTGCTCATGAGCACTGTTGCGGTGAGCGCGACCATGACGAAGAGAAGCCAGGTAAGAATATTGTTCTCTTTGCTCATATGCCAACGTCTGTACCATTCAGACGATCCCATGAGCCGTTTGTGAAGCGAATTCATAGATACGTTACTCTATGCTACTAAACACCAAAAAGCTGAAGGTATTATATACAATCGAGTCAAGGACGTACATGTCTTGTTTGTGTAGGGACATGTAAATACCGCCCTTCCGGTGCGGTATTTCAATGGTTTGTCAGTATGATTATGCGTGACTCCGCTTGAGAGCCGCGGTGAGTCTCGCCTTCTTCCGTGCTGCGGTGTTCGCTTTGATGACTCCACGCTTAGCAGCTTTGTCGATTGCCTGGTATGCCTTCGGCATGAGCACTTCCGCCTCCTTCACCGCACCACTCTCAATGTGCTTCTTCACCGTTGCAACTACGTCATGGAGTTCCTTCTTGCGACGCAGATTGAAAACGCGCTTTCGCAGTGATGAACGGTGTGCCTTTTTTGCCCCTTTCGTGATTGCCATATAAATGAATGAATGCGCCACACTATACGTTACACACCACGAAAACGCAACAGGTGCTCCATGGCGATGGTTCGACTCCTGAGTAACTAGCCGCTTCTAGAGGGCAGTGCCGCTTGCGTTCGCTTCAAGACACATCTGGAGCGCGGTGGTCTCGGTCCATGCACAGATGCCGCTCGCTTGCCGTTCACACCTCGCGTTCGCGTAGCATGTGTATTCTGATTTCCATTCGCACGTAGTCATGATATCAGGCGAGGAAGCATCGACACACAGCTGATTGCTACAGCCGGTGACTTTGCAGCCGACCGCCGTGGATGTCGATGGCTGTGTAATCGGCGTTGTGGGGGCTGCTGTGCTCGTGGTTGGGGTAGTAGCGACGAACAACGTCTTGATTATCTTCGCGAGTGCGTTCACATACTCCTGCAAAGCGATGATGAGCTTCTTGAGCTCCTCGGTATCGGTGGGGAGTGGTGAGGGAATCACCGGAAACGGTGGAAGTGTGAGAGTCGTTGGGGTTTGTGTCGTCGAGGTATTGGTGGTCGTCGTAGTGCTGCTCGATGTCGCGGCATTGAGCGCGGTGCGCGTCGCAGGGCCGACCGCCCCATATCCAGTTGTCTCTGGCGTGCCTGAACAAACGATACCCTTGTCGCACTGAAACTTTTGAACCGCAGCCTCAGTGATTGGTCCGAAGTAGCCAGTGACCTCAGCGTTCGTAAGATAGCCGAGTGACACGAGCTTCTGCTGGAGAAGTGTCACCTCGCTTCCAGTGGAACCAGGGAGGAGATTTTGCGTCAAAGCCACAGAAACGAGTGAGATATTGATTGCGCACATCTGCTGTATGTAGGTGTAGCTTAAGACGCTATTTCTCAGTGAAGACTGAAAGCTCGAGAGCACACCGACGGGAGTGATGTGGATGGTCGCCGTCTGTCCTATCTGAATGAGCCCAGCGTGGACTGCTGCAGTACCGATGTCAGACGTTGCACCATATGGACCTGAACCCCACACGACACCGGTATTCCTTCCAACCACCGTTACGTCTGAGGCTGAACCGCACGAGTTCGAGGTGGTCGTCGTTGTAGTATTGGTAGGTGAGGTGGTGTTCGAGGTGGAACCAGAAGACGTCGCCACGACCGAGTAAGTAGAGGCAATCCGCGTTGACGACTGAACGCCATAGGATCCCTCGCCGATTGCTTTTGCGGTGAAGGTTCCAGTGTCGGTCGTTGAGTAGGTGCCGGTTGATGTGGGCGCTTTGAACGAAACATCCTCCTTCGTACAGGTTTTGCTCCCACTTCCCGTCCCCGCGCTATAGGAAAGCGCACAGGGAACACTCACCCATCCCGCTCCTGGGATATTGACCGAGTACGTACCGCTGCCTTCATAGGCGACCGGATACCCGCCGTCGCCTGAGCAGAGCGTGTCTGAACTGAGCACGACACGGATGGTCGCCTTTACCTCCTCGCCAGGTTTGTACGTTGTGTTGTTGAAGGTGACTGAACCATCGAGCTGTGTACCAGAAGCTCCGTTCCCCGAACAGATGACGAGCTGTCCTCTCCCGGTGTAGTTTGCTGATGCCTCGCTGGAAAAGCCAAAGAGCGCGACCATAACGATGACAGCCGATAGAAGCGCGAGGATGAGCCCCTGGAGCTTCCATGTGCGCGTCTTGATTCCGTGTGCTTCATAAAGCGAGATGACTGCTGATAAGCTTTTCATATATGAGGCCGATGGCGGCTAATTATAGTTGCTATGGATAAGAACCTGGTTTTTCCACCATTACGAATAAGTATAGCCTTTCCGAGGACATGAGTATGCCGTAGGCGACGGGGTTGTGGATAGTGAATGCCTGCCAGCAGACGAGTGCATCTTCCCCACTCAAACTACTCAAAGTGAAGGGTTGCTTGAACATAAATAGCTAACCAGCGGCTCCCAAAGGGAGCCGCTGGTTTATACTTTGTTCCAGCACCTCTCAACTCGCAAGTTCTTCTAAGAACTTCGTTGCTTCTCGCAGTTCAACATTTTTTCCTAAGACTCGTTCCGTTCTGGCTTCACGCACCACCTGCACGCCTGACAGGTGATATTTCTCTGAGAAGTAGATGAGCGAAGGACTAGGGGTGCTGTCCGACACCTTCGCTTCAATAAGAAGTTCTGGCTTTCGCTCGTCACTCACAATGACAAAATCGGTCTCCTTCCCTTCTTTGGTCTTCACGAAACCGACGCGCTTTCGACTTCCCTTACTATCATTTTCGGTCGTTATCGCTGCTTGAAGAGCGACCGCGACCATATTTTCGAATCGCGGTCCCTCGCCATTCTCGACGAGTGCGTGGTCATAGAAATATATCTTCGGTTCCTTGAGGATGGCACGCGCGATTTTGTAGGTGTACGGCTGTACACGGAAGATAAGGTAGAGGGATTCGAAGATGGACAGGTAGCGCTTCACAGTGATCGGCGATATGCCCACATCACGTGCGAGGGAGCTCGCTGAAATAGGAGAGCCGACCTTGTGCCGCAGGAGGTCGAATATTTCCCGCATCGCGCGGGTATTCTCGACCTCTGCAAAATCGAGCACGTCTCCGCGGAGGAGAGCATCTACGTAGAGTGTACGCCAGCGCTGTGCATCGGTTGCGTCGTGTGCGAGAAATGGTTCAGGAAAACCACCTCGCTCAAAAAGCCGCTCGACGGCGCCCCGCCATGACGAAGTCTTAAGTTCTGCAAGCGTAATCGGCATGAGATGCTGCACGAAGTAGCGTCCTGCAAGTGAATCACCCTCTCTGCGGTGAGCATCTAAGCGCGCGCTTCCTGTGACAAGCACCCTGAGGTGCTTGGGGCGGGTATCGAATACTCCCTTAAGGTAATTCTTCCAGCCCCGCATCTTGTGGATTTCATCAAAAATGACCAGTGGTGTTCGGGACAACCATGCTTGGTTTCTGACGATATCTCTATGTTCCACGTTATCGTAGTTGAGATACACAGCACCAGGAAATTCCTTTTCAATCTCTCGCGCGAGCCACGTCTTTCCGACCTGACGTGGGCCAACGAGAAAGACCATCTTTCGTTCAAGGTCTTTTAATATGCGCTTTTTTTGTGCCTCGCGTTCCATATGACTATATTATAGTTAAATATAGTTTAGTCAAGACTATTTGATAGGTTGTTTCTGGAGATTCTTGCGTATAACGAGTGAACTGGCGGCTCCCAAAGGGAGCCGCCGGTTACCTATTACCTTCTCCAATCTCCATCTGTTCCCTCCTCTCGCATCTATTAGCCTTCGTACCCGATGGGGATGATCTTCACGACCGCGGTGTCAGGCGGGTACCCAGGACAGTTGAGCGTATACACGGATTCGGCGTTGACGGTCGGTTTGGGCAGTACGATACCCGTTCCCTGACTCGTAATGGTGAAGGTGAAGCTTCCAGGGCCAGTGACGGTACACTGCGAGAGGGGAAGATTTGTCGACGGATTGTAGCTTCCGGTGTTGTACTCTAGGGTCGCCTGGGTGCCTGCCCTGATGCGGTCGGGAAGCGCGGTGAGGGTGGGGTTTATGGCGACCGCGTTCACATTCACAATGACTGAGTCTTCAGGAGCTCCCCCATCACAGTTGAGCACGTAGGTAACCGTGTATGGTGCACTGCCTGCTGGAGTATGTGATTGGCCGGGCATCAGATTCTGTGTGCCGCTCCAAGTTGTTCCATCGTTCGTATTGGTAACCTGACAACTCGATGAATTCTGAGACTCCCAGGTAATGTTGACCGAGTCGCCACTTGTAATAGTCGAGCTATTACCTCCATTCGCTCGAATGTCGCCCGTTGGGGTAAGCGCATTCGTTGAGACAGTGACACTCCTGTCGGTATCTCCGTTCGTATTTGTACAACGAACTGTGAAGGTGGTTGAGTTGCCAGCACTCGGTTCGGTCACCGTATTATCGGTACCGCTCGTTCCAGAGACACTGAAGTCTGCCGAACCGCTAAGCTTTGTGCATGAGTCTGCATCGTTTGCTGACCAGCGTATCTCAATGTCAGTGCCGCTGTTAATGGACTTAGTTCCCGGACCGCTGATGCAGCCACTCCCGCCAAGATTGCATGCATTGATGGTGACGGTTGGGGGTGTTGCTGCGGAGACAACATTAATTGTTACTGGGGCGCTCAGACCACTATAGCTTGCAGTAATCGTCGGTGAACCGACTGCAACACCGTTCACGACACCTTTCGGTGAAGTATTGGTCACAGTCGCATGTGTTGGATTACTTGTCGTCCAGTTTGCACTGTCGGTAACAGTTGAATAGCCTGCTGTTGAACAGTCTGGTATCGTGCCAGAGTTAGCCCAATACCGTGCGTTGAGGCTGGTGTTACCGCTTACCGTTACTGATGGATTCTCGGGGCACACGATAAGACGGGGGGTGGGGAGTGGTGGATCCACTTCATCGTCGTCGTTGCTGCTTGAGCAGCCGGGGTCGGCCATGTCGATGAGCATGTCTTCGAGGTCCGAATCGTCAATGCCGTTCGAGCACTGGGGAAGACCCGATATAGCGAACGAACGCCATGCAGCACCGTTGTTATTGTTGTTCGATTCAGTCACCCAATTGTCCCGATCAGCAATGAATCGATAGCAGTGGGTTCCGTTCCTTAGTTCTGAACTCGCTGCTGCAAGAGTTTTTGAAACGGTTTGACTCCAGCCTGATGCTACTGAGAACCACGGTCCACCTGCATTAAAGGACTGTTCCGGGACTGCAGCAGAGCAGTTGCCCTGATTCCAGTCTATTTCGAGGTCGGGCCATACATTCTCTCCTGCCGCGGTTGGTCCGGTTCCGGTATTCGCAATGGCACCCTGGAACGTGATACTTGCAGGGTTGTTGAGTGTCGCACCAGCCGCTGGAGAGACGTTCGTGGCAGTGAGATCGGCTTGTGAAGCAGCGGCTTCGCAGCGCAAGGTGGTGGAATTCCAATTTCCTGAAGAGCAAGAAATGGTTCGCGGTTCCGTAGCGAGAGTGTTGTTGGTGTTCCCCTCCCTGAGGGTTAACGTGTTATTACCGTGATAGAAATTCACAGCCGCAGTTCCCGATAGTCCGGTGCCGACAAACGAGCCTGGGGACACTGCGTTCGAAATCCAGACAAAGGCGCTGTTTGATGGTGGGACATTGTTCGTGCTCCAAGAAGCCGAACCGGTACACGAATTCGCCCCATTCGGTATCGAGCACGTGGTTATGTTTGTGAATTGACCAGTGGGTGTAGCTGCACATGCCGAGAGTCCCGATGTTTGGTAGTACCGGATGGTCCTCGTGTTACATGCCCTGAAGTCGCATGAGGCGTTTCCGCTCTGCCAGAGTTCCATTTGACCGTTGTCGCCGCGTCTCACGAGATAGAGTTCCACGTTCGATGAGCATACCCCGGGACACTGGTCGTTCGACCAGCCAATGCTCGAACCGCACGAGCCTGCAGGGGGAGCAGGTGGAAGAGCCGACGCACTCACCGTCCACCCCCCGAGCGAGGTGCAGTTGTTGCCGTCACTCGATTCGG
>CAZFBT010000031.1:0-10173 GCA_964517185.1 uncultured Candidatus Saccharibacteria bacterium | reverse complement strand
GAAGCGAGTGGTTCACTATCTCAAGGACCAGGATGCCGCACAATCCTTGGATACCATCGACCTCGAGAGTGCAGGAAAGCAATCAGGCTCATCCTCCTTTGATATCGGTAACGACGATGACGAAGACGAGCTCTACGAGGACGCGCGCCTCGCCGTCATTGAGGCAGGCAAGGCGTCGACCTCGCTCCTCCAGCGGCGGCTCCGTATCGGCTATGGCCGTGCCGCGCGGCTCATGGACATTCTCGAGGAGCGCGGCGTCATCGGCCCGAGTGACGGAACGAACAAGCCCCGTCCGATACTCGAGGGTGCGCCTCCCGAAGAACCAGTGTGATATGTCTCCCCTCACCCTCAACTCACTCGCGCTCCCCCAGATACTGCGCTTCGTCTTTGCGTTCCTGCTCACACTTGCACTGCTCGCGTACGTCATCTACCAATCCCGGAACCTTCTCGCCGGTCCGCGCATTGAGCTCACCACCCTGCCGGAGATAATCCAGCACGAACGCACCGTTCGCATTGAAGGCATGGCAGAGAATACCACCGCCCTCACCATGAATGGCCGCCCACTCTTCACCGATGCACAGGGGAATTTCAGTCACACGTTGGTCCTCGAGAACGGCTATACTATAATGACGCTCGCGGCACAGGACCGATACGGACGCGTGGTGACCCTCTCTCGTTCGTTCGTGTACGTTCCCGAGACCTCATCGTAATCAATAACCTTTAGCACACCTATGGCACCAAAAAAGAAGACCACCTCAAATAGCGTCCCAGAGACCGAGACGACGCGTCCCGGACTCTCCGAGATAGCCGAGACCCTCCGGAGCATCAAGACGAAATTTGGCGATGAGGCCATCATGACCTTGGGCTCCACACGGAAGGTGGATGTCGACGCGATTCCCTCCGGTTCCATCGGGCTCGATGACGCCCTCGGCATCGGTGGCTACCCGCGCGGCCGCATCATCGAGATATTCGGACCGGAATCCTCCGGCAAGACTACCCTGTCCCTCCACGCGGTAGCTGAAGCTCAGAAGCAGGGCGGCATCTGCGCGTTCATCGACGCGGAACACGCCATGGACCCACAGTACGCATCGAACCTCGGCGTGAAGCTCGATGAGCTCCTCATCAGCCAGCCGGATACCGGCGAGCAAGCCCTCGAGATAGTCGAGTCCCTGGTCCGCTCAGGAAAGATAGACGTCATCGTCATCGACTCGGTCGCCGCACTCACGCCGAAAGACGAAATAGAGGGTGAGATGGGCGCGACGCACGTCGGCAAGCAGGCGCGCCTCATGAGCCAGGCGCTCCGAAAACTCACTGCCATCGTTGCAAAGTCGAAGACGGTCGTCATTTTCATCAATCAGATACGCATGCAGATAGGCGTCATGTTTGGGAACCCCGAAACGACCCCGGGCGGCAAAGCGCTCAAGTTCTACACGTCCGTGCGTCTCGACATCCGTCGCATCGCACAAATAAAGAAAGGCGAGGAGGTGGTCGGCGGCCGCCACCGCGTGAAGGTCGTGAAGAACAAGGTCGCTGCACCATTCAAGTCGACCGAGTTCGATCTCATCTACAACGAGGGCATCAGCCGTGAGGGAGAGCTCCTCGCCCTCGGCGAGAAGTACGGGCTCATCAAGAAGTCCGGTGCGGCGTATAGCTACCTGCCCCCCGGTGGAGACGCGAGCGCCGAGGTAAAACTCGGACGTGGGTACGACGCGGCACGTACCATGCTCCGCGAAGACAAGAAGCTCCAGAATGAACTCCTCAAGCACCTTCGTACAGCGCTAAAGGAGGGTTAGTCCCAGGATGGTTGAACTCAATATCGGACGGGCGGCGCCCGAAAGGGGCCCCCCCGCCCGGTGGGGTGGCGTCATTATGAGTTTGCGTACGAATGCAGTGAGTGCGTTGACGTAACCTTGAAGCGGAAGGCGAATGCTGCGTAGATGAAAATTCCGAGAAGGAGGAGCGTCCAGGCTTCAGTGTTCGTGATGGCGTTGTAGGCAAATGTGCCGATATCACGCATCGGGATGTTGAGAAGGTTCGTGAGCACGTTCCTGAGTGACACGAAGTACGTGAGCGCGAGGATGGCACCGAACATGAGGAAACCCTGCAGAAGGCCCGGAGCCGTAATGACTCGCAACGCATACGCATAGTAGATGCGTCGCATGATGGTTCTTTGTAATTGAGTATTCATAACGCGATATGTTACTGCACTTCTATAAAACACTGTAACATGCTCTGACCTAAAAAAGTGACGAACCCTCTCCTGCTGCACTCGTCTCTTTGCGGAATTCGGCCTTCGCGCGGTGAATACGTGCCTTGATGGCGCCGACGGTTTCACCCGTCTCTTTCGCAATGTCCTTGTGGGACCAACGCTCGAGGTAGTGCAGTCGAAGCACCTTTGCGAAATGGCCCGGTAGTCGGGCGAGAATGCGCTCAATGGCATCACGGTCCTCTGCAAAGCCGGAGTGCTCACGCATTTCACCGAGTCGTTCGAAGAGCTCGGGGTCGAGGAGCATCGTCCGCTTCCCCTCCTTCACACACTTCTGGTAACGGGTGAGCGCGGTGTTAATGACAATGGTGTACGCCCAAGAGGAGAACTTGGCGCCCTCGCGCACCTCGAAGCGATGTGCGTTCATGTATATCTTCGTGAACGCGTCCTGCACAACCTCCTCGGCATCCTCGGAGCTATAGAGAATCGAACGCGTCTTGCGAAGAAATGCCTCTTGGTACCGTTCGAGGAGTACCGTGAAGAGCCATGGCTCTGCTCGCGAACGCGCGAGCACCTCCTCATCGGAGAGATTGCGTGCAGAGTCGGTAGTTGAAAGGCCGAACATATACTGGTACTATGGCGCGTCACCGAAGTGCGCGTGGCAGCATGCAATCTACTTTGTTGTTTTTATCGTTCAGACATTCGTCGTAGCTATAATACGTCTCATGTCTTCACTCCTCGACGCCTCGTATCTTGGACGCTGCCACGCGCCCTTCAGAATTACACACATCATACACTAAAATAGTTCTACCACTATGTCCGTCCTCTCCTACAACGAGATCGGCCTCAAAAAGGTCATCATCTGGAACGATGAGCCCCATATCGTGCTCGCGTCCCACGTCTTTCGGAAACAGCAACGAAAGCCTGTCAACATTACGAAGCTCAAGAGCCTCATCTCTGGACGCGTCATTGAGCAGACCTTCCATCAGAATGAGACCGCGACCGAAGCGGACATCGACTCTCGCCCCATCGAGTTCATCTACGAGAGTAGAGGCGAATACTGGTTCATGACCCCAGGAAAGCCGAGCGAGCGCTTTGCGCTCTCGGCGGACATCGTCGGTGACGCCGCCCGTTTCCTTCCCCCGAAGATGGTCGTCGACGCAGTCATCTACGACGAAAAAATCATCGGCATCAAGATGCCCATCAAGGTCGAACTCAAGGTCAAAGAAGCGGCACCCGCGGTGCGCGGCAATACTTCGTCCGGCGCGACGAAAGAGGCTGTACTCGAGACCGGCGCGGTCGTCCTCGTGCCGCTCTTCATCAATGAGGGCGACATCCTCAAGATAAACACCGAGACTGGAGAGTACGCCGAGCGTATGGAGAAGGCGTAACAAAATAGAGAATATTGAATATAGAAGTATTGAGAATAGAGACGTCAACGGCCGCGATTCCAGTGGAATCGCGGCCGTTTCGTGTGTCCGTTTACTTAGTGCGCGATGTACGGCACGAGCGCCATGAAGCGCGCGCGCTTCACCGCCTGTGAGAGGCCTCGCTGTTCGCGTGCCGAAAGGCCCGTACGCGAGCGTCCCATCATGCGCGCATGCGGGTTGAGGTGCGCGCGGACCCGCGCAACATCCTTGTAGTCGATGAATTCAATCTGTGTTCCCTTCTTTGTCTTCTTTTCTGGTTCCATACTGATCAGTTGATAGTTTATTGTTGATAGTTTGGGGTTAGTAGTTACAAGTTCGATAGTTCAAGTCAGAGATTTTTGAACCTAGACTGTAGTAGATGCAGGGCGTCAAGGAGCGATGGGCGCCCGTTTTAAAGCTCAAAATCGGTTCAGTTGCGCGGAAGGCAAGGTTTTAATGCCTGGTACATCTCTTCAAGTCTTTTATTACATGACCGCGGGGAGACGATAGTATTGCTCACGATTTTGACTTTAAAAAGGGATGTCTTCGGGGTTGATATCCTCCTCCGGATACTCTGGCGCATTTTGCTGAGGTGTCTTCGAATTCGTTTCCTCGGACCCCACTGGAGCTGTGCCGCCTCCGGCACGCGGTCCGAACTGTACTCGCTCAGCAACAATCTCGGTGCGATATTGCTTCACACCATCCTGCTCCCAGTTCCGTGTCTGGAGGCGCCCTTCGACGTAGGCCGAGGAGCCCTTCTTAAGGTACTGCGCGCTCGTCTCTGCCTGGCGGCCAAAGACGACGACGTTGTGAAATTCGGTCTGTTCGGCCCGCTTCCCTTCGCGGTCTTTGTAGACGCGGTTGGTGGCGATGCCGAACGTGCACACTTGTATCCCCGAGGGGAGTGACTTGAGTTCTGGGTCCCGTGTGAGATTCCCGAAGACCATTGCTTTGTTAAGGTACATAGGTATGTATGTGTACGTGGTTGCCCTGATAACTACACTGCCTTCTCGTTTTCCTGTTCATCTCCAGTGATTTTTTCGAGTGATTCTTCGAGTTCCGCTTCTGAGACCTCAACCTTCTCCTCTGTCTCCGTCTTGGTTTCCTTCATGATGCCAGGTTCCTCATCGAGGACCTCTACCATCTTTACCTTTTTGCGGTTCTCGTGGAATTTATAAGGACGCTCCTCTTCAACCTTGGTAAGCTTGATTATGAGGTGACGGAGGATATTCGATTCATTCTCAAGCTCTTCAGTTAGTGGCTCGAGAAATTCTGGTGCTATGCGGAAACGCACCCACCCGAAGTACGCGCTCGTGAACTTACGATTTTTCCCCTCAATCTGCTTCACGATAGGGTATGCAAGGTCGATGCGCTCGGGCACCTCTTCATCGAAACACTCGCCACCTGCTGTGCTAATGTGTGCCTTAATTTTACCGAAGACACCCGGCACTTCCCCTTCAGCAACCGTTGGAAGTACGTGGAAGGCGAACTCGTAGCTCTTGCGCTCATCGCTGTGCGCAGCGGATACGCTCGCCTCAGTTGCTGGCATTGTTGTTTCTGCCATGAAACCTGTGTTAACTTTTGTTAATGGTCCGCACACCGTACCACAGGTACGCCAGACTTTCAATCTTTCGAGTACTTCTCCCTTCAGGCCACAGCGGCTCTATATCGTGTTACAATGCACGCCATGCACGTTCCTGACCGCTATGTCATAGCGCTCCTCGTCATCTCCCTCGGGGCTCTCGGGTTCCTCTCGTACCAGCTCTATGTAATCTCACAGGCATACGAGGATGCGGAGCGAATCGTCGCCGAGACGCGCCAGAATGCGGCGGATTTCGCGGCGACCACGAGTGCGCGCATCAATGAGCTCGAGTCGCTCCTTTCTGAAACGCAGACCCTGCTCCAGGAAGCAGTTGACGAGAGCAAGGACCTCGAGCGTGACCTTCGTCGCGAGAAGAACCGGAACGAGGAATTCGAGGAGCAGATCGCAAAGATAGGCGCGACCGTCGGCACCCTCGACAAACTTGCAAAAACCGATAAGGAACTCCTCCAGAAATACTCGAAGGTGTACTTCCTCAATGAGCACTACATGCCTGAACGTCTCGTTGAGATCGACAAAAAATACCTCTACTCCGAGAGCCAGCCGAAATTCATCCATGCACAAGTCGCACCATTTCTCGAGGACATGCTCGATGCCGCACTCGAAGATGGGGTCAAGATATGGGTCGTCTCGGCATTCCGCTCATTCGATGAGCAGACATCACTCAAGGGACAATACTCGGTGACGTATGGTTCTGGTGCGAACACTTTCTCCGCTGACCAGGGCTATTCAGAGCACCAGCTCGGCACAACGCTCGACTTCACGACTGAAGGGCAGAACGGCGGCCTTGATGGCTTCGATAGGACCAATGCGTATGCGTGGCTCACGAAGAATGCCTACCGGTATGGATTCGTGCTCTCATATCCTCCGAATAACGCCTACTACATCTTCGAGCCATGGCACTGGCGCTTTGTCGGCGTAGATCTCGCTCGCTTCCTCCATGGCGAAGACGGCTACTTTTACGACCTCGATCAGCGCACCATTGACACGTACCTCATCTCCATCTTCGATTGATAGAGTCTCTTAGAGTGCGATAGAGAACAGCCTCTCTGCATTTGCGAGGAGCTGTACCCGTACTTCCTCCTCATTCTGCGCGCGTATACCTGCTATCCTGCGGTATACCTCGCGGACATGGAGTGGTTCGTTCCGCTTTCCGCGGTAAGGCACTGGCGCGACGTACGGGGCGTCAGTCTCAGCATGGAGCATCTCAAGCGGCGCCTTTTCGATGACCTCATCGTACTGATTCGCGAAGGTGATGACACCAGTGAACGATGTTGTATAGCCCATATCCCAGAACTGCTTTGCGATGTCGTATGAGCCAGCGAAAAAATGTACGTTCCCGAGGACCTTTGAGTGAACTTTGAGTATCGAGAGCGCGTCTTCATACGCATCCATGCTTCCCTGACCTGGGCGAACGTGGAGCATGAGCGGTTTCTGAAGCGCGTTCGCAAGCTCGATGTGTCCGATGAATGCCTCTTCCTGGAGTGCCTTGGTCTCTTTTTCAACCCGATAGTAATCAAACCCACACTCTCCGATTGCGATTACCTTCGGATGCGCTGCGAGCTTTTCATAGAACGCGCGATTAAATGTATCTGGCAAAGTGCCGTCGCTATCCCGCTGACCTCCCGCCCTTACCGGATGGAGCCCAACGGTGGCGTAGACTCCGCTTTCAAACGCGCATGCAACTTCAATCGCTCGCTCGCTCGTCTCCTTTCCTGTCCCCGCATTAATGTGGGCGACGCCTTCCGCGAGGGTGCACTCAGACACCTTGTGCCAATCATCTTTAAAGGCATCGAGGTTGATATGGGTGTGGACATCAATATAGCGAGCGATCATGCTAGTCGATGCGCGCGAAGAGCGTCTCGGGCTTCCGGTGCTCCCTGACCGCTCGTTTGATAGCTTCTGCAGTGGAGGACATGAATGGTACGAGGTGCTCCGCGACACGGTAGATGTGGCGAACGAGCTCCTCGATGATCTCCCTCCCCTTCGCGACTGCCTCGGGGTCGCCCGACTTTACGAGTTTGAACGGCTGGGTCTCCTGGATATAGGCATCACCTTTCCCGATGTGCTCGAAGATGAGGTCCATCGCCTCATTGAAGCGGTAGTTGTCGAGCTTCTCAATAAAGGCTGACTCGAGAGGCTCATGGGTAACCACAACAGGACCGTCAAGGTTGTCCTCTGCCATCTTCATGACGCGCGAGACAAGGTTCCCGAGTCCGTTCGCAAGATTCGCGTTGTACCATTCATCAAGGCGCTCCCACGATACATCAGTATCTTCATAGGGATGCACATGACGGAGGAGGAGGTAGCGAGTCGCGTCGGTACCATACTTCGCGATGAGCTCGAAGGGACTCACAACATTCCCGAGCGTCTTGCTCATCTTCTGTCCATTGACGGTAATGAAGCCGTGGTAGATAACGCGATGAGTCGGTGCGAGTCCCCCTGATTTGAGCATTGCTTGCCACATAATCGATTGGAAGCGCACCTGATCCTTCCCTGCCATTTGCATCGGCTCGCCGTCTTCCCAGAATTTCTTGTAGAGATCATCCGTGTCCTTAGGCCAGCCGAGCGTAGAAATGTAGTTCGTGAGGGCATCGAACCAGACGTACATGACCTGATTATCGTCAGCGGGGACCGGAATCCCCCAATCAAGACGTACCTTCTCCCGGGAGATGCTGAAATCCTCGAGTCCCAGTTTCACGAAATTAAGTGCTTCGAGTCGTCGCCACTCAGGAACGATGACCCCCTCCTGCGAGAGGTACTCTTCGAGGTATGACTGATAGTTGGAGAGTCGAAAGAAATAGTTCTCTTCCTCGATGAGCTCCGGTGCCCGCTGGTGCTCGGAGCACTTGCCGTCGACGAGATCCGACTCCTTCTTGAACGCCTCACAGCCAACACAGTAGAGGCCGGTGAACTTTTTCTTGTAAATATCTCCGTTCGCGAGGCATCGCTTCCATAGCTCTTGCGCCGCGCGCACGTGGTGCTCGTCGGTCGTGCGTATGAAGTGGATGTCATCCACGATGCCGAGGGCGGGTATGAGCTTCCGGAATTCCCCAGCGTAGTGATTGACGTACGCCTGGCGCGGCTCCCCCTTTTCGTCTGCCTTCCGCGCTATCTTCTGACCGTGTTCGTCGGTACCGGTATTGAAGAAGACCTCCTGCCCCATAAGGCGCCAATAACGCACGAGTGTGTCAGCGTGTACGAGCTCGAGCGCGAAGCCGATGTGCGGATCCGCATTCACGTACGGGAGTGTTGTGGTGAGATATTTACTTTCCATAATCGTGTGTTGTCACAGGGTTACCCTGTATTACCCTGTATTATCAAAAGAGTGCGTTAGGCTCGCATCAGGTACGATGCGAGCTCAGGGATGGAGACGCGCTCCTGAGCGCCAGTGTCCCGGTTGCGGACGGTGACCGTATCCTTCGTCTCGCCCTCGAGGGTCTCGAAGTCGATGACGATGCACGACGGTGTACCGATTTCGTCCTGGCGGCGATAGCGCTTCCCGATGTTGCCGTTATCATCCCACGCGATACGCCAACCTGCAGATGCGGCCTCTCGCTTCAGCATCATGAAAACCTCGCGCGCCTTCGAAACGAGCTCGGGCTTGTTCTTGAGAAGCGGTGAGACGGCCGCGCGGTAGGGCGCGAGATGTGCGGGAAGCTTGAGATAGACGCGCGGCTCCCCACCGAGCTCGTCTTCAGTGTATGCCTCCAAGAGCACAGCGGTCATCGCGCGACCAACACCGAATGATGGCTCAAGAACATGTGGGATGAAGCGTGTCCCATCTGCCTCGAGGTACTCGAGCGATACACCGCTCGCACTCATGTGACTTCGAAGGTCATGGTCGGTACGGTACGCGAATCCGAGGAGCTCACTATACCCTTTCCCAGGATAGTTGTACTCAAAGTCTATGGTGCGCTTGCTGTAGTGCGCGAGATCATTCGCCTCAACCTCAAGCTCGCGAACATTCTCGCGCGCAAGCCCGAGGTGATCGATCCATTTCCAAATATCTTCGCGCCACAATTCGAACTGCTCCTTCCACATCTCCTCCTTGATGAAGTACTCAATCTCCATCTGTTCGAACTCACGAACACGGAAGAGGAAATCCCGTGGCGCAATCTCATTTCGGAAGGCCTTCCCGATCTGAGCAATGCCGAAGGGAATCTTCGGACTCATCGAGTCGACGACGTTCTTGAAATTGACGAAGATGCCCTGTGCCGTCTCGGGACGGAGGTATGACTTCACATCCCCCTGTGCACCGACCTCTGTCTTAAACATGAGATTGAACTGGCGTTCTGTGCCGAGCGCGCCGCCGCAGTCCGGGCACTTCGTGCGGTCTTTGAGGTGGTCCGCACGGAACCGTCGCTTGCATTTTTCGCATTCCACGAGCGGGTCGCTGAAACCGGCTCCCGTGTGTCCCGAAGCCTCCCACACCTTCTCGTTCATGAGGATAGCGGCGTCGAGCCCGTACATGTCATCGCGACTCTCGACGAACAGCTTCCACCACTCGCGCTTCAGGTTGTTGTTAAGTGCGACGCCGAGGGGACCGAGGTCCCAGGTCCCCGCAAGTCCGCCATAGATCTCCGAGCCCTGGTAGACGAATCCACGCCGCTTACAAAGCGACACTATCTTCTCCATTACGTCAGGGCCTCTTTGCATGGGGACCACAATAACGTCAAATTGAATGAGTTACAAGCCCGTATCAATCAGGTCGCTGCACTTCTCCCTTTCGTTTTGTTTCATCTGGTTCGTAAGGAAGGCGTGTTGTGAGCGGAGTCTCATTACTACGTATGGTCGTTCCCGTAAAGCGATCTGTTGCTGTGAAATACTGGCGCTCGAGGAGCGTCGGGGCAGTACCAACCTGTGAAAGGCTCGGGGTGAATGAGACCTGTATCCATGCCTCCTCATGCGTATTTGACTCCATGTTCCCGATATCCCAACGTATCGTTCGAGTATGT
>CAZFBT010000030.1:0-10410 GCA_964517185.1 uncultured Candidatus Saccharibacteria bacterium | reverse complement strand
GCGGTGAATGGCCGACGTGATGATGTTCCGTGCTTCCTCATCGAATTGCTCATCGCCTCGGAGGCGCATTTTCTGGATACGAGCAACGATGTCTTCCTCGCGCTCCTTCTCGACCTTCTCGACGAGGCGATTGAAAGCTTCCTCTTTGGTGAGCGAGGCGACTTCTTCAAGTCGTGCGTCAATACCCTGCTCGCGTTCGTCAAGCCGCGTTTTAATATCTTTTATCTGGTCGATCTTCGCTCGAACATCTTCTATCTGTGAATCTACGTCTATCTGACGTTTGTCGAGAAGCTCCTCTTTCTTGATGAGCCGTTCTTCTGTTTTACTCAGCTTGTCTTCTACTTCCTTTAACTCCTGTCGTTTCTCCTTTTCGAGTGATTCAGCCTTTTCCTCGGCTTTTTCGACTATCTTGAGGGCCTTTTCCTCAGCCTCAAGTACGCGCTCTTTAAGTGAGAGCTCAATTGATTCCTTCTTGCTCAGCGCGTGTACATATCGAAGATAATACCCGAGTGCTATGCCGATCACTCCGCCCGCCACAATGGCGAGTATCGTGATTGTGCTCATATTCATTTAGGTGCTGAACGCACGGTCTCATGGAAATTTTTCGTGGAAACGCGCCGGTCAGACCCGGTGCAACTATTTCAATAATCAACACCTGTACAGTACCAAAAGTCTGAAGGAGTGTCGAATTTCACACAGAACGGCCCGCCGCCCCTTGGGCGGCGGGCCGTTTCAGCAATCTACTTGAGAATAGTGTCGACGATGCCGTATGCTTTCGCCTCGTCAGCGTTCATGAAGAAGTCGCGGTCGGTGTCCTTCTCGATCTGATTGAGGGGCTTACCGGTCGCCTTCGCGAGCATCGCATTGAGTTGATCGCGGGTCTTCAAGATGTGGCGCGCGGTTATCTCGATGTCGGATGCCTGTCCCTGCGCACCGCCCCACGGCTGGTGAATCATCACCTCAGCATTCGGGAGGATGGAGCGCTTCCCCTTCGCACCCTGTGAGAGGAGGATAGAGCCCATCGACGCGGCGAGTCCGACGCAGACAGTCGCGACATCAGGCTTTATGTGGTTCATTGTGTCGACGATGGCGAGGCCTGCGGAGACCGAGCCGCCAGGGGAATTGATGTACATCGCAATATCTTTCTTCGGGTCTTCCGCTTCAAGGAAGAGGAGCTGGGCAACAACGAGGTTCGCCATTTGGTCCTCAATCCCACCGGTTACGAAGACGATACGCTCCTTGAGAAGTCGTGAGAAGATGTCAAACGCGCGCTCGCCGCCCTGGGTCTTCTCGATGACCATGGGAACGAGGTAATTGCTTACAGGTGAAGTTTCTTTATTCATCCTAACTTAGAAATCTTAATGCTGATACTCTAGTGCCCTGTTTTCGTTCCTAGATTTCTAACAGGACAAGTAGGCTCAGAGTGTACCAGAGAAAACTTGACAAAGCAAATAATTGATATGCTGTTACATTTGATACTCAGGTTGTAGCTATGCAGCGACTACAAGCAGTTTTAGACAAAATACTCCTCAATGCGCAAGCATAAATGGTAACATTTAGGCTTTTTGTAATGTAGGGGAGGCCAACTACTAATTGACATGAAATATATATATGGTATAATATACATAAGGTTCTTTAAATCAAAGGAGTAAAAAATGAAGTTGATGCTTTGTTTATTGGGGTTCATCCTTGCCCCAGGTGTCGGCGCCTACTTCGGGGCAGCGCTCATGGGATTTGCCGGCGCACCGAAGCTGGATGCTGCAGCGGTAGGGGTTATGTTCGCCCTAACGGTTACCGCCATCATCGGATTGTATCTGGCTTCGGCAATCCTCGAAGCAGTACTGAAGTTGCTTCGATGGTCGCCGGAGAGCGCTTCGCCGAAAACCAGAGCCCGGATTGAAGAAATTCAATCTGCGTACGCTGACCTCTCTCCCGAGGCAAAAATGAAACTGAACAAACTCAGAGAAGAAGCCGTACGGGCAACGGTTCGTGCGGGAGCAAGCCATCTGCAGCGTAAGGGACATCCGAACGCCGCGAACTTTGCACGGAAGTTCGCAAAGTTCTAAGAAAGATCAAATCAAAAGCCCCGATGGTGAAAACCATCGGGGCTACTTTCTTTGTAGAAAAGACTACGCGGCTTCAAGCATCTTCATGACCGCTTCGTTCGTAAGGACGGATTCGACGTACGTACGGACGCGCTTCTCGTCTGCATCCTTGTAGTGCTCAAGGAGGTGTGCGACCTCGTGGTTGACCATCGCGGAGTCGGGCCTCACCTCTTCTTGCTTCGCGATGGCATTGAGGACGAGCTGGAGCTTCGCACGTTTCTCGGCTGATGGAGTCCACTCTTTCTTGAGATCGTCCTTTGTCTTCTTTGCATGGGTGAGGTAATCCTCGAGTGAGAGCTGTGCACGTTTGAGGTCGTCTTCCATTTGCGCGAACATCTGTCCGAGCTCCGCGTCGACGAGGACCTGCGGGAGGACGACGTCGGTCTTCTCAAGGATAGCGTCGGTGAGCTTTGCACGATGTTTCGATGTCACCTCGCGGTCTTTTTCAATAGCGAGGTGCTCTCTGAGCTTCGCATGGAAATCGGCGACCGACTCGAACTGGCCTGGTTTCCCGAGCGTTTTCACATATTCATCGGTGAGTTCAGGGAGGGGGAGCTTTTCTGGTTCTTCCGCTTCAGCGTCCCTCTTCACGGTTTCTGGTGTCGGGAGCTCAGCGACACCTTCCGGCATCGGACCGCTCGTTCTTTCTGCGTCGTTCCGCGTCTTGTCCGCATCTTTCCGCGCTTTCTCCTGGAGCCGCTCATACGCGACCTTCTGGCGGAGGATGTCCTTAATTTGCTTCGTCACCTCCTCCTCGGTGACCTCCTTGGATTCCTTCTCCTGGTTGAGCTTCGAAGCTATTTTCTTCACGTCGGGGAGCTTCACCTCCGGTACAACGGCAACAGTTATGGTGAAACCAAGCGGATTGTCCTTTGCGAGCTTCGTGATGCTTATCTTCGGGTAGCCAATGACGTCGAGTGCGAGATGTTCGACGAGTTCGCGGTAAGCGTCCTCGAGCGCATGGTGGGCCATGTCCTCAAGGAGCGCCATCTCTCCCACGCGGGAGATGAGGATGTTCTCGGGAATGTGGCCCTTCCGGAACCCGGGCATCTCGATATCGTGCTGGACATGCTCGACCGCGTGTGCGCGATACCGCGCGAGGTAGACATAGGGAATCTCGCCTGTAAGGCGCACTTCGGAATCGGGGAGCGTCTCAAGTTTCACCGCGTTGAGTTCTTCGTGTGTCATGGCCCGAGTAGTGTACACGGGTAGAGACCAAATGCAACAAAAAAGAATCCGGGAGTTGATTACCCCCGGAAAAATGTTCGCAGCAGCCTTCACCTTAGCGCCTGGGTTATGTCGATTGGACGAAGACTCATCCTGGCGACCTCCACCGATGGAGGAGAAATTGAACGGTCTCTTTCGAAGCTATCACGAATTCTCTTACCCAGCTGATACACGCGGAGGTTCTCCTTATCTTCATGCAGTCTCTGAAATTCTGCAGTAACAGGACAAGGAAGACCTGGTGTGCAGTTTTTCTCAAAGTCGAGCAACTTTCTGCATTGAGGGTACTGGCACCGATCTGAACCAGCTCTCGTCGCTTTTAGTGAAAGCATCGTGGGACAAACTGGAGTGTCAGTTTGCGGGTTTTCCTGACGTTGCTCCCAAATGAAGAGTCTGAGAAATTTCCGCAATACGGTATGAGGTATCATTTCAAGCTCCGCTCAGTCAAAGAACAGTGCCGTACGTCAGGTAAAAAAATAGCCGCAATCGCGGCGATTTCACCCTTCAATTACGCATGGCTTCATGCTATATATTTTCCTACCAGGAGACTTCCTTGGCAAGGAAGATGTGCACAGGGCATATGCGAACAAGTTGTTCTGTAAGTCGTTCTTATAGGAATGCTCAAAGTGGTAGTGAGGATCACATTATGGATGATTGGCAGCCCGAGCTACATCTAGATTATGCAATCTAACCTCTATAGCTTACGCATGCCCTTATCCCAATGTACCTCCAGAACTCACAAGAGAAGGCCGCGACACAGTGTGTCGCGGCCTTGAATCATCTACTGCCTATGTCCAACACCTGTCTTATCCTGTGCTTCCCATTCTTCTGGCTCACAGGGGAATGCTATGAACCCAGGAGGGACATGCTTTCGGTGCCGTGGAGTGTAGAGACGAAGAATTTTGCCCACTATTTTTTGATGTTCTTCATCAGTGAGGCTGAACAACTCGTCCAACACGCCCGCGTAGCGTGGGTTGATCTCCCTCCTCTTTCTGAAGTCGTTCAGAAGCCATGTCGACTCCCTTTCCATGGCTGCGATTTCCTGTTTCAGTACTGACCTCCTCCAGATGCGGAGTGATGAGGTGTTTTCGAGCTCCAATTTCAACACTTCAATTTGCTTTTGGAATTCGAAAAGTGCCTGTTGAAAAATGGTGACCTCCACGGTATCTCTCCAAAAAACCGGCGAACGGCCGGGTTGTCTTCGCACATACTGTCACATATTTGCTTAGATGTCAAATATTACTATCTCCATTTCAAACATTCTCGAAATGCGATGGTTCCTGGACTTGAATGGCTCATGAAAGCTACTGTCTATTAAGTCGATGTACCAGAAACTCTACTCCTTCCTGAAGGATAAAGTCATGAATATCTCGATGATATGTACACTTTCGATTATGGTGAAGAAGGTGTGGCGAACGGAACACCCTGAAGCAGTTCAGGTTGTTTGTGCGCTTTTGTGCGGCCAGAGGTAATCGAAACCTCGACTACTGCTTGGAAGGCAGTCGTTTTACCACTAAACTATGGCCGCAACTATTCAGTCGTCGCGTGATTCTAGCACAGTGCGTCAACTGAATGAAGCCTGTCCACCGCTGTGAATGAGCCTCCGAATCGCTTCGGGCTTGCGTGCTACAATGCTCTGAACCATGGCATTTTTCGAGCTTTTCGCCCACGCGATAACATCACTCCTCGTGGGATACCTCGCGCTCACGAATACCCTTGCCGGCTCCATTGAGCGCTTGCTCGGAGAAAAACCACTGCCCGCACACGAAACGACGGCTCCTGTAGAAGAATGGGAACCGGAGGATTCACCGGCCTTCTCCTCGCTCGGCACCGTGAGCGACGCCCTGCCCCGTGTTCTAATCGAGAACAGTGCATTCCAACAGGCGGCGGTGACTGCGTCGGGAGAGACGGGATACGAAATCGCTCTTGATCCCAATATTCCCCTCGAGACCCAAGTCAAAGACGCGCTCGTCAACGTGTTCTGCCAGTTCAAGACCGAGGACTATATCCGCACGACTACGGGTACGGGCTTCTTCATCAGCCCTAAGGGGGTCATCCTCACGAACGCGCACGTTGCCCAGTTCCTGCTCCTTCGCGACCTTGATGACTCGATACTTGATGCCCGGTGCGTCATTCGGAGCGGCGATCCTGCGACACCGAAGTATGAGGCCGAACTCCTCTATCTCTCTCCTGCGTGGGTAGCGGAGAACGCGGCACTCATCACCACAGAATCACCGCGGGGAACGGGCGAGCGCGACTATGCGCTCCTCTACATATCGAGGAGCGTCACCGAGGAGCCGCTTCCCGCCCGCTTCCCCGCTCTCCCCATCGATATCACCCTTCTCCCGCGCTCGCTCTCTGGAACGAACGTCATCACCGCAGGATACCCGGCGGAAGCCCTCCTCCGCGATGGCGCGCGAGCGCGCCTCGCGCCGAAAGCGGCTTCGACGACCGTCGGCGAGCTCTACACGTTCGGGAGCAACTATGCGGACATCTTCTCGGTCTCGAATTCCGCGGTCGGTCAGCACGGCGCATCGGGCGGCCCCGTCGTTCGTCCCTCGAGCGGTGTCATCGGCCTAGTCGTTACGAAGGGGAACGAGGAGACCGAAGGCACACAGAGCCTGCGTGCGCTCACCCTCTCCTACGTCGACCGCACCATCGTCGACGAGACAGGGTTCTCACTCGCCTTGAACATGCGGGGTGATGTCGCCTACCGCGGCAAGATATTCAACAGTGCGCTCGCCCCCTTCCTCACGAAACTCCTCTCATTCGAATTCGAGGACCAGGTGAGCACAGACTAGATTGGCACGAAAACCGCCGGTGCGCTCTCCATCTGGTAGGCGTACCGGCGGTTCAATGAAAATTGTTATATCAGGTCCTCACGTGACGGACGCTCCCGCTCTTTTAGGGTCGTTGTAGCGACTGGTTCGCTCGTCGTCGCGCTTTCGTCGGGCAGTGCTGGTGTGGTCGTTCCAACCTCCCCTCCTTCCTCACCCTCCGCTTCGAGCGAAGGGTCGGTTTCTGTATCCTCGGTGTCTGGCTCAGCAGATTCGACATCCTCACCGCGGAGGCCTGTGAGCGCCATGAGGTCCCGCATGAGCGCCTCAGCCTCGCGCACGCGCCCTTCAACGGTCTTGAGATCTGTTTCGGGGTTCGCCAACAACGTACTCGTCGCGTCAGCAAGTATCATCTCGATGTCAGCGAGACCGATGGCGACCTTCTCCACGACCGCCTCCACCTCGAGGGAATCAGCGCGCTCACGCACCGCCGCAGCTCCGCTTACGATACCCTCTATCTGTGCAGTGAGCACCGTGACACGCTCCTCTCGGGTCAGCACGACCGGGATGAGCGTCTCGAGCTCGACTGAATTGCGTACATCGATATCGGTCATGAATACGATGAGCTTCTGGATGCCGCCGAGCGATGCGACGAGTTCTGCCTTCGCACCCTCTTCCCCATCGTCATGCATTTCGCGCGCGGCTTCGATCGAGCGGCCGATGTCGGAGAGGCGACGTTCAATATCGTCAACCTCCGCTTTTGTCGCTGATCCCTGAATGGTCTTAAAGAGTTCATACGCTCGGGTCGTCTCGCGCTCAACGCGCGCGATGAGTCCCTCGTAGGATGGCGTAGTCGTCCCGCGCTTTGCGACAGCTTCCTCACGGACCGTATTCACAGCATCCCTGATGTTCGCCGTAGACGCCCCATCCTCCTCTTCCTCATCGGTACCAAGGACAGCTGACTGGACATCGAGCGCAGAACCGAACGCGATCTCTGCGATTGCCGCATCATCTGCGTTCTGTGCACGAAGTTCCTCGATTCCGTTCTGCGCAGCATTTGCGTGACCTTTCACCGTCTCTGCAATCTGAGCACCGACTTCCTCTGTGAGCTTCCCTTCGCTCGCGAGAAGCCGCGCTTCAGCGATACGGCGTTCGATGAGCGAGGTCTCGTAGGCGACCTTCTCATAGGGTGACGCGGCGAACTTCGACCGTATCTCCTCGTTTATTTCCGTCTTCACGAGGTAGAGCACATCACCCGGGAGCGAACGTTCAGCAAGGAAAGGAATGACGACAACGATAAATAGGACGAAAGCGGTCGCAGATGCGCGGAACACCCACGAGTGGAAGCTCCACACGGTGAATGGTTCTGAGACGATGCCGACAGACTTACTCAGTCTCGTGCGTTCTTTGGGGAGCGGATGGTATTCCATGTACGCCAAAATACGCTCGCGAAGCTCACGGCGTTCGACCGCCCGGAGGCGGACCTTCTCTGCATATTCCTTTAGTTCAATATCAAACTTGTTCATGGTAGTTCTTTCGTGCGTCGCTCGCGCGCGGTCTCCTCTGCCTTCTCAATCTGTTCCTTGAGGAGCTTGAGTGCCCGGTGGATGCGTACAGAGACCACATTCTCGGTTTCTTCGATGAGTGCGCTTATCTCCTTGGGGCCAAGTCCATCGACGAATCGGAGCGTAATGACCTCACGGAAACTCGGCGGCAGATCATGGATAAGGTCGGCCGCTTTCCGTGCATCCATGGAGAACGCGAGTTCTTCGACACCACCCTCATAGAGTTCCTCGAAGGAACCCTCCTGCGTACCCTCCTCTGCAAGGAGCGCGTCGAGTGAGACTTCCTTTCGCCTCCGGTACTCGTCGATGATGAGGTTGTTCATCACCTTGTAAAGGAATGGGCGGTAGGCTTCAATCTCGTGCCCGTCGCGAACGTAGCCCCACACCTTAGTGAACGTATCGTGGACTATCTCAATGGCTCGTTCCCGGTCTGATATCCGGTACATAGCATGACGAAACAACGCATCAGCGTATTCGTCAAATGCTCTCAAATAACGATCCTCGTGGCTCTGTGCCACGATTCTATCCCCTGTTTTCCGCTTTCCCGGATTCTCCTCTCTGGGCATGTGGAAACCATTATAAGCGAAGACGGCCAAATTGCCGACTTCTTTCACACAACCTTACGATTGATGAACCTCTGTGAACCATGACTGATTCTGGCCTACCCTATCATCCCCTTTCTGAAGTAACGCAATGAACTCGGGGAATTTGGGAAGGACGAAGTGGCCTTTGTCCTCGAAGGTGATGAGCTCTGCCTCTGGGAGAGCTTCTTTGTATTTCTGCGCATAGTCGTACGGCACAATGGGGTCGTCCTTGGAGTGGAGGATATTGGTTGCCGCGACTTGCTGCGCAAGTCGTGGCAAGTTCTTCGAATCAAAAGCGAAATCACCACCGTCTTCCTCGCCGAAGTTGTCATTCTCAAATGGTGCTGCAAGCAGGTAGAGCGCATTCACCTTGACTGGCATCGTTTCTTCGGAAAGATATTTGGCGAGGAAGTATCCGCCAAGTGAGTGGCCGATGAGAATGACGCCGTCTCGTAGGAATTCAAAGTGCCGCTCAAACCAGAGCTTCCACTCCTGATACTTCGCGTTCTGCTTGTTGGGCATCGAGAGATAGAAGACATCATGGGTATCCTGAAGCTCCTCGCGAATCGAAGGTTGCCAGCGCTTTTCCTCGATGAACCCCAGTGGGTCATCGATTGGTTTGTTCTTCAGATATGCGAGGAAATCATCATATCTTGTGAACGCCGTTCCGCCGTGGATGTATACGATTTGCTTCTTCAGCATACCCTACTGCTACTGGTCGGGTGAACGGGTGAGGAAGTACGGGGTACTTCCGCAAGACCCGGGCCGCGCCTTTTTCGAAACCACAACAATCCCAAGGACTGTTGGTTCATGTTGGTTTCTTCATCACGGTCTGGGTCGGGGAGCCGGGAATCGAACCCGGGCCGCGCGGTCCCAAACCGCGTACACTACCATTATGCTACACCCCGACCCAAACCATGATTGGACCGAAACCTGATGAAGAAACCAACATGAACCCCAAACCGCGTACACTACCATTATGCTGCACCCCGATTGTAGAGAATGAGTTCATACACATACTCCATAATGCGCAACCGATGATACCACTCAGAAAGGAAAAAAGCGATATTTTAGTACACAACAATCATAACATAAATAGTGTTTCACGTGGAACATATACTACCTTCCACGTGAAATTACTCGATAATAATGTTCTCGATTAGGCTGATGACTGCGTATTTTTCACGTGGAACAACTCGAACTGTGATGACGTCAATCTGGAAATCATCATTGGACTCATGCTCAAGTAGCCAAGTCTCAATTGCTCGTCGCAGTCTTAACAATTTATTTCTATGGACTTTCTCTTCAGGACGCCATGTTTCATGTGAAACGGAATTTTTAAGGTAATCGCTTGTTTCATATGAAACAGTCTTTACCTCAATAAAGTGCAACACATCATCAGTTCCTCCTGCACGTCCTGTTGACATGCGTGCAACAATATCGATCTCTCCCCACTTCTTCGCGTAATTTCTCTCTACAATCATATATCCATTGGTAACCAGCCGATTGACGGCAATATCTTCACCAATCCTCCCAATTTCGTTATGACGTGCCATGGTGTTTCATATGAAACTATACTATGTGGTTTAAAATCTGAAATGTTTCACGTGGAACAATACTTTTATGTGAATATCCTTTTCAGATTTAAAGATACAGCCTATCAGGGCTGTTTAATAAGGACATTTCATGTGTATAACTTTGTCCTTTATACACATATCAACCATCTTTTCCACAGATTTGCCTTGCTCTGAATCTGATTGTTTGTCTTTTATGTTTCCGTTTCGCTTATCGCTAGGCAAAATTGAGTTCTGAATATGCTGCTATTCCAAGTTGTTCCATTGTTGCATTGGCATCTGGCCGTGCAGCACAGTTACTATAAAAGCCGGTCTAAACCGGCTTTTATAGTAACTGTGCGGCCAGGGGGAATCGGACCCCCGACTAATCCTTGGCAAGGACTCGTTATACCACTTAACCATGGCCGCGGTTACAAATGGTCGCGTGATTATACGGGATTTCAAGCTATTGAGCAACGCACTGTTACACACTCGTTCGAGCTTGCGATTCACCGTGAGAAGTACTACTATCGACTTCGTAATTATTTATGGCTCTAGACTAGCTTAGCACATGCTAATCTAGAAAATGTGTTGCAGAGAAA
>CAZFBT010000029.1:0-10501 GCA_964517185.1 uncultured Candidatus Saccharibacteria bacterium | reverse complement strand
CCTTGCGCGGTCCCCGGGGTGGCATGATACTCACCCGCGAGAGCGAGGATATCGCGAAGCGCATCAACAAAACGGTGTTCCCTGGCATGCAGGGAGGTCCGCATATGAACAACATCGCTGCAAAGGCCATTGCGTTCGGCGAAGCGCTCTCACCTAAATTTGGGGTCTACGCGCAGCAGATACTAAAGAATGCGAAGGCGATGGAAAAAGTCTTCAGGGATGCCAAGATTCGTATGCTTGGCGGCGGCACCTCAAATCACCTCATCCTCGCGGATGTATTTGGCTCGCTTGGAGTAACAGGGAAAGAGGCGGAGGTCGCACTCGATGCGATTGGCATCACACTCAACAAGAACATGATCGCGGATGAGACGCGCACGGCGCTCGACCCGTCGGGTATCCGCTTCGGCACGCCCGCGATGACGACCCGCAACATGGGAGAAAAAGAGGCGACCCGCATTGCGGAGATCATGGTGGAGCGACTCAAACACGTGAGCGATGAAATGAAGGCGAAAGAACTCAAGAAGGAGGTGGAGGAGATATGCCTCGCGTTCCCCGTGCCGGAGGTGTTCGTGTAGCTCGCCGGCGGTGTCCGATGTACGTAGGGTACAATGGGAGTACGTATGCGGGCGGCATTCCTCACATTCAAATCCGGCATGTCGCACGCGCGGCGGCACTGGCTCACCGTCACGTTCTTCCTCGGTTTTGTCGTCGACTTCCTCACGCTCAATCGTGTTGACGAGAAGCTCGACAATACCTTCCTCGCCCTCTACGTCATCCTCTCAATCGTGGGCATGCTCCTCCTCTACGCGGGCATCGCGGAGCGGTTCCCGGCGAAGGTGAGCGCATTCGTGCGCGATAAGTCGCCCTTCCTCATTCAGTACGCGTTCGGCGGACTCCTCTCCGGCATGCTCATCTTCTACGGCCGGAGCGGTGCGTTCTCGGCGAGCTGGCCGTTCCTCCTCGCTATCGTCGCGGTCATCTACGGCAACGAGACCATCAGGAACCGCGAACAGCGTCTCGTGTATAACCTCTCGATATTCTTCGTCGGCCTCTTTGCATACATGGTGCTCGTCGTACCGGTCGCCCTGAAGACGGTCGGTGCGCTCGTGTTCGTGGGGAGCGGACTCATCGCGCTCGCGGTCATGTATATCTTCGTGCGGCTCCTCGGAGTCATCATTCCGAATTTCATTGAGCTCCACAAGCGCATCATCGTGTTCGTCATCGGCACCATCTACGCGGGATTCAATTTCCTCTACTTCCTCAACATCATCCCGCCAATACCGCTCTCCCTCAAGGAGATTGGCATCTACCACAGCATTGTGCGGTTCGAGGACGATCGCTACCGGCTCACCTTTGAAGCGCCTGCGTGGTGGCAGTTCTATCGGGACACCGATGATGTCTTTCACGCAGTACCGGGCGACAACATCTACTGCTTTGCGTCGGTTTTCGCACCGACGCGCCTCAACACGGAGATATTCCACCGGTGGGAGTACTACGATGAGGGAAGCGGCGGATGGCAAGAGCACGGCCGGTTCACCTACCGCATCGAGGGCGGGAGAGACGAAGGGTACCGCGGCTACACGCAGATCGCGAACTTTCGTGAAGGGAGGTGGCGCTGCACGGTCGAAACGGAGCGCGGGCAGGCGCTCGGGCGAATCTCTTTTGTGGTGACGCGAGCACCAGGGGGTACGCTCGTGACGAAGGTTGAATAATTCGGTATTGTACTCGCTATGCAGGATACGATACGAACGGCCATCACGGCACTACTCACCGAACTCGGCATTACGGGTATCGCATTCGTCGTCGAGCACCCCGCCGACCTCGCGCACGGCGATTATGCAACGAATGTTGCGCTCGTGGCGGCGAAGCAGATGGGGCAGAATCCGCGCGAAGTCGCGGAGCGACTTCGCGCGGCGCTCGAGGGAAAGATTCCCCACGTCGCCTCGATAGAACTCGCCGGTCCTGGGTTCATCAATTTCAAGTTGAGCCGCAATTTTTTCTCCGAAAAAATTGCTGAAGCGAATTCAGCTGGTGATGCATGGGGCTCGAATGATTCCTTGAAAGGAGAGGAAGTCATCTTCGAGTACACGAGTCCAAATCTCATGAAACCCTTACACATCGGGAACCTCGTCGGGAACATTGTCGGGGAATCTCTCTCGCGACTCATGGAGTGGTGCGGCGCGACCGTGCACCGAGTGAACTACCCATCTGACATCGGGCTAACGGTCGCGAAGGCGGTCTGGGGACTCAAAAAGATGGGAAGTGACGCAACGGACATCAACGAAATTGGCGAGGCGTACCGGCGGGGCAACGAGGCGTACGAGAACGATTCGCAAGTAAAGGAAGAGATAGAAGCGGTGAACCGTGCGCTCTATGATGGGAGCGACCCAGAGCTTTCCGCGCTCCGCGAGCGTGGGCTAACCACTTCGCGTGTGCGGCTTCAGGAGCTCATGCGCATGCTCGGTACATCATTTGACAGAGAGATACCCGAGAGCGTGGCGAGCCCTGTCGGCACCACGGTTGTTCGCGAACACATCGGCGATGTGTTTGAGGAGAGCGAGGGCGCCATCATCTATCGGGGCGATAAGCACGGGCTACACACTCGTGTTTTTCTGAATTCACAAGGACTTCCTACCTATGAAGCAAAGGATCTTGGAAATTTTGTATTGAAACAGGAGCAGTATCCCGCATGGAACAGGTATGTCGTCGTGACCGGCAACGAACAGCGAGAGTACTTCAAGGTGCTCTTTGCGGCGCTCAAAGATTTGTTCCCTGAGGCAAAGGACAAGCGGCTCGAGCACATTGCGACGGGCTTTCTCACGCTCACGACCGGCAAGATGTCGTCACGAAAAGGGAACGTGCTCACCGGCGAATCGCTTATCGAGGAAGTACGTGGGGCCGCAGAAGAGCGCGCCAAAGAGAGCAGGGCAGAGAACGTGGGCGAACTCATGGAGCTCGTAGCGGTCGCAGCCCTCAAGTACCAGATACTTCGTCAGAGCGTTGGGAGCGACATCGTCTTTGATAAAGAGCGAGCACTCTCCCTTGAGGGCGATTCAGGTCCCTATCTTCAGTACACCCATGCGCGCATCGGCTCGGTGCTCGAAAAGGCGAGTGGAGCTGGTATTGCGGTCCAGACGACGTCCGCACCAGAGACACCGTACGAAATTGAAAAACTCGTCTACCAATTCCCCGAAGCGGTTCAGAAGGCTCAAACGGATCGCGCACCGCACCACCTTGTCGTCTACCTAACCGAGCTCGCGGGCGCGTTCAACACATTCTATGCGCACGAGACCATCGTAGATACAAACGACCAGTACGCACCGTACAAGCTCGCGCTTTCAAGCGCAGTGAAGCAGACTCTCAAGACCAGCCTCTACCTCCTCGGCATCAAAGCGCCGGAGCGGATGTAGTATGAAAAGCCGTCGACAGAGTCGACGGCTTCGGTGCTTGTAGCTCAATGGGGGTGTTCGTTGAGCACATTCCGCAAGGCCACAAAGACGACCCCGTCATCGAGCTCGAGTTTGATGCGCGAGCTGATCTCCTTGCGGCTTCGAGCGAGCTTAATGAACACGTCACTGAGTTCACGCGAGAAACGTGACTTTTCCTCCTCAGCACATCCGATCTTCAGGCACAGGGCATCAAGGACATTAGGGACGAGGGTGTTGTCAGCTGTGGTGAGCATAAACCGTTGCACCTTCCCAGGTTCATTTTCGAGCGCACCAGCTGCAGTGACATGAAGCAGACCGTACAAGCTCTTCATGATGATGTCTTGTGCAGATTGGCGGGTCATCATAGGCATCTGGTGGCGCTGTGCGGAGCGGATGACACACCCGATGAGTCGTTCGGTCGGGTAGAAACTGAAAGGAACTGCAACTTCGCTCATTGCGTACTCCAGTGATGGAACTGCCAGCAGACTACGCTTGTTTATGAGTACCGTCAATCAGAGTATCAGGTCGTTGATCCAATAAAGCTAATTTTGGAAAGGCAGCGAACACTTGCGCGCCAGAGGCGTTCCTGTACTATCCTTGACAGTAGCTTCTGGGGTTCAGAAGCGCAGGGAGATGTCATGCTGACGGTATATGAAATCGTCGAAGCGGGGAATGAAGGCACGAGGCACATCATCTTTGTCGCGACGGACACCCTCGCGTACACGCTCGTGAGTCAGCTTGGAGAGAATTACAGTGTGCGACCCGTACACGTAACGGGAACCCTCCCCGAAGCTGAAGCGTGCCTGAGTGCGTTCCGTATGAGGTAACCCATGGAATTGTATTCCCGTGCGTGTTCAGACCGCCCAGACGACACTTCGTCTGGGCGGTCTTTCAAATTGTGCTATGCTAGCTTGGTGTCTGATACGCACGATTAGCAGTATGTCTGATACACATACAACATATGGAACAGAGAATAGAGAATAAAAAAAAAGGAGACGCAACGACATCGAGCGAACATACCGCCGAGAAGTCAGAAGTAGCACTTCGAGAAGAAGAAGTACTCGCTTTCTGGAAGGAGAACAATATTTTTGAAAAGAGCGTTGAGATACCAGCCGGCAAAGAGCCGGTCGGCAATTTTGTTTTTTATGATGGACCGCCGTTTGCCACCGGAACGCCACACTACGGGCACATCCTTGCGGGGACCATCAAGGATGCGATACCCCGATTCTGGACAATGAATGGATACCGAGTGCTGCGGAAGTGGGGGTGGGATTGTCACGGATTGCCCCTCGAGAACATCATCGAGAAACGTTTGGGTCTGGCAACGAAGCGTGATATCGAAGAGATGGGCGTGAAGCAGTTCAATGAGGCTGCACGCGAAGCTGTCCTCGAGTATGCTGATGACTGGAAGGTCATCGTGCCGCGTATGGGGCGCTTCGTCGACATGGAGGACGACTACCGGACCATGGATGCGACCTACACGGAGTCGGTCTGGTGGGTCTTCAGCGAGCTCAACAAGAAGGGGCTCGTCTATGAGGGGTTCAAGTCGATGCACCTCTGCCCACGGTGCGGGACAACGCTCTCCAATTTCGAGGTCAACCTTGGATATAAGGACATCAAGGACATCGCGGTCACCGTGAAGCTGCCACTCCTCGATCCCGTTGGAGCTGCAGCGGCAAGCGATAGCTCCAACGAGACAGGTACGTCCCTTCTCATTTGGACAACAACGCCGTGGACCCTGCCGGGAAATCTCGCTGCGGCGGTCCACAAAGATATCGAGTATGTAAAGGTGCGGTGTATGCTCGAGGATATACCAGAGACCGTCATACTCGCGAAAGAACGGCTCGTACAGCTTGGAACTGATGTGTATGAAATACTCGATACATTCAAGGGAAAAGAGATTCTCGGGAAGCGGTATGTACCCCCCTTCGATACGTTCAGGGGTCAGGATATCACGGGGGTGGAGCATGCCTGGAAGGTGTACCATGCCGACTATGTAGAGATAGGCGAGGAGGGAACAGGCATCGTGCACCTCGCGCCCGCATACGGCGAGGAGGACATGGAGCTCGCGAAACGTGAGGGGATCCCCATCGTGCACCATGTCGGAGAAGATGGTCGCTTCAAAGATTTTGTGACACATCTCGCGGGGCAACTTGTGAAGCCGAAGGACGATGAGAAAGCAGATGTCTCGCACCTCGATGCCGATATCGAGGTCGTGAAGCGGCTCAAGGATGCTGGCCTCCTCTTCCGCAAGGAGAACGTCACTCACAGCTACCCGCACTGCTGGCGCTGTGACACGCCGCTTCTCAACTATGCGACGACGTCGTGGTTCGTTCGGGTGAGCGACCTCAAGGACAAGCTCGTTGCGGAGAACGCGAAGGTACGCTGGGTTCCCGACCACGTCGGCACGAATCGATTCGGGCGATGGCTCGAAGGCGCGCGCGACTGGGCCGTCTCACGCCAGCGCTACTGGGGCGCACCTCTACCTATCTGGCGCCGAGTTGATGGCGCTGGATATAAAGTAATCGGCTCGCTCGCAGAGCTCACGCAGTACGTGCGAAAGTCGCACAACAGATACCTTCTCATGCGCCATGGCGAGGCGGAGTCGAACGTGAAGGGATGCGCAGATACGAAGCTCGGTCCCCATAACCCGCTCACTGATACAGGTCGGGCGCAAGTTCGTGCAGTTCTCGATTCTCTCAAGGAGAAGCACATTGACCTCATCATCACGTCACCCTTCACGAGGACAATCGAGACCGCACGCATGGTGCAAGAAGCCCTCGATCTCGAGCCGAGCGCTGTCATCATTGATGAACGTCTCGGTGAGATTGCACTCGGCGAACTCGATGGCAAAACTGTTGCCGAGTACCACGTATTCCTCGACCAGAACGGTGGGTGGTGTGTTGCCAAGCCTGAGGGAGGCGAATCATGGAGTGATGTGAAGCGCCGTGTTGGCACACTACTCTACGAGCTTGATAGGCAGTACTCAAAAAAGACCATCCTCCTCATATCACACAACAGTCCACTCACCCTGCTCGGCGCGGTCAATGAAGGTCAGGTACTTGGTTCGACTTCCTTTGAATTCGATAAGGAAGGGAAGCGATTCGAGAACGCGGAGATACGTGAGCTCCCGTTCACACCCTTGCCTCACAACGACGACTTCGAGCTCGACTTCCACCGACCGTACATCGATGAGTACGAGCTCCATGATGCCGATGGTACGCCACTCATCCGCGTGCCGGACGTCTTCGATTGCTGGTTCGAATCGGGTGCGATGCCCTACGGGCAGCATCACTATCCGTTCGAGCACAAAGATGAATTCCTCAAGCAGTATTACCCAGCGCAGTTTATCGCAGAGGGGCTCGATCAGACTCGTGGGTGGTTCTATTCCTTGATCGTGCTCGGTGTTGCTCTCTTTGGTAAGTCACCGTACGAGAATGTCATTGTGAACGGGCTCGTGCTCGCTGAGGACGGGAAGAAGATGTCAAAATCGCTCCAGAATTACCCCGACCCGATGGAGCTCGCGAACCGCGTTGGCGTCGATGCGATGCGCTACTACCTCCTCGCATCGCCAATCGTACGTGGTGAGGACCTCAATTTCTCCGAGAAGGAAGCACGGGAACTTGAGCGGAAGAACATCGGCCGGCTCCACAACGTGCTCGCCATGTTTGAGCTCTACGGAGGCGCACGGAACAGGGCACGGAACGATTCCCAGCACGTCCTCGACCGATGGATGGTCGCCCGTCTCAATGATGCAACGGGTGAGATTACCTCAGGATATAAGACCTACGAACTCGACAAAGCGACGCGGCCTATCGCGGACCTGATTGACGACCTCTCAGTGTGGTACCTTCGTCGCTCTCGCGAGCGTGTGAAGGGCGACGATGCGGAAGACCGTGAGGCCGCGCTCGGCACGCTCCGCCATGTGCTCCACGAGCTCTCGCTCCTCATGGCGCCGGTCATGCCTTTCTATGCGGAGTATCTTTACAAGCACGTGTGTCCGCTCAATGCACCTGAGAGCGTCCACCTCATGCCGTGGCCGCAGGGAGGAGCAGTCGACGGGGAGATACTCGAGGCGATGCACACCACTCGCGAAATTGTCACGAGAGCTCTCGAAGCGCGCGCGAAGGCGAACATCAAGGTGCGTCAGCCGCTCACATCGCTCAAGGTATACGGTAAGACTGGAACGATCAACGAAGAGTACGCTCGCCTCATTACTGATGAAGTCAACGTGAAGGAGGTTGTCTTCGTTGAGTCTGAAAGACTCAATGTTGAGCTCGACACGGTCATCACACCTGAATTGAAGCTCGAGGGAGATGTCCGCGAGCTCATGCGCGCGATACAGGACGCGCGCAAAGAGCTCGGACTCTCTCCCGAAGACCGCATCGTCCTTTCCCTCGACACGAAGGCGGAGCTCCTCGTCGAGACGCGGAAGGAAGAGGTCTTGAGGACGGTCGGCGCGCGCGAAGCGCGCGCAGATGAACAGGCGGCTACTCGCACACTCACTATTGGCGACAGCTCGTATCGATTCGGCATCGAGAAACTGGGCGAGTGAACGTGGGCGGCGGCCGACCGCCCCCCCCCCGCGAAAAAACAAACGGCAAAACGCGGGAAACAAAAACCCCCAGCTACCCATGGCGTACCAGACCTACATCACCGAGGCAATCGTTTGCGGGAGTAGTGCGCGCAACACCTCGGACCGTGTATTCCTCCTCTTCACCCGTGAGGCAGGGATGCTTCGTGCGCACGCAAAGAGCGTCCGCGAGGAACGGTCAAAGCAACGATTCGCGCTCCAGGAATTCTCGACGGTCCGCGCAACCCTCGTCCACGGAAGGCAGGGCTGGCGTATCGCAGGTGTCGAGCCGATCAGAAACCTCTACAGTGAGGCAGCATCCCGCGAGCAGCGCGCCCTCATACGAAACACGGTGTTGCTTCTCAGACGTGTCATGCAGGGTGAGGTGTCTTATGCGCCTGTTTATGATCTTGTCATGCATGCAATAACCGCCGAGCTGGGTGGCAATCTGCGGGACCGAGAACGGTTGCTCTCACTTCATATTCTCTTTGTGCTCGGCTATGTAGCACTAGAGGATGGTCTCGAGCAATTGCTCCCGGATAGGGCTCTCAAAGAGATCAGATCACTTTCTGATGCGGAGCGACTGTGCTGCGATACCGCTATAGAACATGGGCTTATGCAAAGTCAACTATAGCTCCGCTACACGTCAACTCATCATGGTATACTGCACGGAATGTCAGAGAAGGAACCACAGGAGCGACTGATTCCAGAGGAGACCCCAAAGGAAACCATAGGGCAGGCACAACGGAGAGCATTGAGTGAGGCTGAACGGATCCAAGAGCTCCGCGACAGGCTCTACGCGCGCGGTCGACAGCCAGAAGCATCAGTTCGTCACACACTGGTCACTGAGCCTGTTGTGCCAAAAATCGACGGAACGAAGATGTATGATGACCGTGCGGCCTCGGAGCAATTTCCAGGCACGACGGATACTTCTCGGCCACCAATATCATATGTTCCGCAGAACACCCATCGTGAGGTTGAATCTGTCGAAACAATGCAACGGAAACGACGCGCTCATTCTTTTAGGCTTAAGCTCACACTCTTCGGGGTCATGTTCTTCGTGGGAGCATTAGGATTATCGAGCTGGTTCCTTCTGTATGGGAATAAGCCAATTTCAGGAGATAACATTACAATCAGTGCTACCGGCCCACTCACAATTGCAGGTGGAAGCGAATTTGCTTATCAGGTCTCTATTGCAAATCAAAACACTGTTCCCATAGATTCTGCGACGCTCATCATTGAGTATCCTATCGGCACCCAATCCCCCGAAGAGCCAGGCAAAGAGCTCAGCATCGTTCGTCAGTCACTCAGCAGAATCAACACGGGAGAAGTCATTAACGTACCACTCAGTGCGGTCCTCTTCGGGGAAGAGAATGAGGAGAAATCCATCAAGCTCTCGGTGGAATACCGAATAGCGGGTTCGAATGCGACCTTTGAAAAATTCGCAGAACCATTACGATTCAAGGTCAGCTCATCGCCTGTGACCATCACAGTCGATTCTCTGAAGCGCATTTCATCTGGACAGGAACTCGAAATATCGATAGCCATTGCTTCAAACGCCACGAGTCCACTTACTAATCTTCTCGTTAGGGCGACATACCCTGCGATCTTCGATTTCAATGAGTCACAACCCCTCCCAATGTCCGGCGAGGACACCTGGAATATCCCCTCGCTCAAGCCTGGTGAAAAAAAGATGATTACCGTACGAGGAACAATGACGGGACAGATTGACGAGACTGTACGATTCACCTATCAAATCGGTGTCCCGAATGAACGCAATCGCACCGAACTTTCCTCAATCCTCATGACGACTATGAATGAGGTTGAGATCGAACCCCCATTCCTTGATGTCAATATTACAGTTCACGGTGAACCTGGAGGTGAGGACACCACGGTCATTGATCCCCGTGTGTATGCATCGGTCCGCATAGATGTCATCAATACTCTTGATACATCTATTTATAATGGCAAGGTGAAAGCGACCCTTACGGGCAATGCCCTCGACGAGGTGGAGGTCACGGTCGTGAATGGACACTATGATTCTCTAACGAACGTCATTACGTGGGACTCAGTCGATGTCGATTCACTCAAAGAGATTGGTCCGGGTAAAAAAGGTGATGTTTCCTTCACGCTCCTTCCGCGCCGCGATATTGGCAGGGCACCCGAGCTTAAGCTCACTGTTGCGGTCGAGGGACAGCGCATCTTTGAAGAGGGCGTTCCGCAAAGCCTTAATGGTATCGCTGAACATACCATCAAGGTGCAAAGTCAGCCACGGTTCTTTGTTTCGGCACTCTACACTGAGGGTCCGTATGTAAATAGTGGCCCGATTCCTCCGGTTGCTGAAACACCCACCGAGTACACATTCTTTCTTTCGGTTGACAGTGGTACGAACGATATCACGAATGCGTTAGTCACTGCGGTGTTGCCACAATATGTGAAATGGCTCGATCGAGTGAGTACGGGGGATCGTGTGACCTATGATTCACATACTCGAACGATA
>CAZFBT010000028.1:0-10527 GCA_964517185.1 uncultured Candidatus Saccharibacteria bacterium | reverse complement strand
AAAGCCCTCCGGGTATCGGGAGGGCTTTTTGAGGGTCTATCACATGCGCCGTTCGAAAGGGACGAGCGGTACTGTGAGCGTTCGCGGCTGGGGTACGGGTGGCGGACATTTCCCTACGACGACGCGGACCTGTTCGCAGGTTGACGTGTCCGGACGCATCAGTATCCACACCGGAACAGCAAATCCCGGCTGTGGAAGATTGTGATGGTATTCGACGTCGAGTGGTGTTCTTCGCGGAACGTTGAGGGTCACCCACTCTTCAGCTTCCTCGACCATCGGTGCGATGTGCAGTTCGCCGAACCTAGGCGGTGAGGCGAACAGTAGCGATGCTGCCACACTGAAGAGAAACAAGGTTTTCATTGCCGCCTCCTTCAACGGTGCAGGGCGACTGCCGTGCTCTCAAAGAAGTATTACACCCGAAATACTCGCGATGCAACAGTGAACGATATAAAGGTGAGGCCGGCGCACTTCGTGCGCCGGTCCGGTTCAGTTGAGCTTCATGTGGAAGCGAGACGCGCCGCACAGACAGTATGTCCGCGTCGCGTGACATACACTTGAATGAATATGAAAAGGCCGGCGCGCACCCCAAGTGTGTGCGGCCGGCCGGTGTTGCGCTGGTGTGCTACTTCTTCAGCCAGCGCTGAAAAATGTCTTCGGGTTTGATATCCTCGGGGACCACGTCCATCCGGAGCACCTTGTCTGCTTGTATGACTGTGGCAGCCACAATTGGGTGAATCGCCGTCTCTCCGAAGCACATCGAGAAACTTACAGCGTCTTCCAGGACGACGTTCCCGAATCGGTCCCTGCCAACGTATCGACCGAGCGTGCCGTGACCGGTAGAAGTGGTTGGTAGCACGTGCACATAGCGGCCAGGACTGATGTCAGCAAAGTTTTCTTTTACTGACTCGAACATCGGGAGAGTAATATTCGGCATGACTCCTCCAGAAGAAAGAACGAAGTGCTCATAATATCACTGATATTCAGGTATGTCAAATCATGTTTTACGCTGATACAGTGTCAGCGGAATATGAAAAGGCCGGCGCGCACCCCAAGTGTGTGCGGCCGGCCGCGATACCTCTTCTACAAAGACCCTGGGCTAGCCGAGCAGCTGCGAGGTGCCCTTACGCGTGACGTTCGCCATGGCGTCCGCGTAACCCCGTGCCGGATTGATTGTCCGGCAGATACTTCGTCGTTTCCTCACCTTGTCTCCTTTGTTGGAGTTGCTTGGCCCCCGTGGGCCGCGCCGACGGTCAGCTGGTTGGCAAGTATGTTTTCAGGTGTTCGGTCCGCACAATCATATGCGGGGTTCTCCTCAATAACGCTACGCACGTCGCATAGTAAATACACGATACCATATCCATAGATATTGTCAATTCCTCAAAAGTATGGCTTATTTCAGCCCCATACGCTCTACGCTGCACGAGGGTATCAATATGAAAAGGGCCCTGCGCTTCGCGCTTGGGCCCGGTTGCTCGACGGCAACAAACTTCGTTGCCTCCTGATGAAACTGTAGCGGTACTCAACCCGACGCCGATGGGCTAACCGCGTACTTCTTCCTGGAACAACCGCATAGGCTCTCCTTGAGGTCGTCACATGACGACACAATTATGTTCCCATGCACCACAGTGTGAGTCAATAGAGATCCTCGACAACCGCCTTTCTGCTTTCCGCATCTATCCGCGTCTCGTCCGCATTAATCCGCGTCTTACTCCATATGCAGCTCCTTCGACAGTAGCGCGATCTTTTCTGCAACTAAGGAATGGTTCGAGAGTTCCGGGTCGGCTTCAATGAGCGCTTGCGCTTCCTTCCGCGCCGCCTCGACCATCTTGATGTTCTTCAAGGCCTCCATGCCGAGGTCGGAGAGTCCCCACTGCTTCATGCCGTAGAGTTCGCCTGAGCCGCGGATGGCGAGATCGAACTCGGCGAGTTCGAATCCGTTCTTCGCGGTCGTGAGCGCCTTGAGGCGCTCGAGGGTCTTCCCGCTCTTTCCGGTCGAGTCTTTCGAGGTAACCGCGAAGCAGTATGCTTGGTGCGTGGAGCGGACGACGCGCCCGCGCAGCTGATGGAGCTGTGCGAGACCGAAGCGTTCGGCGCCTTCGATGATGATGTTGGTCGCATTGGGGACATTGACGCCGACCTCGACGACTGAAGTCGCGACGAGTATATCGATGTCATGCGCAAGGAATTTTTCCATCACGGTATCCTTCTCTCTCGGCGTCATCTTGCTGTGGAGGATGCCGATGCGCGCGTCCTTGAATACTTTCTCCTTGAGGCGCTTTGATTCTTCTGTCACTGACTTGAGTTGGAGCGCATTCTCTTTTGATGGGTCGGGTTCATCTATTCGCGGACAGATGACATACACTTGCCTGCCCGCCTTGAGCTCTCCGCGCACATGCTCGTACACCGCCTCGATACCGCTCGGCGCGACGACCTTCGTGATGACCGGCTTCCGCCCCTTCGGCATCTCGTCGAGGAGCGTGAGGTCGAGGTCGCCGTAGACCGTGAGCGCAAGAGTCCTTGGTATAGGCGTGGCAGTCATTGAGAGTAAGTGCGGAAGGGGCGCGGATGGTTGCGGACGGGACGCGGAAGTATTGCGCGCAGTGTCATACACAATTCTTTGTATATCAAGCTTACTGCCGAAGTTTACGAGTAGTCCCAAGCGGTATGATGAACCCTTGAGGTATTGCCACAGTTGTTTCCTGGGTTGGTCGCCGATAAAGGGGAGTGACTTGAGTTCGAGAACCACCTTGCTCTCGATAACAAAATCAGGGATATAGGTCCCCACCACCTTTTTGTTGTAGAGGATGGGAATATTGACTTGCTTTTCATAGGCGAGGTTGCGTTTGGCAAACTCTGATTCGAGTGCATGCTGGTATACCGATTCTTTATGCCCGGTACCGAGCTCCTTGGTGATCGCGTAGATCGCCTCACGAATGCGGTAGGTGAGGTCCCGATAGAGAAGCGGGTCCTGACTAACCTCGGGCACATGCATGTCGGTTCCGCGTCCCTCCGCGTCTTTCCGCGTCTTTCCGCTCGCCAACGCTCTGCGTTGGCCTGTCCCAAAGCGGTGCTGTTCATCGATGATGACGTGCGCGAGGTGCTTGAACTCGACCGACTTATATATGAGCGCATGAGTGCCGATGAGGATGGGTATTTCGCCGTTCTTCACCCACTTGAGGAGCTGTGCTTTCGATATCTTCGTCGGCTTCGTTGTGTCGGTCTTCGAGGGGAATTTCATACAACCGGAACCGGTGATGAGACCGATGCCGATGGGGAGGTGTTTGAAAAAAGTGATGAACGACTCGAAGTGTTGCTTCGCCAGAATTTCAGTTGGCGCCATATACGCTACCTGGAGAGCCCCGTACTCCAGCTCCTTGCCACGCCCGTCGGGCGGCCTCGATGTTGCGACCGCATACGCGGTCGTCGCGGCGACCGCAGTCTTCCCGCTCCCGACATCCCCCTCGAGGAGCCGCGACATCGGATGCTGACCGGTGAAGTCCTTGAGGATATCGGTTATGGCTCTCTTCTGGGCGTTCGTGAGTGGGAAACTGAACCGGTCGGTGAATGAACGAATATGCGCATCGTCAGTTTCAATATGAAAGCTCGTCGCCGCACTCACCGCTCTTCGTTCCTTCGCCTTTGCGGTCTGGATGTAGAAGACTTCTTCGAACGCGAAGCGCTTCCGCGCACTCTCCGCATGCTCCTGCTTCTTTGGTGTGTGGATCCACACGAGTGCAGTTCCGAGTGTGGGAAGATTGTAACGCTTCAAGATGTCGCTCGGTATCGGATCCTCGAGCCTCTCGAGCACCCCGGTAGCAAAACATTTCTGTACTGTGTGAAAGAACCACTTCGAGGTCACCCCCTTCGTCTCTCGATAGACGGGGTAGATGGTCTCATCGAGGTTCTCGGTATTCTTGAATATAGAATCATGGCGGTCGACGGGGAGTGAGTCGAGCCGTTCGACCTCCGGATTCGCAAGGTAGAGTTTTCCCTCGCTCCCTGCGACCTTGCCAGCGAGTTTCACGTACATGCCGTCAGTCAGCATCTTCGCGATGTACGGCTGATGGAACCACATGAGCTTCATGCGAGCGGTCCCATCCTCTACCCATCCTTCGGAAATAGGCACGCGACTCTTCCATGACTTCCGCGTCTTGAGGCCGCCTATCTGGCCGAAGACGACCGCGTCCTCTCCTTTCTGGAGCGAACCGACCGACTGGATGGAGCTCATGTCCTCGTAGCGCTCCGGAAGGTGGAGGAGGAGGTCGAGGACGGTCAAGATACCGAGCCGTTTGAGGGCTTTCTTATGCCCTTCATCGATGCGAATATGCGCGGTGAGGAGATCATGGGGGAGCATAGGTGCGTCAATAGTAGCAGATTTCTATCCAACTAATCGGTTTTGACAGCTCGACAAGAGCGCGTATAGTTTCTTGAGTTAGTTTTTTGATTTTCCACGGAGGCAACATTGAGATGAAGACGGAGGAAAGGCTTGCGGGATGCGATCTGCATCTCGTAGCAAATGCATTCACAGTCACCCGTATCCGCGGTGCACAGGAGGGCATCAATCTAGGTATGCACCGATATCCAGAGCATGGGAACATACTCTGTATCTATGTCGGACCGCGTCGCTTCATGCGTGCCAATGTGTATGGTGCGTTCGTGCACCGCAAGGGCCAGGTCAAGTACGTGCGACGCCTCCAGCTCAAGGAGGTGGTAACGAGAACCGGCACACTAACCTACCGGCTTCAGCGACCGGACGAGGACGAGCCGACGTTCTCTTACATCTACGTGGACACGTCGGTGCGCAAAGTGAGTCTCGGGAACGCACACAAGATGTTCACGCTGAAGCACCCAGTACGTTCGGGGTGTACGACGACGGGAACGGTCTGCTTCCGCTCGCAAAACGAATGGCTCATACGACTCGACAGCGGAAGGAGACTCAACGTTTTCTTTCCTGATGGTCACGTGTATGTGTGCACGCAACGGGGAATGAATTTCACAGAGATATCCCTCTGTCCCTATGAAGCACTCAAGGTGCGTATTGAGGATGCGGAGAGCCGGCTCCGGGCGGCACACAATGAAGGTAGTCGTCCCGCAGCACTTTCGTTAATCGTGCGTGAGATGGAGCAGCTGTATCAGGTGATATTGCCCTCGGAAATAGAGACTGAATCGTGTCGGAATCTGCTCGTCGAGCGATTCTTCTCACGACTCACACTCCGCGAGCGCGAACTCATGTCGCCACAGGCACGTCGATCGATCATCGCGAGCTTACTTCGGTGGGAGGGCTTTCGGGGGATTGCACAGAGCTTCAATGAATGACTGAAGGGAGCGTGGCAGTGTCAAGATTTTTTGATGGTGAAGGGCCGGGAACGCGAAGCAATCTCGGCCTTTTTCTTTTCTCATGTCTGTGGCGTATACTGTCCTCTATGCATCACGTTCCCCACACATCATGCGAATGAAAAAACCCACACTGAAGAAAGCGAAACGATCCGTGCCGATGAATATCGTGGCGGCGGCGGGACCGAAGACAGAGAAGAGGAAAGATTACGCGAAGCTCGCACTCCTTCTCCACAAGAAGTACCACGGTAAGCTTGAGGTCGTCTCAAAGCGTAAGCTTGAGACCCGCGACGATTGGAGCACGATGTACACGCCGGGTGTCGGTGCAGTTTCGTCGCACCTCGCGAAGTTCCCGAAGGAAGCACGCGAATACACGATGAAACGAAACGCGGTCGCGGTCATCTCGGATGGCTCTGCAGTCCTTGGACTCGGCAACATCGGCCCGGTTGCGGCTCTTCCCGTCATGGAGGGGAAGTGTGCGATTCTCAAGGAAATGGCTGGCGTCGATGGCATCCCGCTCGTCCTCGATACGCACTCCATCGAAGGTATCGTCGAGGTTGTGAAGGCTGTAGCGCCTGGCTTTGGGGGAATAAACCTCGAGGACATTGCCGCGCCGCAGTGTTTCGAGATAGAAGAGCGTCTCAAAGCAGCACTCGATATCCCTATCATGCATGACGACCAACACGGCACCGCCATCGTCGTCATGGCAGGACTTCTCAATGCAGCGAAGGTGGTCGAGAAAACATTCGAGACTCTCAGGGTGGTCATCCTCGGTGCTGGTGCTGCTGGACGCGCCATTGCGCTTCTCCTCCTCAAGGCTGGCATCACTGATATTGTCGTCGTCGACCGGACCGGCGTCATCAGCGACGGACGAAAGGGCATGATCGCGTATAAGGAAGCGCTCGCGAAGGCGACGAACCCGCGAAAGGTGAGGGGAGAACTTTTCGATGCAGTCAAGGGTGCTGACGTGCTCATCGGTGTTTCTGGTCCCGGTACCATCTCGCGCGCGCACGTCGAGCGGATGGCGGAGCGCGCCATCGTGTTCGCGCTCGCGAATCCCATTCCGGAGATCATGCCCCATGACGCGAAAACCGCCGGTGCTGTGATTGTCGCGACCGGACGCTCGGATTTCCCGAACCAAGTGAACAATTCCCTTGCGTTCCCCGGTATCTTTCGCGGTGCGCTCGACCGAAACGTTCGTGCGATAACGGATGAGGTGAAGCTTGCTGCTGCGCGGAAGATTGCCTCGCTCGTCAAGAAGCCGACCGCTGAGGAAATCGTGCCAAAGGTCACCACGCAAGGTCTTGTCAAAGCAGTGGCGAGTACAGTGCGGTGATGGTCGTGAGTTTGTTTTGATGATGCATTCCTGGATACTCCGATTCGAGCATTGGATGAACACAGCCCCGAGGACCTTCGCAGTGGTTGCAGGTCTTCTGATGGGGAGTGCCTTCCTTCACCCGTATTTCTGGTGGGGAAGCATAATCGGCATCGCGCTCGGGATCCACATCACTCAACAGGCACACAGCTGGCAACAGGCAGCTCTCCTTGGTTTCTTGATGGGTGTCGTAAAGATGCTGTGTGTATACGGGTGGCTCTGGAGCGTGTACCCTGCTGATTGGGTTGGTGATTTTTCAAGACTCGTCCAATTCGCAGCTATTCTTTGGTCATGGATCATTGCAAGCATCGCCGCAGGTAGCGGGTACGCACTCTTCGCCTGTTTGATCCATAGGATACGAGGATTACCATACCTCACGATACCAGCATTCTTCGTTCTATCTGAGGTCGTGGGTTCATTCATGTTCTCCGTTGTCGAATATGGACAAGGGAGCACACTCAATGTGGATACGACGTTCGGTGCAGTCGGCTATTCGCTCGCTCGACACACACTCCTCGGGCCATTCGCACTTTGGGGTGGAATGTACACGCTCTCGTTCCTTGTAGTTGTGACGGCACTCGTGCTCAGGGAATGCATTCGCTTATACTCCGAGACTGCGACATGGTCATTGCGGTCGTATGTGGGATTGGTATGTATACTTGTCCTTCTCATCACATACAGTTCTCCCATACGATATGCATCAATACCGACGGGTGTGCGTGTCGCGACTGTGAACACAGAGTTCCAGCGCATCAATTGGGTCGATGTTGGAACATACGCAGAGAATACTCGCATGATGATCGAGGCATTTCGGGCCGCACTCGCAGAGAATCCAGACATAATCGTATTTCCGGAGACAGCACGTGCACTCACACGATTTGGCGGCAAGGAGCACGTCTTCAAATACATACGGTCAGTGACCGATCATGATGTCATTGTAATTGATTCTGATTCAGTGACTGATGATGCGGGAAAGACATATGTTCGTGCATTGCTCTACGATACATCCACTGAGAAGGTGTACGACGTCCATAAACAATTCCTTACACCGAGTGGCGAATACGTACCCTACCATTTCGCAGCCGTACTCTCACTCTTCGGTCCTGAATCTGGTTTGGAGTCAGCACAACGAGTCATGAAATTTTCAACGGGTATGCAGAAGAACGACTTGCGCTCAACAAAGTTACCAGGTGTGCTTTTTTGTTCCGAGAATATATCGCCACTTCTCACTCTCAAGATAAGCCAAGGGAGCGGAGTACGTTTACTGGTGCATCCTGTGTCACACGCATGGTTCCATTCACCACACACATTTTGGCATCAGCAGGATCTCGTGCTTCGTACCCAGTCACGAATGACGCGAACACCCATTGTTCGCGCTGCGAACATGTGGGAACCTGGGGCATACGATGCCTTCGGGCAGCCAATTCAAGGAGAGACCGTCTTTTCGAACGCAAGTACGAGCGTAGTCGTGTACGAATTGTGACGCGGTATGACGAACGCCCGCAGGCTTTGCCTGCGGGCGTTCCGTTGATGTGGAAAAATTCCGTATCGAGAACGATATGGTCACTATAATCAGAGCATAGCAATTTAGGGTTCATTTCATATGCATCATCATTCGCTCGCAGGAACATGCCTTAGCCTTCTCGTTATACTTGTAGTCGGTATTATTCCGAGTCTCGCCGGCGCGACTGACTCAGTGCAGCGAACGGACCATGAACGTGTGAGCGTGTTCGACCGCCTCAAGGACCGCCTCTGTGAGGATGTTTCGCGGGAGGGTTGGGCATTCCCTCGCTTCTGCGCTTCAATTGAACCACCAGCGCCGAGCATCGGTCTCATTGCAAAGCCCGCGACAGTCGAGGCTGGCGATGCAGTGAAGCTCTTCTGGTCTTCTAAGCGTGCCCACGAATGCGACGCGAGTGGAGCGTGGAGCGGACCGCGTGCGCCTTGGGGATGGGAGGTCGTTCATCCCGATGTGACGAGCACCTACACACTTACCTGCATGGGAAGAAATGGGTCTGCTACGGCGAGTGTCGTCGTGACGGTGACAGAAGGAGAAGATCCGCTCACCGATGTCTGCCCGAACTTTGATGGAGACCAGGAGACAATGCCTGAGGGTTACCACGAAGAAAACGGTGAATGTGTTCCTGATGAGCAAGGACCAACAGATGCCTGTCCAAATCTTGATGGTGTACAGGAGGCCATTCCCGACGGGTATCACCTCGAAGGAAATGATTGTATTGAAAATTCACTCGAACCGGTCGATGTCTGTCCGAACATTGACGGCGTACAAGAAGCGCTCCCCACAGGGTACCATTTCGAGGATGGAGGAGACTGTATTGAGGACACCGTAGAGCCGATTGACGTGTGTCCGAATCTTGAGGGTACCCAGGAGGAGATTCCTGCCGGGTATCATTTTGAGGATGGAGACTGTATCGAGCATGTGACAGAACCGGCAGTCAATCACGTCCTCATGAGCGAAGTCTACTACGATGTCGATGCTGCACACGGAAGCGAAACGAGCGGACAGAACGAGTGGGTCGAACTCTACAATCCGACCGGAAACGACATTGATGTAAGCGGCTGGACCATCGGGGATGCAACGAATGAAGCGGCAGACACCCTTCCTGCGGGCACGGCGATACAAGCGGGGGGATACCTCGTCGTAACGAACGCAACGAACACTGCGTCGTTCTGGACGATTCCTGTCGATGTTCCTGTCGTGTCGCTGCTCAGCTCACTTGGTTCAAATGGTCTTGCAAACACTGGCGACGCGGTCTTCCTCAAGAATGGGGGAACCACTGTTGATGCGATGAGTTATGGAACCACTGTGCTCGTCTTTGACCCCGCTACCCTAGATGTACTCGAAGGCCACTCGCTCCGCCGCAAGAATTATGATGCAGATACTGACACTGCGTCAGACTGGGAAGATAGGGAAGTTCCAACACCGGGAAGCTTCTAAGTGTATATGAGTCATGAAAATACCGCCTTCAAGGCGGTATTTTCTACGAGCGGAGACGGGCGGATTCGGTCACGAGTTGCTAAGTATTTCTGTTCACTTCGTTTGAGAAATACTAAGCACTCTCGACCCCGCCTCGGCGCTTCTTCGTGCCTATGCACGCGCACCTGTGGCTTTCGAATCCGCCCCACTCTCACAAGAGAATCAAACCGGCCCCAAGCGCAAGGCATGGGGCCGGTTTGCTCCTAGCGGAGACGGGCGGATTCGAACCGCCGAGGGCTTTTAGACCCTGCCTCGTTAGCAGTGAGGTGCTTTCGACCACTCAGCCACGTCTCCAAGTATTGTGCCAGCAAGAACGATTGTATCTCACTGAGCGTTCGACCGTGTTTCCTCCGTTGGCCTGCTCACTGAAGCTTCGCAACAGCTCGCATCGGCCAATCCGCTGGTCTGGCGACACAGCGGACCGGAGAAAATGTGACGCAGGTCACATGTTCTCCACTCAGCCACGTCTCCAAATTCCTGAACGGGAAAAGAATAGCATAGATGTTACGGAGTGTCAGTGTGCGAAGGCGATGCAGGTCACTATTGCGGGGGCATGCGGCAAGAGCGCAGCTTTCGCCGCACGCATCGTCGCGCCGGTTGTGAGGACATCATCGACAAGCACGATATGGGCACCACGCACGCGCTCAGGGTGTTGTACCGAGAATGCTTCTGCGACATTCTTGAGGCGTTCAGCTCGGGAGAGCTCTGTCTGCGGGCTCGTGTGTCGAACTCGAGTGAGCAGTTGTTCATCGACCAACAGTTCATCTAATTCTGCGCGCGCACAGTTGAGTATCTCGACCATCTGATTGAACCCCCTCTC
>CAZFBT010000027.1:0-10650 GCA_964517185.1 uncultured Candidatus Saccharibacteria bacterium | reverse complement strand
CTACGGGATGCATGAGATGCTCAACCTCGTGACAGGGAAGGAAGGCTACCCCGCCGCTGTGCTCATCCGCGGCGTTGCGGGTTTTCGTGGGCCTGGGAAGCTCACGAAGGCACTGGGTATCACCCGGACTCTGAATGGTAAGACCCTTGGAACGACAACGGGTCTCTGGGTGGAGTCGCCCACGTGCGCGAGAATATATCGTATCCTACGCACCCCTCGCATCGGCGTCTCCTATGCTCATGAATGGGCAGGCAAGAAGCTCCGGTTCATTGCTCAAGAATCCACCGGAGGAGCGAGCAGAACGCACCGTCCGTAGGCCCCACGGTGTATACTGGAACCGTATGCATAGAAAACTTGAGCATGCCGTCTTCTACATCGGCATCGCCGGGCTCCTTTTTTCAGGATATCTAAGCGGCACGAAATTATTCACTGACACCTGCGCGTTCGGTGAGTCATGTCCATACTTCTTTGGCTTTCCCGCTTGCTACATTGGGTTCCTCATGTATCTCATCATCACCGTCTTCGCGGGACTCCACGTCTTCCATAAGTACGACGGACAGAAGGCGAACACTATCGTCCTCTACACGGCAATCCTCGGAGTTCTCTTTGCTGGATACTACACACTCCTCGAACTCCCACTCCTCTTCCGTGAGGGCCTGTCGACATACCTCCTCGGACTGCCAACCTGCGCGCTCGGCCTCATCTTCTACCTCATCACCGTACTCCTCGCACTTCGCCTCCGGCGTGATTTCAGAGGGACTAAGCAGCAACCAACGTTATGAATTGGGCCATTTACGCACTCCTCTCAGCGTTCTTTGCGGCACTCGTCGCCATCTTCGGAAAGATAGGCATCAAAGGCGTCGACAGCAATCTCGCAGTCGCGCTCCGCACCATCGTCATCGTATTTTTCGCTTGGGGTATCGTGCTCATTCAGGGGAACTGGGCTGACATGTTCAAGATATCGAAGTACTCGTACACATTCATTTTTCTCTCTGCTATTGCGACCGGGCTCTCGTGGCTCTTCTACTTCAAGGCGCTCCAATTAGGCGAGGTGTCGAGTGTCGCGCCCATTGACAAACTTTCCATTGCGCTTACCGTCATACTCGCGTTTGTCTTTCTAGGTGAGAAGCCGACCGTAGGGAACGTGACCGGCGGCGTCCTCGTGACCTTGGGTGTCCTCGCGACCGTCTTCCTCAAGGACATCAATTGGTGGTGGGTCAAGTGAATCAAGGATTTCATAGATGTTTGTGTGCACATATCGCATTATTCTTGTATACTCACTCGCCAAGGACGTACTAGTACGTCCGTCTGGTTGTCGTCTGGGTGATTAACTCAGCCAGGTCCCGTTACAGAGTGGACGATTAGCTCAGTTGGTTAGAGCGCACCGTTCACATCGGTGAGGTCACTGGTTCGAACCCAGTATCGTCCACTCTGTAACGGAATGAAGTGAGAGCACACCGTTCATGCTTGTCCCGTTGCCGCGCGCAATTGGAGTCGGTGAGGTCACTGGTTAGAGTCCAGTATTACCACACGTAACGGGAAGAAGAGGGGCCATTAGCTCATTTGGTAGAGCGCATCCATGGCATGGATGAGGTGACCGGTTCGAGCCCGGTATGGTCCACAGGGGCCTATAGTCTAGTGGTACGATGCGTCATTCGCATTGACGAGGCGCGAGTTCGATTCTCGCTAGGTCCACAAAACCAATGAGCGCAAACAGCTTTTGTGAGATTGTGTTTTTGTAGGACAGAGCGAGAATCGAAAGGCGAAGCCGGATTGAAGTAGTCTGGAAGATTATTCCAGGTGTCCGGTGAGTCAGAGCAGGGCAGATTCTCGCTAGGTCCACACACGGAGTAAAACCTGCCCTGCGGCAGATTTTACTGTGTGTGGAAGCCGGAGCGATGTCTCTGCTATTCATAATGCAGAGACCGCGAGGCCGGGTAGGAGGTACTTATGAGCATAGCGAATTAGTAACCTGACACCACACAGAGCAATCTGCCCTGCGGCAGATTTTACTGTGTGTGGAAGCCGACGTTATGCAGTCCAATTCCAAGGTGTTACGATACAATATATGTCATTCGAGTCACCGGCATTTAATAATATTGAGCAGAAGCAGTTCGTTTCAAATAGGGAATTCACAGATACGAATGAGAAGATACTTGTATTCCTCAGTGTAAAGATCGCTGAAAAAAATGAAAGAATTAATAAACTCGAGGCCAGATTGAGTCAGACGAGTCTTGAGTCTCTATTTCGCAAGGGTCCTTTGAATGATGAACTAGATTCCGAGCGTCGAGCGCTCCACAGCCTGGAGGAGCAGTACCGAGCTATCCAAAAGATCACGGAAAAGGTGACACATGAACGCCCTCCATTGCGTCACTAGATCTACTTGCTCACTTCAACAGGTACTCAAATCTTAAGCTCCTGTGGTATAACAACGAAACCGGATGTCCGGAGTTCTTTCTGAGGTTGCATATGCGCTTCATTCGTGCGTTTTTCTTTGTTGGGGTACTGTTCATTCCAAGCTTCGTGCCAGTCGAGCGAGTTGCGTGGTCAGAAGAGCTTCACGCCGCCTCAATGCTGAAAGTGCTCTACTCCAAATTTGGCATCCTAGGCCGGGGCACCGACGGGAACATCAATCTGATTCCCGTGAAATCGTTTCCAGGGGTCATTGGTACGAATTTCGGTTGGGTAATCATGATCGAACCCATTCCGGGAAACAAGCTCCGTACGATACGCGAGGAGTTCACCTTACCTGAAGCGCCACCAACATGGGGAGTGCAAGAAAAGTTAGGGAAGCTGTGGGTCACACCTGACCGAAGGACTGCCGTCACAGAGTATCCTATCACCTCAGACAAGGCAGTATTCGCAAACACATGGCAGTTCGTCCCAGGTGACCCGATTGGCGCACATTCTATACGCGTATACATAGATGGTGCGCTCATTGGCGAGTACCACTTCGTCATCGATAAGGCGAAGGACGAAGACCAGCCGAAGCAGTATCGAAGTGCAAAAACGGAACGCACTGCTTGAAAGGACAGCTATGTGTAGGAGTGACAGAGACCCTCTTCGGGGGGTCTTTTTCTGTCACGAGCACTCCACAGGCAAGGACACATGAGGCAAACAATTCGCGTATAATTTAAGAGTATGCGGAGTTCACCACTCAAGGAGCGGGAACACCCACATAAAAATAAGGACGGCCCGCCAGCACGACCTAGTGAGCCGCACCTCACCGACGCGCTCAGAGCGATCGAGGGGACCATACGCAAACTTACGAACGAGATTGAAAGGCCTCGCGCTATTTTTTCACGCAGGAATGTCGAACTGGAATTGCAATTCGCACGGCGCCACAGGGCGTACCTCGCATCGATGCTCGGGAGCGAAAAGGATAGCATTAGCACGCGCTAGGAACCTCGACCGTAGTGCTGTCTAAGGAGCTCGACATGCCCGTCGTAGGTAGGTGAGCAGTGGAAACCACCCTTTTTGTCGTGAAAGTAGTATAGACATTCAGTCTTCTTTGGGTTGAGGGCGGCGAGGATGGCATCGACAGAGGGATTCGCTATGGGGGCAGGCGGTAGACCTTCGTTCTCGTATGTGTTGAAGGGTGACTCGATGAACTTGTCACGCGGGAGGACCCGTGGCCACCACGGCTCGGTCGGTTGGGAACCTTTTGCGTACTGGAGGGTCGCGTCGAGTTGGAGGGGCATGTTGATAAAAAGGCGGTTCCAGATGACCCCAGAAATGGTGCGCATATCTTCGAAGTCGTACGCTTCGCGCTCGAGGAGCGAAGCGATGGTGAGGGCATCGGCGAGCGGTACGAGAGCCTCGACGGAGGCGTCATAGCGCGCGAGCACCTCGTTCTCGAAGCGCTCGAGAACGAGCGGGGAGACCGCATCGGGAAGCGCACCTTTCGGCACGATGTACTTGCCCGGATAGAATTTTCCCTCGCTCATCAGAGGACTCGAGCTCGAGATAGCAGTAAGGAAAGATGCCCGCCCCGCGGTGTCCCACTTGAGGATGTCACCGAAGTTCTTGATGATCTCCTCTTTACGTTCTCCGGAGAGGATGACGAGCGTTCGGCTCGACGGCGAGGCGAGATTCTGATAGAGGTCAGAACGCAAGAGTACCGCGAGGAGATTGCCAGTGAATTTCGATGGCGCACTGTGCGCTCGTGGAAGGTTTGCAAGGTGTTCTCGTATGAATACGTCTATGCTGGGATCCTCGAATATGGTCTTTGTTAACGGATTGACACTCACGGGGAAGGGCTCCTCATCGCGCTTCGCCTCGACAGGCGCCGACGATTCGTATCGCAGGAAGGTAAGTTGGTCATCTTGGAGCGCGATACGGACACTCACAAAAACGGTCGCTGTAAACAGGATGATGAGCGCGAATATCGAAAGGAGCAGGCTGGGGCCTCTTCGCCATAGTTGGCGCTGTGTATCTTTTTGGACTTTCACGCCTTGATTATCTCACACTGTGACTATACCCGTCACTTACACAGAGCGTGGATTACACATATAGATTATTATCTATATGTGTGCTATAGAGAAATCAGATTGACGGCGAGGAGAACGACATGAGTAGGTGGAATGCTGTGGTCAAACGAGGCAAGTGCAGTATCTGTGGCAATTTGAGACCGCTCTTGTCAGCACAGCTTGGCGGCGAGCAGGTGGTCGAACAGCATCTCGCGGCAGATGCCGACCGTGCGATTGGAGGCACATTTTGTCCTGGCAGTGAGCAGAAGCCGATCGAGCTCGTGGTGGTTGAGTAATTCACCCGGCGAACGCGTTCGTTCGCCGGGTAATTTATACCTTCCAGAAAACCCCGCCCGTAGCGTGCGTCTCCAACATACGAGAGCACGGCGAAGGGTGAGGATGAATGGATCCTTGCACGTGTCGCTCTCACAATGCGACACGCTTGTCTTCGTGAGGGCTCTGCCCATTCACGCCGACAAAGGAAACCCCGGTCGCAGCGATAGCGGAGGCCGGGGAGGAGGTCATTCAATCCGACCTATGAATGGTATACTTTGCATGTGTAAAGAGCTATGAAATCTCACGAGGGTGCCTCACACGGACATAAATTACAGCCAGAACAGGTGAATCACTTTCAGAGCGCGCTTATTGAGACATACGATGGAGAACCGCACGAATGGATACAAGAGCATGCGGCTGATTTCCGTGAGCTTCTCGAGCACATGCCTGAACTCATTCGCGAATTCGATGAGAAACCGGACGAGACGAACAAAAAGATGGTAGAGATACTCAGACGAGCAAAGGAGCGTGGCGTACAGGAGGTCATCAATGAGACAGCGGAGACGCTTCACTAGAGGAGACTCACGAGCGTGTAGCACCCGAGCGAGAGGGTGAGGACACCGACGAAGACGGTCACGTGGCGGACATTCGTCCGTGAGACGACGAGCGCAGATAAGGGAGCAGAGAGCGCGGCGCCGAGGAGGAGGTAGGGGAGCGCGGGTGAGAAGATATCCTTGCCGAGTATGAAGAAGGTGAGGAGTCCCGACGCACTCGCGACTATCTCGGAGAATGAAGTGATGGCGACCGCGCTCTTTGTTTTTACGCCCGAGAGGAGCTGGCCCGAGGTGACGACCGGCCCGTAGCCACCACCGCTCATGCCCTTGTTGAAGGCGGCAATGCCGCCTAATGCGAGGATGCGCTTCCAGCTGAACGCATGCGCGTGGTTTCGCCGCAGAAGAATGACCACGCCGATGGAGGCGACCATGAGGCCGATGTAGAGCTTCACGTAGACTGCAGGGAGCGAGAGGGCGAGTACGGCGGCGATGAGCGCCCCGATGGCGCTCGAGAGTGCGAGGACGAGCGCGACCTTGAGGTCCTGTGGAGACCTCTGCCACGCCTTCGAAAGTCCGTCCCGCGTGTGAATCTTTTTTAGGGCGTCTGGCATGTAGAGTCCCGAGATGTCGGGAAGGAAGGAAGCGTTCCCGTGACGGTGGTGGAATATCGAGGCAATAACGCCAGTGACAAGCTCCGATAACAGTATTGCAGGCACGATATCAGCGGGTGAGAAGCCCAAGGCGAGCATGACTGGCGTGAGCGAGGTGCCGTAGCCCATGCCGAGCGCGGAATCGAAGAACTCGAACACGAACGCTGCGAGGAGTATCGAGAGCCCGAGTGCGAGTGGAAGGGGTTCCATATGGCGAGTACTCCAGTATATCAATCCTTTTGACTCGTTTATCGCAGACAAAGTTACATGGTTGTACGAAGGACGGTCCTTCGGAAAATCTACGAAGGACCGTCCTTGGTCAATTAATGTTGCATAAAAAACGGCGCTATCACTGTAGCGCCGTGCTGTTGCCGAACGTCACACGTTCGGCGATGTGCTCTGCCGGGTGAACTCGGGGTCTGCTTCGAGTTGTTTCTGAACCCCCCGGCCGTCTTTCGTGAGTTTGAATTTGAGTCCCACGAACTCGGGGTCGATGACCGGCGAAATGAGGTCCAATTTCTCGAACCGTTCGATGGTCGTGAGGATCTTTTGTGTTGGGTATCGCTTCCCGAACTTGGTAGCGATCTTGTCCGCGACTTCGTCGACTGAAAGTGGATGGCCGTTCACGATGAGAAGTGTCCGGATGTCGGCGAACTTCAATTTCTTTGGATCCACAACTCCCATTACTTTCTCCTTGTCTTGGCACTAATGCCGGGGAGTTTATACCACAGAAAATAGGCCCAAAGCAAGAAATCTCATACACAGAGGGCCTTCTAGAGCGCCATATCGAGTACGAGTCCGCCCCAGGTGAACTCCTCAGCCCCATGACCCTTGCCGGTCCGCGGGTCGTAGAATTCGCGGAAGCCGGACGTATTGATGAGTGCATGCGTCCTCTCACGGAGCACCCGCGCGACATCGTTGAACCCGTAATTTCGAAGCCCTTTCTCGATGAACCAATTGACCGCGATCCAAGTCGGTCCTCGCCAGAGGTCATCACTTGTGTAGCTCGGCTCGCGGAGCGAGAGCGAAGGGGCGGGGAATCGCGTGTAGAATTGCCGTCTATCAGTAAGGTGCTTCGTCACGAGTTCAGTCGCCTCCTCCTGACTCAAGAGGCCCGCATAGAGGGGCATGAAGAGTCCCCAGGTCGAGACCGTGATACGCTCCTCACCTTCGCCCATGAGGGAATCGAAGAGGTAGCCGCGCTTCATCCGCTCCACCATCGCGTGGGCGATCTGACCGGCGGTCAGATCGAACGCAACGGCATCGCTCTCGTTCTTGAGTTCACGTGCGAGTTCTGCGAGGTGGCGGAGTGCAACGACGGTGATGGCATTGAAGGAGACATCTTCTACCCAGAAACATTTGCGCATGCATCCGGGCACATCGAATTTGCAGATGCGGTGCTCGTTGACTCGGTCGATGCGCCGCATGAGGTTCTGGAGCGGGGTGTGGCGGGGCGGAAGCCCTTGGATCTTGTCGAAGCGTGGGGAATTGTCTTCGCCGGATTCGTCAGGATTAATAATGCCGAGGAGATATCGTTCCGGATTCATGCGCTCGCGTATGAGGCAGAGGTAGTGCGCACGAACTGCCGGGTAGCACTCTTGAAGGAATGACTGGTCCTTACTCTTTGTGTAGAGCGCATGGAGCGCGCTCGCAATGAGGGGCGGCTGGGTGATGGAGCTCACGCCCGAGAGGCCCCACGAGCGCGAGATGAGGGTGCCGCGCGCTTCGCGTCCCCAATTGAGAGATTCATAGTCTTTGGTCCAGTAAATGATATGCGGGATAAGTCCATTTGCGAGCGGTCTTGCGAGAAGCGCACGAAGTTCATCTTTCGCACGCTTTTGATCGAAGTGGGAGAGGATGATTGCGTGAAAACATGAGTCCCAGAGCCACTGGAACGGGTAGCGTTCCGGGGATGGAACCGTGAACCGGTAACCATCCACCGTTCGCATATTGGTGCGCATGAGATCCTCGACCCTGTCGAGGAGTGCCGTACTCATAGTCTCATTGTACGCTCGCTATCAGTCCTACAAGTATCGATATACACACGCACTCGAAGAGAACAGAACCATTGCGAGATTCGGTCGCTGGTATACAATGATGAACTGCTGATTTACCCACATAACATTGCAACTTATGTCAGAACCAAAAATTCCAACACACGTACCTGAGATCGTCTTCAAAACGCGCGTGCGCGATGAGTCGGTCGAAGGACCAAATCCCTATAGATGGCAGGATGTAACTACCAGTGAAGTATTCAAAGGTAAGAAGATCGTTCTCTTCGCACTCCCGGGCGCATTCACACCGACGTGCTCTTCGACACACCTTCCCGGGTATGAGGCAAAATATGATGAATTCAAGGCGCTCGGTGTCGACGAGGTGTACTGTCTCTCTGTGAATGACGCGTTCGTCATGTTCCAGTGGGCAAAATCTCTCGGTGTCACCAAGGTGCGCATGTTGCCTGATGGATCAGGGAAGTTCACTGAGGCGATGGGTATGCTTGTCAGAAAAGATGATCTAGGCTACGGCGCACGTTCCTGGCGCTACAGCATGTATGTTGAGAATGGCGAGATCAAGAAGCTCTTCTCAGAACCTGGCTTCATGGATGATTGTCCGGACGACCCATTCGAGGTTTCGGATGCTGAGACAATGCTCGCGTACCTAAAGGCACAGAAGTAGCACCAGTGTCGCAAAGATGCCAAACTACGTTCGTGCTGCCCGGCACGAGCGTAGTTTTAAATTTAGGAGACGTGATTGGTGTAGGCGCGAGCGAGTGCGACGGAGAGTTCTGCAAGTGTATACGCAACCTCACCCTCTACGATGTAGTGCGCGTGGTCGTCCATTTCGAAACGCATGACCCGGATACCAGCATCGTTGGGAACGGGGAATTGACGAAAGGCAGTGCCGTTCACCGTAAGTCCATACCAGCTTCCATCAGGGTTGAGAGAGAACTCAGCTATCTGCGGGTGCGAAAGGGTGAACCAATTGTCGTCGTTGAATCGCTCTGTAGTTTGCAGCGTAACAGGATACATGACGTATGATTCAAGTGGCTGGTCTGCGTACGCAGCAAGTACACCGCTGAGCTGCGGCAGGGAAAGGATGATGGCTATGAATAAAATGAATTGCATTATTCGCATAAAAGCTCTGTGAACACTATGTGACATCGATGTGCCAACATTAATACTATTCATCAAAACAATGAATATGTCAAGTATTCGATTTGTCATGACATGTCCAAGAGAGCATAATACAAACATGCTGAGACGCGTTATCGCCACACTCTGTCTACTTGTTGTCTTCATTCCAACATCAACGTGGGCTGCTCGTTCGGCTGACGAACTGTATCGTGATTCGTTACTTAGGCTCATTGAACTCCTCACAGCCCAGATACAACTCCTCGAAGCTGAATTGCGCACCCGCGAGATCAGCGAAGTGTCATGGTCACAGTCAGTCAGGTTCCGTATCGACGACGAACGTCAATCGTCTATGGGGATCGATGATCTATTGCCTTCTCGATTCTATGATGGTGAATATGTCGCTCTCTATGAAACAAACGGTACTGAGCTTTTGCCTATTGGGGACACGCGAGAACGCTTCATGGATACTGAGCTCTGGAACCGATATGTAAGGCTTCTCGGTCAAGAGCGAGCGAAGTCTCGCATTCAGGAATTTCGGCTTTACAGAGCTACGGATGCGAATTATGACGCTTTTACGGATCGAGATACGCGCACAGGAAAATGGGTCATAGGTCTCAATACCTACGGCATAGACCTCGAGAAGGGGTCAGACAGAATCGAACTTGATATTCTTCTGCTTCACGAATCTGGACACGTTATCCTTGAGGACATTGAGGGTATGGTAGATAACTTTCGTACAACGTTCTGGGATACTGATGATATTGCTCACGCAGAGAGGGTCGCATTGATGAGTCCGGGTGCGCATCAGAGGGATATTATTGCTGATTACTATGCAAGGAACCGTGACCGATTTGTGAGCGAGTATGCTGCAATGAGCCCGCTTGAGGACCTCGTTGAGTCTTATGTTGAGTATTTGCGTAACGATGCTCCCACAGGCAGCACTGAGCGTGATGAAAAAGTGCGCTATTTTGACCGCTTCGCTGAGCTTGCTGAGGAACGCGAACGTATCAATCGTGTGCTCGATATCGCATGGTGAGGTATCGACAAATCAGAAAGGTGTGCTAGCATAATTGACACAAAACAGGAGCCTGAGGTAGTCGGATCAGTAGCACAACGGTTTTGTTTATTCATTAAAATGAAGGCAGAGAACAATGAAGGGAACAATCGCTCGTCTCACTGACAGAGGATTTGGCTTCATCACTCCCGATGAGGGAGGCGGCAAGGACCTCTTCTTCCACGCGCGTTCACTCGCGGACGGCGTACAGTACGACTCCCTCAAGGAGGGTCAGTCGGTTGCGTACGACGTTGAGGAAGGAGACAAGGGACCTGCAGCGGTGAACGTCAGACTCGCGTAAGGCTACCAGTGCGAAAGCCCGCGGCCCTGCCAATCGGCAGACCGCGGGCTTTTGCGTGTATGCCTAACGTAATTCGAGCGATGCGAGAAGGGACGAGACCTCTCGTTGTGAGAGCGCGCGGTACGCGCCGACCTTGAGCGGGCGAAGATGGAACGTGCCGAAACGCACCCGGCAGAGGGATACGACTTGATAGCCAAGTGCCGCGCACATGC
>CAZFBT010000026.1:0-10692 GCA_964517185.1 uncultured Candidatus Saccharibacteria bacterium | reverse complement strand
TTGCAGACCTCAACGCTTCCCAGTGTCGGACTGCAACTTGCAGGCTTTGTTCTACCTGGCCGAATGACTGTGTCGAGAACACTCGAATAACTCCAGTCAGTGGCGGTTGTTTTAAGATACTCGTCCCATCCTTGTGACACGTTGTCTCCAAGTTCGAGAACAAATGGATTTGCGGTCCTTCCCCAGTGATATCCACCCCAGGAGTGATCAGCTTGAGCAAAGGGGACCGCAAGCCCTGCAATCAGAATGATTGCTAGAGCTGCTTTGAACGTACGCATAATGTAGTTTGGTTGCTAATGGATAATTCTAAAATCCACGACGTTGAGACTTTTGCTACTTTTGCTAAAAGTACTATATATAATATATAGGATTTGTCAATCCCCATATTACATATGTAGCATTGGTTACATCTGTACCGTGTGAGGAATATGCGGATGTTGAATACTCCAGGCGTAAAGCACAACTGCAGCCGTAGCAGAAACGTTGAGTGATTCTACACCCGTATGGATTGGAATACTGAGCGGAATATCGCTGAGCTCCAGAGTCTTCTCGCGAATACCAGTACCCTCGTTCCCAAGGATGAAGACTGATGGCTTCTGAAAAACCTCGTTTGTGATCGATTGCTCTGCCCTGCCATCAAGTCCGTACACCCAGAATCCCCGTTCCTTTAAATCGCGTACCGCACTGTTCACGTTACCAATACTAACGAGTGGTACGCGGAATGCCATGCCTGCGGACACCTTGATGACGGTGCCATTTACCTGTGCCTGACGGTGTTCGGGGATGAGGACGCCCGCGATTCCGAAGGCGGCGGCAGAACGAATGACCGCGCCGACGTTATGCGGGTCCTGCACCTCTCCAAGGATGACGAGCGCGGTGTCTTCAGTAACGTTGAGCCGCCCCACGAACTCTTCATACGCTCGAACGAGTTTCGTAAGATCGACCTCAGCGACGACCCCTTGATGAACTGCGTCTGGGGAGATGTTCTTCGAGAGTTTTTTCAGGTTGAGTGTCTCGACTTTGACGCCTTTCTCCTTCGCGAACACCGCGACGGCACGCGCTCCATCATTGCCGGCAACGTATATCGTTCGAACGGTATCAGGACGCGACATGAGCGCTTCTCTCACCGCGTGTGTACCGTATATCATCGCACCAATTTCCTGCATGCCGTGCACTATACGCTAGTGGTAGAATATTTGCCACTTTGGCTCATATGTGCTGTACTTTCACCCATGGGCAAGAAACGGAAGCGCAGCGGACAGGCGTTCTGGGATGCGGAATACAGGGAAGGCGGGCACCTCGCGCTTTCGATGAACCCGAGTGAGGATCTCGAGGAATTCACGCGCTGGCTCGTACGCGAGTATGGCAAGAAATACCTCAATGTAACCACATCGGTCCTCGATCTCGGATGCGGGAACGGACGGAACCTCATTTGGCTCGCGCGCGCCTTCGGCGCGCGCGGCATCGGCTTCGACATCTCCGCGACTGCAATCGCTGAAGCAAAACGCCAGAGCACATCACTCAGCCTTCCGCTCTCCTATGAGCGACACTCCATCACGGAACCGATTCCCCTCCCCGATGCATCACAGACACTCGTTCTCGACATGATGACGTCACACTTCCTCAAAGCTCACGAGCGAACAGCGCTCATCGATGAGATACTGCGTGTCCTGAAGCCAGGCGGTTTTCTCTTCTATAAAACGTTCTTACTTGACGAAGATGCGCACGCTGCGCGGATGCTCAAAGAACACCCCGCAGGTGAGGAGAACACGTACATCCATCCAGAGATCGGTGTCGCGGAACATGTGTCGACTGAGGATGAGATCGATGCGCTGTACGGTAAAGCCTTTCGGATCCATAAGATACAGAAGTCACAACGTCATCGAGGTAAATACGCAAAAAGGAGAAGCATCTCTGTGTATCTTGAGAAAGAGCCCTACTGAAAACAGCACCGCCCTTGCGGTGCTGTTTTTGGCGATGCATCGCTACCTATTCAGCTTATTTATCCAACCCTGAATGACTCCATTGCTACAGCCGAGTTTATACTGGCCGCTCGAGTCTGAACCTCCCTTTACACCTAGAATGTCCGCACAAGAGCACCCGCCGGTCTGTGCCATCGTGTATTCTGCATCTACTTTCTCTCCTGTTTGAGTCAACACCGTGAAGACATGTGAACCACCGTCAAGCCAGAGGTACCGATTCGTACCCCAATCCTTAGTCGGTTTATCGATGATCGAATTCAGACAAAGATCGACTGTGTCAGCGACTCCGTCATCGTCTGCGTCTCCGTTGTCCATACCCTGGACGACAATGATGCCACCGACAAGGAAAAAGAATAGTCCAAAGAACACGAGTCCCTTCTCGTACTGCATGAGCCTCTGTACCAATGTATTCATAGAAATGTGATAGCAAAAGATAAAGTCCCTATATCACTGATAATTATACCCACCTGAATGAACCTTAAGGGTCAGACAGGTGCATAAATGACGCACATGGGGTGCAATGACATTCGTATCTAAAACACATTGAAGCACGGATTGCCGTGCTTCGGTTGTTCGGATTGGTCAGGCAGCGAGCCGCAAATTGTTCGCGGGTACTGGGTTGTCGAGAAGCTTCAGCCACTCCTCATACCCAATCTTGTTCCGCAACTGATTCACTGCCGCTTCGCATGCCGCTGAACAGGAGCCACGCTTCCCCCACCTGCCATACGGGGCCTCGGTGTGCTGTTCGCTGCATTCGGGATTGAGACATTGCCAGGCAGATTGTTTGAACTCCGGCTCAAACTTTTCTTTCGCCATCGAGCCGTAGCCTGCCTTTGTCGCTTTGTCCGACATCTGTTACTCCACGTTGTTGAGAAGTCCTTCTATCCGCATCCTACCAACTTATAGACGAGTGTCAATACAATATACTGCGTAACAAAGGCCTAAACGAAGTGATTAGGGTATGATTATGTTGTGCTCTACCGCTTCACCATTAAGGGAACCGTGCAGGGTGTCGGCTTTCGACCGTACGTCTACAATGCGTGCGTAGAACGCGGGCTTGTCGGCTCCGTACAGAATACCGGTGAAGCAGTTGAGGTTCTTGTGAATGACAAGGATGCGCTCATTGAGATACTTGCTAAGATTCCCACAAATGCCCGCGTCGATTCGTATGAAATCGAGGAGGTCGCGGGTAATGCGACCAGCTTCATCATTAAGGAATCTGCGGGCGAAGGTTACTCCGAGATACCGCCCGACTTCTTCCTCTGCGACGATTGTTTCCGCGACATGCGCGACCCCGAGAATCGACGTTTCGGCTACTTCTTTACGACCTGCACGAACTGCGGACCGCGCTTTACGACGACCATAGCAACCCCCTACGACCGGCACACGACCACGATGCGCGAATTCCCGATGTGTGTGGAATGCAAGAATGAGTATGAGGACCCAACGAACCGTCGCTACCACTCACAGACCATTGCGTGCCATGGCTGCGGACCGCGACTCGCACTCTATGACAAGGGAGTGGGCATCTCAAAAGATGACACCGACGCGCTCTTGCAGGCGGCAGAACTTCTGAAGCAGGGCGAGATTGTGGCGATAAAAGGCATCGGTGGATTTCATCTCGCATGCACTACTGAACCTGACACTATTTTGAAACTCCGAGAACTCCGCGACCGACCGCATAAGCCCTTCGCACTCATGTGCAGAGACCTTGAGATGGTGATGAGTATCGCGGTGCCGAACGATGCACAGAAGGAAGCACTTACCTCACCCGAGCGTCCAATCGTGCTTGTGCCGAAACGGAAGGGGCTTGAAGGTGTGACTGAGTTGGATTCCATTGGAATCATGCTCCCCTACTCCGCGCTCCACTACCTCCTCTTCGAACATCTCGATATACCCCTTGTGATGACCTCCTCGAATGCAAGCGACGAGCCGATGAGCAAGACGCGCGAAGAGCAGATCGGGAGATATGTACTCGACCACTCACGTGCTATCGCGAACGCGGCCGATGATTCCGTTGTGAAGTTCATAGCAGGCAGACGATTCTTTATCCGGAGGAGCCGCGGCTTCGTCCCGCAGTCGCTCCCCATCCCAAAGGGTGGAAAGACCATCCTTGCTATGGGTGCCGAGATGAACAACACCTCCTGTATCACGAAGCCCGATGGGCGCGCCATTCTCTCCCAGCACATGGGCAATACGGCGAATGTGAACTCATTCGAGCGATACAAAGAAACCATCGAAACATTCCTCCGTTTCACCGACTCAACACCCGATGTCATTGTCACCGACCTCCATCCTACCTACAACACGAGCGTGCACGGTGCCTTCCTCTCCGAGCAATTCTCTATCCCGCTTGAGAAGGTCCAACACCACCGGGCGCACGCGTATTCCGTCGCGCTTGAGCATGGACTTGATGACTTTGTCGCCATCATCGCCGATGGCCTCGGGTACGGCGAGGACGGCACCATCTGGGGCGGTGAGATATTCCATAATGACGAGCGCGTCGGTCACCTCGAACAGCACCTCCAGCTTGGCGGAGACTCGGCAACACGACACCCTGCGAAGATGCTCTTCTCCATACTCCGCAATTTCCTTTCTCTCGATGAAGTAGCACCGTATATCCAGAATTTCTATGCCCCAGGTGCGCTTGCACTCCTCGATAAGCAGTGGACAGACAAATTCAATGCGCCCCTCACCTCAAGTTGCGGACGAGTCTTAGACGCGGCCGCATTCCTCCTCGGATTCTGCGATGAACGCACCTACGACGGCCGCCCGGCAATGCTTCTTGAAGCCAACTCATTCGGTCCACTCAAACTTGAGCCGATAATCAAAGACAACGTGCTCATGACGACCCCCCTCTTTGAATTCCTTGTACGGAATATGGACAAGGATAAGAAGCGTCTCGCCGCCACGGTACAGCGCTACCTCGCAGAGGGACTCTACGAGATAGCGAAGCAATACAATAAGCCAATCGTGTGGAGTGGCGGCTGCGCGTACAACACCCTCATGACCGGCTTCATGCTCGAACAGGGTGTCCTCACAAACAGAGAGGTGCCCCCGGGCGACGGCGGCATCAGTTTCGGGCAGGTTGCGTATTACCTCCACCACTCTCAAACGCCGTGACTTGAAAAATTACGTTAACACTTCGCGACCGCGAAGTACAAACGTATTTAGTATGAGGGAGGCCACCATGCTGAATGTAAGCTTCCGGCAAGTGGCGCAGTGACCACGCCACATTCAGATGCTCTGGTTTGGACTGACATAGAAATTACGTTATCACTTCGCGGTCGAGAAGTGATAACGTATAATGTAATTGGGAACAAGCGAAGAAACCTTTCTTTCCTTCTCTCTTTCCGTAGCGGCGTTATCAACTTTGGGCAGATTGGGTACTCTTTAAAGCTTCAAACATAAATTGTTATACTTTTTCAATGAACTGCCCCAAAGACAACTCTCAACTCGACCGATTATCGGTCAGGGCCAACCCCCATGCCGACATTCATTTGGATGTGTGCAAAAAATGCCAGGGGGTATGGGTTGACCACAATGAGATAGCACCGCTCATATCGCACTTCAGTACTGACGTGCAAATGACTTACAAGAATTGGTTAGTGGCTGTGTCTGACGGGAAGACAGAACCAAATGAATTTTGGAGTGAGGGTGAACGACCCTGCCCCCAAGATGGGATGCTAATGAAAAAACACTATAGCGGGGTAGCACAACATGTTGGTCTCGAGCAATGTCCAACATGTGGTGGTTTTTGGTTTGATGGATCTGAGCTGTATGCAATCGCACACGTGAATGAACCCAACCCATCCTTGGATCAGGCGATTACGGGCGCAATTGCCGGCTTACAGACTGAGTTGCACGATAACTACGATAACAAAGCTGTCTTCTGGTGGGATATATACAATAATCCTAAAGCTGCCCTACCTTATATCACAGATTTACTCCTAGATTTTATGGCTGCATATGTAGCGCGGAAGTAACAGTACCTAGGCTTAGCTCACAATCACACATTCAGTGCGAACTTGGAACACGACTACATCAGTACCGTGTACAATAAAAACTTAACAAATCCTTGGGACGACTTCGCCTTGGGGCATCGGGAGTATTTTTTTACCGAAGCGAGTCTGCACAATAACATCCTTCCCCACCTCTACCGTACCGATGACTGCTGCCATCGGATTAAATTTCTGAAGTTCTTTGACGACCGTGTCGCTCTTTTCCGGTGACGCAAAGCACACGAATCGCCCCTCGCACGCGAGGTTGTATACCTCCACACCGAGAATGTCAGTGAGTGCGTGTACCTGCTCCTGCATCGGAACCTTTTCTTCTTCGAGCACAAACCGTACGCCGTTCTTTTCCGCGAGCTCATTGAGGATGGCTGCCATGCCGCCACGTGTGATATCGCGCGCTTGTTTGATGAGCGGGCGTATCGTCTCTATCTCTTTGTGGAGCGGTTTGCTGTCGCTTACAATATCGGTCTCGAGCTCAAAACGCTTTGCAAGGAGCGCAGTGCCATGCTCTCCAATACCACCGGAGACGATGATATGGTCCCCTGCCTCAACTTTTGCTTCAAGCGGCGTATCGACGATGCCGATACCCGATGTGTTGATGATTATCTTATCGATTGCGCCACGCTCCATAACCTTTGTGTCGCCGGTTACAACGGGAATGCCATTTTCGTCTGCGAGCGCGCCAATGGTCGAGAGAATCTCATCGAGTTCTTTCTTCGGAAACCCTTCTTCGAGCACAAGTGCGAGCGAGAGTCCTAGAGGCTTCGCGCCCATGACTGCGAGGTCATTTATCGTACCGCAGTATGCGACCTTGCCGATATTTCCTCCCGGAAAGAAGATGGGGGTGACCACATATGAGTCGGTCGTGAAGACAAGGTGCTTGTTGCCAAATTTGAGCGTCGCACCATCATCCATCGAGTGCTTCCACTCACCACGAGTCTTGAAATGTGCACCAATAGTGTCAATGAACCGTCGCATGTCCTGTCCCCCGCTTCCTTCGGAAAGCTTCACGACTGATGGGTCGGGTGCATCGGGGACGGGACAGGTTATGTTCATTTTTCCATTCATAACTCTACTCGCTCAAACTCATACCATATTTGAATGCAATCGCGCACGCTCCCTCGGACTCCGAGACCATACACGCACCCTGCGGATTCTGCGGTGTGCAAACCGTACCGAAGAGCGCGCACTCTTTCGGCTCTATCATGCCGCGCACCACTTCCCCACAACGACAGTTCGGATTTTCGGTGCTCACGATATCCTTGATGAGATCTTTGTATACAATGCGCGCATCCAAGGATTCATCCCGTGGTGCAAGTCCCGAGCCCGGTATCATGCCGATACCTCGCCATTCGGTGTCAGCAGGTTTCATCGTCTCGTTGATGAGTGAAAGGGCGATTGGGTTGCCGTTTGGAAATACTACTTCTTGATAGTCATTGATGACCTTCTTTTCACCCGCCTTTATCGCTTCAAGGAGAAGATATGTCGCACGAATGAGTGCTTCGGGTTTGAAACCGGAGATGACCTGCGGCACCGGAAGATCGAGGTCTTCCCACACCTGACTCCCCACGATGGTAGAGACGTGACCCGGGTCGATGAAACCGTCGATGTTCATCTCGGCCGCGAGAATACGCATCGCGGGCGGCATGACCTTGTGTGCGACGAACACCTTGTTCCCTGCCTTGAGAAGTCGTGCCGTCGGTGGTGTCGTCGTCTCAAAGCCGACCGCAAAGAACACCCTGTCCTTGTCGTCGATTATCTGGTCGACTGAGTAGATCATCTTCACATCCGCTCCCTTTGCCTGTGCATCTTTGAGACTTCCCCGCGTACCGGGGACGTTTATCATGTCGCCGTAGGTCGCGACGGGAATACCCTGAAGCGCCAGCTCTATCATCGAATCGATATCGGTCTGCGATGTGACGCACACAGGACATCCTGGGCCGGAGATGAGTTTGATGTTCTTGGGGAGCACGTCGCGAATGCCGTACTTCATGATGGTGTTCGTGTGCCCTCCGCACACCTCCATGATGCGCACCTCGCCCATATCCTTCGCTATCTCCCTAATTTTCTCGATATACTCCATAGTCACATTTCAAAATCCTCGCCTTCTGTGTTGCCTGCGCCACTCAAGCACTCACCGTATACATGATACGTCTCGTGCTTTTGTGGCTTGTCGCCTTGAATCCAAGGATTTTGAAGATGTGCCTCAAAATCCAACTGCTCATTTCTTAGAACTGTATCGTTTATCATTAATCTTTATCAGGATTAAGCTCCGCTTCCAAGTCTTCTTTGCGTATCTCTGCAAGCAATCGATATGTTTCCTTCGCCGCTTCTTCATCGACTTTCTGGATGGCACACCCCACATGCACGAGTACGTAGTCACCCTCTGCAACACTCTCGAGGAATGTCGTATCGACAAGTTTTTTCACACCACTGAAGTTGACCGTGGCCTTCTTGCCCTCTTTTACTTCAATGATTTGCCCGGGGATCGCTAAACACATAAACGAGTATGAGTATTTAGTATCAGTATCTGTGGGTATTAGTATACCCCGACAGAGCCAAATCCAAGAATGGTAGAATTAAGGTACTATGTTCAACACTATTCACCCGAACCGTTGGTTATTCTGGCTCGTCGCCTTGAGCGCCATTATCATTCTCATCGTCTGGTGGCAGTCGAGGCTGTTCTTCATTGAGGAAGAGCAATCACAACCAATTAGGGTCGGAATAGTAGAAAGAGATTTTTTGCAAATTAGTAACACTGTCGGGGTAACGTCTGACAGTGTTACATCCAGGCCAGGTATGTACTCTACAAGTGATTCGAATGTTACTATCGATGATGAATATCCTCCGACATTTATTGGTGGGTACGATGTCATTGGTTTATGCACCGGGATTGAAAAATACAGCGACGCATATTTGCGTGGCCCAGATGGAATATATATTGGTATTAAAACTGACTGGGTGAATAATGAGAAGCATGTCTATAAACTTGATAAGAAGCTTGTATCAATTGATACAAGCACTTTCACCTATCTCGGGAGCTACACTGCAGAAGTAAATTTTATTGCAATGGGGACCTCATATGCAAAAGATAAATACAAAGTGTATTCGGATTGTGGCAAAGAACTTGAGAATGCTAGTCCAGAATCATTCACAGTACTTGACTATGGGTATGCTCGTGATGGAACAAATATTTGGTATCTTGGGGAACCCTTAGTTATAGTTACTGACGAAACAATGTGGGAAACACAAGAAGTAGTCGTTGACTACACTACGTTTCAATTACTTGATTCACCAGTGGGTGCGTACGCAAAAGATAAAAATCATGTTTTCTCAGAGGGTGTTGTAATTGAAGGAGCCGATCCAGCTACATTTACAACAGTTTTTGATATCGAAGAGAGTTTGGAGACATATGGTAAAGATGCGAATCATGTTTACTATGGAACAAGATTGATTGATGGTGCGATTCCAGAAAACTGTATTCCAGAACATATTGATGGTTGTGAGCCCTCTCGTTGGAAAGAGGGTTTGGGTTGAGGGGAAGCTTGTGCGCAAAGATCATCCTTGTACGTTCTTGTCTTGTGACACTATATACTATGCCTTATGCATATCTTTGTCTTCGGAAACCCTGACCTCGCGATGGACTCACTGCCGGTGAAGTTGCTTCCCCGTTTGCGTGAAGAGTTTCCGAAGCATGAATTCGTCTTTCAGGACCCTAACGAGGAGTGGGACATGAGCGAACCCTTCTGGGTCATCGATACGGTCGTCGGCCTCAAGGAGCCTCGAGTCTTTGACTCGCTCGATGCGTTCGTCACGCAACCGAACCTCTCCATGCACGACTTCGATGCGCTCAGTAACCTCCGCTTCCTCAAAAAGCTCGGCAAGCTTCCCGCAGTGAAAATCATCGGCTTGCCGGTCGATATTTCGAAAACTGATGCTCTACAAACACTTACATCGATACTTTCCCCTTTATAGCATTCCCGAGGTCTTTCCTCGGGAACGAACTAGGGTCCCCCTAGAGAGTTTTTATAACAGTTCTTCAAGTCAAAGACTGAGTGGACCCATTCCAGTACTTTCATAGCCGTTGGTATATAGTACATGCAACTGATAATTATCTAATACTCCCATTCTCTAAAGGATCCAGATTCAATTCGATGGTATACACACCATCATTTGATAGGACATCGCCGTCAGTACCGTTATCGTTCATGTTGTATTGCGTGTCGAGTAATGGTTGGGGGAAATCATGTAAGCTACCATCAAACTTCTCTAAGAAAACTGATTTTATTTGAGCAGTATTACCAATAGATGCACTAATGTTGTACATTCCATCCTTCTTGTACACGGGCATGATTTTGGTTTGTCCTACACCTAGAAAATTGTCATTTTGATTGGGCACAAAATTTGGGTTGGAAAGCGGTTTATCGTTTGCTTGTCTTTCTTCCTCTTCCTTGATGCGACGAGCATGTTCTTCAAGACCCCAGACCTCAGCTTCCTTAGCTCTCTGTACAGCGAGAGCTACTTCTTTCTCAGTTTTGAGCTTCAATAGAAATACAGAGACAGCTAAGCAGATGCTTAGGATAACAAACGCCAATACGAGTGCCTGCAAGGCTCGGATCCAGCGTCGTTCGTTGTCCAGAAAAAACCAATGACACCAAAGAAAATCGGTGTTAAGACAACCCAGAGGAAACCTA
>CAZFBT010000025.1:4290-10929 GCA_964517185.1 uncultured Candidatus Saccharibacteria bacterium | reverse complement strand
ATTCGACGTGTCCATCGTGAGTACGATGGGGTTGATTAGCTCTATCCGTGCAGGTCCGAGCGTGTAGAGATACGGTGAGAGATCAGGCGCATCAAATGAGTACGTGAAGATCTTCGTCTCGCCCGCACTCAGATCGAACGTCCACGTGAGCTCTTGCCTGCCGTTCAAGATGAATAGCTCACCGTCAGTATCCTCGACGGTGAAGTCGGGCGGAAGTGTTTCTGTAAAGGTTCCTGAAATCGGTTCTGTCGCTGATAGGGTGATACTCATCGGATAGACAGCCGGAGGGAAGATGCGAGTCGGTCCATCACGGGTCAACGAAAATGGATGAGACTCGACAACGTTGAATGTATCGCTTGTGTGTGCCATGACGTTGCCGTCTGCATCGACCCGCTCGACATAGAGTTCATAGGTGCCTGGCAAGGTCGGTGAAAAGAATGCGCTATAGTCAGGGACATCGACGACATTATTGCCTGTACAGAGTCCAGAGCGCTCTACCGGTGCGCGTGAAATGAATCCTCGCGGGTCGATGACATAGAGCATAAGATCAGCAGAACAGAGTGTGTTGCCATTCTGTGTTAGCGCACCAAGTGCAATATGTGCTCTATCCCCGACCGCGTATTCAGTTTTGTCGGGATTCACCGCAAGCAGCCCCCATTGGAAGTTAAAGGAGTCCTTCAGGATCTTGCCGCCCTCATCGATCTCGAGTTCGAGTGTGTACTCACCAGGCCGCATTTTCTCGAGGTCTGCTTCGGACACTTGAATCGTTATGAGTCCTTCAGCCGTCACGTCCAGCTTCGGACGAAGATCAATGAGTCCCAGGTCACGATGTCGGAAGACTATGGCGTTGACTTCAGCCAGGTCACGTCCGAGAAGCTCACGGAAGAATCGGATAGCGAAATTGCGCTGTGACTCGTAGCGAAGTGTGAACGTTGGATACTCTGAACGCTTGAAATCAAGCGTATCACTCATGAGTGCGCTTAACATTGGGAGTCGTAGAAAATCAAGATTGTGAGGATGAAGTCTTTCGGCAAAGACCGCTCGATCGAAGGTTTCGGTGTCAACTTCAAGCCAGAGTGCGTCAAGATAGAGTCCGCGCACGCGATTACCATCACCGTGGAAGGTGACACGTGCGCGAAGCTCGTTCAGCTCATGTGTATCCTCAATATGTGGGAGTGCGAAGAGGAAGTATCCGCCATTCAGTGCGTTCGAGGTTTCTCCATCAAGTGCAATGGTTCCTGCGTTATGCCATTCATTATCAAAGGTATATTCGATATCGATCTGTCCCGGCTCCGCGGAGGTCGCGCGCAAATCATACTGGGCGGCAAGCGATACGCGCAGCTGAATGTTAGTCACGAACTGGCCTGAGTTAAGTGGCCCCAACCCGAAGTCGTGAAATTCAATGGAGTCCGAAGGCATAGAGGATTCACGGAACTCTTCCCTTTGGTTGTCACTATCTTGAGTGACTGAAGAGACATCGACGTAAGGTGCTACTTCCCGACCTTCCTCATTGGACTCGGGAGGAGGCACACTTACGATCGATGACTCACTCGAGTCAACCTCGGCCTCGCCATGCGTAACGGTGACTTGAATCTCACTGTTTTGAGTTTCCTCATCAGCATTTGAGTCATTGGGAGGTATCTCGTTTACTGGTAAAAATAGTGGGGCAGCCGTATCTGTATCAAGAGAGCTACCGCTCGATGAGTCAGACTCTGGGTTGGTCTGAGTCGTCGTGCTCATCTCAACGAATGAAAAAAGTCCGGTGACTGTCTTAAAAAGTCCGAAGACACCATCTCGGATAAAGGAATGCGAGACTGATTCATGAGTAGCTTCAGGTTCGGGGGCAGACTCTGGAAGAGATTCGTCACTCCCCTCTTCATCATCACTGCTCCCAACTTCTTCTAATTCTGCTGCATCTTCAAATGAATCACTCAGAGGAGCAGCGTGAATTTCAGATGAGCTTGCAGATGGAACAAAAATCTGTTCAGTTGCATCAGGAGAGACGCTCGGCTCGGTGGTTATGGTCGGCGGAGGCTCACCAGCATATAACGTTGCCGCGTTCTCCTCATTAAAGTTTTGAAAAAGTGCATCTTCACTGAGATCGCGGATAAATACATCAGGTGTAAACGACCAGTCAACGCTTTCAGCTGAACCTGGCATGACGATGATAGTTTCATATCGTGCCAACTGGCTTGATTCTGAATTGGCTGCAACAGAATAGTGGACGACAGAGAGAAGTAGAAGTCCAGAGCCTAATGTACGCAAGTATGTGAAATTAGGAACCACCCGAAGTATGCAAGTTCGCAGTGAATTGGTATTCATTGATACACCAACATGATTTCGAATACTAACAAAACACCGCAATATTGATTTTGGCGCTCTAAAAAAGGTTTTTATGAAATTGTGACTTGTTTTTTGGGAAGGTAATTTCGTCAACTCAACAAGTAGCCCAAACCATTCAAACAGAATGAGGGCTAATTATAATTATAGCGCCCGAACCTGTCAGTTCGGACGCCAAGATGTGGATTTACGATAAAAGTTTTAGCTGTAACAGTCTCTCATTATTTAAGTATCTTCCCCACATCAGTGATCTCTTTCTCAATGAGAGTCTCTGAAACCTCGAGTGCCTGGTTGAGCCCCTCAACGGCCTCTTTCTCCTTTTTCGATAGTCGTTCACGTTTTGTTATTGAGTTGATCTGATCATATATTTCATCGCGAAGCGCAGAGAATATCTTTTCCATCTGATCCTGGATCTCTTTCGTTTCCTTGCGAAGTTTTTGTTCACGTAGTTCATGCTGCTTACGAGCGTGATAGTGGTATGCGAGCATAGAGATGATAATAAGAACCAGAATGATGATGACGAGATTCTTCCCTTTGAAAAGATCCCAGAATGTTGTTCCTGCGACGACCTCGACAGGTGGCTTCCACCCCGCTGTGATAAGGACGGGTACGCTCGACTCTGTCTTGTTCCCTGCCATATCGAACGCGGTGACTCGCACCGTATATGTACCATCCTCGAGATTCTTGAGAAGGTAACCAAGAGCTGCCTCATCGGATGTAACATCGAAGGGTTCGCCTCCTGCAATACTCATCTCATACTTTGCAATACCAGATGTTGTATCGTTCGCCTTGAACGTAAGAAGTGGGAAAGCAGTTGCTGAGTTTCCAGCACGAACATCGATCGAAAATTTTTCAGGCGGAATGGTATCAATCATCAGTTTCCGATGGAGTACTGCTCCCCATCCGACCTGATTTTTGAACTTCATAGAGAGATACTGAATGCCGTCAACAAGTAAGTCTGCATTCGTACTAAAGGACTCGATGGGTGGGTCGTAGACAGTGGTCGGGTCGAAATCTGAAGAAGTAGCGATATCGAGTGCGACAACGTTCACATCGAACGGCAGTGTCCAGGTAAATACACCCGACTTTGTCGCATACCACTGCTCTGGATCGAGGAATGTCGTTGAGCCAGCTTCTGGTGCCCGTGGAGGGTCGCCAAAGGTGATGGCAGCGTCTGATGTAGCATCTTCGTCTACTTCACGAGCTGGAGTAGGTGTGGGGGTGGGTGTAGGAGTGGGAGTGGGTGGAGCAGTTGATTCTCCAATAGTAAAGGAAGCGTTCGCTGGACTCGTGTAGACATCAGTCCCCAGACCGTCAGCGGCTAAGACTGAGGCTGATGACACATTTACATTTGCGGAACCAGCTGCAAGCGCGCGTAGAGTGACGGTAACTAGAGTTGAACGTGTACTGAACGGAGTAGGGCTACCGCCGCCAAATTCAATGGTACCAGCTGTATTGGAGAACGTCGGCTCGGTCGTCCAAAGTGTGAAGACGGATCCAGTCTTCGCTACCGAGACGACAGCAAGTTTTGTGTTATCGAACGAGAGTTTCGCTTCTACTGCATTGACGCTCTTTCCTTCAGGATTAACTTGGACGGTGATTGTGAACGATTGACCGTTTGAATACGTTCCAGTCGAAGGTGATATGGCGACTTGTGCAGCTTCTGCGTACGGCACGACCATGAACACAAAACAAGCAACAACGATTGCAAGTGCTACCCATATAATTCTTTGAAATGTTGAATGAACCAAAGGAACAGGCATGCCGTTGTTGATTAGGGTCCAGTTCGGTCTTTTGCCTTTCGTATCTTGAGCTGTATCTTCTCCTTATCCTCAGGCTTGAGGAGGGGTAGAACGAGAACGAGAACACCATTCTTCACTTTTGCCTCTGCGTTCACGATATCGACACTTTCGGGAAGGATTATACGGCGATAGAAGTCACCCCACACGCATTCCTCCGTGAAGAATGCACCTTCTGGCTTTCGTTTCGGGAATGCTAGGTGCTCAGGCCTGAGCCTCTTTCCCTCAATGAGCACAACATCAGCATCGCCCTCGATAGAAACATGGATATTGGAAAGCTCCGCACCCGCAGCCTGGGCGTACACAACAATAAGGTCGGTCGTTTGATAGACATCGACGTCGAGTTGAACGATTTTGTCGAGCGCAGTTACCTCCTCACTCGACTGCAAATGCTGCTCAGTACGAACGCCTCGACCTTTGAGCCGCTGTAAAAACGACATACATGACTATTTTACGCCACGACGCAGACATTATCTTGCAACTTATACACATTCCGACGCAGTCTATAGTTCATAGTCGATGGTCGATAGTTGAAAGACTATAGTTTATAGAAACGACACTATCGACTCTAGTCTCGAGATAATACTATAAAACTATCGACTATCGGCTAGTCATTATCCTGTCCAGTTGAATATCATGATGGAGAAGTCAGTGAGCGAAACCCGGCCATCGCCGTTGATATCGGCTGGGGGATTCGAGTTGCCTCCATCACTGTTCCACCAGAAAAGTAAAATTGAAAAGTCGGTGAGATTCACCTTCCCATCCCTATTTAGATCGGACGTACGCGGAAGCTGTGCTGCCTGACCAACACCATAGTAAGTGTAGTCAGAAAAATTGGTTGAAATACCGCTCTCCTGCTTTGCTTTAGCGCGGACCTTGTATGTGCCAGGCGTGAATCCAGTGGTGTCAGCCGAGACTGACCATGCGCCATTGCTATCAGAGCTTGTCGTGAACGTCTTCAGGCTAACGCTCGATTTGTCATTCTGGTTCTCAACAGTGATGCTCGCGTTCGGTATAGCATATCCGGAGAATGTGACCGTGCTTCCCGGGTTGACCGGGTCAGGAGTGACTTTAATAGAGGGCATGACGTTGATGTTCGAGAGTGTCGATCCGCGTGAGCCAGTCACAGTGAAAGTTGTTGAGAATGTACTTGAGCGTGTACCATTTCGATCAACTCCATACACACCGAATGTGTAGACACCGCGAGCTATCTCGTCAATGACCGCAGAGAAATCACCGGCCGTTCCTGCAGTCACCTTCAGTGTTTGAGCTCCATCAACGAGCACATAGACTTCGCTCCGTGGGAAGGCATATCCGTTGATAATGACTCTGCCGTCCCCACTCTGGTATGGTCTGTTCGTCCCCTCAAAACCACCACCGCCGCCGCCGCCACCACTTGATGGCCCACTGCCTCCCCCACCTCCTCCACCTCCTCCACCTCCTTCAGTTCCACCGGACGTATCGTCTCCACCGGTTGGATCTCCAGAGCCTGGGTCAGCATCCCCGCTTCCCTCACCAGTTCCGCTCCCCTGGCCTTCATTGGTTCCTCCTGGACCTGGTTCTCCGGGGGGGAACTCGGGAATCGTGAACGTGATCACATAGTCATCAGTGTTGAGGTTCCCCTCATCATCGATGCACCGTATGTAGAAAGTGTACGTTGTGCCAGTTGCAACGGCAATATTCTTTGCATGAACGATTGCAAAGTTGGTGGTAAACTCGTTCCCCATTGAAAAATACGGAGTGTCGGGAGTACCTGTATAGCGGCATCTCGCAAATTCGTCAGTCTCAAGGGACATTTGTACCGCAAGGGTGGTACCGGAAAGCGTCCCTGACGGTGCGCCATTAAAGCGTACCGGTGGGTCAAACTCACGCGTACTAAATGAAGGAATGGTGACCTTATCGACGATGGCTACCAGGCTTCTCGCGCGCATCGACGAAGTGCCACTAACTGTTTCGATATAAATTGGGTACGTATTCGGTATGCCAGGATTCAGTATACCAAGGTCAGTAGTTGTTGCATTCGTCGTGTGATTACCGATACGCACCTTGATGAACGAGTTCGCTGGAATACCAATAGTACTATTGAGCGTGATCTCAACAACACTGGACGAACCAGTCGTCCATGAGATGCCATCCTCAAATGCGCTCGGTGCAGTAGTCGCTGCGCGGAGCACGAACGTACTCGACGTAGAAACAAGTAACTCGATGTTATCGATATCGAAGTCAGTAGCTGGAATCGCAAAATTATCCTCGTCTGGCCTGACACGTATGGTACCGCCAGGCATAATCGCCTGAGTTGTCTTAAACTGTACCGTGTGATTCGAATATTCACCCGGCCCTGAATTAGAGAGCGTGTCGCTATAGTTGTGAATCGAGCCAGCATCTACACTCTGCCATAGAGAGAAAAAGAGCACGGCAAGAAAACAGACCGCGAAGGCACCAGAGCTGCGTGGATACCTTAAAAAGCGCCTCATAGATGCGTGCATAAGTATTGTACCGC
>CAZFBT010000025.1:0-4280 GCA_964517185.1 uncultured Candidatus Saccharibacteria bacterium | reverse complement strand
TCAATTTGATGCTCCTGTCCACCTTTCGCAACCATGATTAACTAATCATTACGTGTCGTGTAGAGCAATAGCCGCAGACTACCATAACTCAACCCCTGCTTGACGCTAGTTGGTGACTCCTCCTTCTTACAGTAGTGTGGCTTATTTCACGCACCGAAACCCGATTCCTGGGCTTGCGGTCGTTGGGAGTGTATCAGCATGCACCGAATAGATACCTGCATCGGAACCGCTATCATAGTAACCGCCGCGAATGACACCGAAAGTGCCGTCACTTCGTGACCAGAAATAATCTGCATTGAACAGTGGGTCCTCAGTGTTTCCTGTAGCAATTGCCATGCCGTCAGCGTCAACCTGCGTCACATAGCCTGAGTCTGGAAGATTGCTATCACGATATTTACCACTCATGATATCATCACTCACCCATTCCCAGACATTGCCTACAAGATCATAGGCTCCCTGAGGAGTAACACATGCATCATGCTCACCTGTACGAGCAACTTGTCCCTTATTCACGTTGCATGAAGCATCAATGGAGCTGAGGCCGAGTGCAAGTGCGTACCACTCTGCACTCGTTGGGAGGCGTTTGCCAACTCGTGCACATGACCGCATCGCTTGTTCGCGGGTTATGAAGCGCCAGGGCGGACGCTGCATTGAAGATTCAGGCACGCATAGAGACGATTCAAGGTTTTGCACTGAACCAAGTACGTTTTCTGGAGTCTGTACCGGACACTTATCACCAGTTGAGGCCTCGAAGGCGTCAACACACGTGAGGGTGTCAATGTTCGAGACGGATATCATCCCCTTCGAACATTCTCCTTTTTCCATATTGATAACCTGCGAGAGAAGTGTCCCCTGCGAACCTCGCATGGTATCAGCGGCATCGATGCCGAGTGCGGTGATGATAAGTGCCCCCATACTGACTCCAATAAATCGCGCCCACTTCATACGCTTAAGTATACGCGCTTCGAGAACGCACTATATGATGTCATCAACACATCGAAAACCGACGCCCTGAGTCGCGAACGAGGTCGGAACCGATGCATTCAATGCATACAGTCCGGCGTCTGACCCGCTTCCGTAGTACCCTCCACGTATCATCCCGAACACTCCCTCTTGCTTTGACCAGAAGTAATCGCTGCCATACAGCTCATTCGGTTCACTTAGAGAAGTAATGGCTATACCAGAGGCGTCAACAGATGTCACATACCCTTCAGGTGGAAGGGGTCTCCCCTCATAGCTAGCACCGGTTACTGTCTCGTCGACCCATTCCCATACATTGCCTACAAGATCGTAAGCACCGACCGTCGAAACGCAATCAGCTATACCACTACGCTGAGGCTCGCGCGCGTCAATAACGCACGTGGCAGGGTTCGTCCCAAGTGCGATGGCGTACCACTCATCAGCGTTCGGAAGCCGCTTGCCGACCGATGCGCACACTCGCTGTGCTTGGGCGAGTGAGATAAAGGTCCATGGACGGGTACCAGCAGCTGAGACCGCCAGACATTTGGGGCTATTAGCATTCTGTTCGCTCTCGATGTTGCTCTTCGGCTCTTTGTGTGGACAATCGTCACCAGGTGAGGCCTCATAGGCATCGGTGCAGATGATATTCCCATCGACTGAGATGGGAACCATTCCCGTTTGGCAAATAGCACCTTTACCCCCAGAGACATTCGCAAGGTTGATATCAATGTCACGAAGGGTATCAGACGCCATGATACCGAGTGTCGAGAGGAGGACTGCCCCGACCACGGTGAGCGCTCCTTTAAGCAGGGTCCCCCGCCGCATATAGAGTGCGCGCCCGATTCCAGTCGAGCACATAGTTGAGCATGATGAGTGCCGTGAGGATGAAAAGGATGGCGCTCATTATGAAGGTTGAGTAATCAGTAGCCTCGGACGTGCCAAAGTCACGAGTCGAGATCTCACGTTCTTTTAGCGCCGCTTCACGCGCATCAAGTTCTGCACTCTTACGCGTTATCTCCGCTGTGAGTTCATTAAGCTCAGTGGGTTCAATTTGGGCCATAACACCAACAACACTAGAGCCAAGGTATTCAATGGTACTATCCGACAAATGCTTAGTGACAGGTATAATGAGCCCACTATCGAAGAGGAGCATGAACGCTCCAACCAGCAGTCCTACCCGAAGGGTACTATGGTATCGGCTCGTGCTCAACATGGGAATATGGTACCACGCTATGCAAAGAAAATGAGGAGCACAATGAGGAAGAGGACAATGAGCCCCATGAGCGCAATAAGGACAAACGTGAAGCGCGATACCCCGACCTGCCTACGGTAGCGTGCGGGTGTAAATCGCCGACCACCAGCAGCTCGCATGACCGCTTGGCGGATATAGTACGTTGTAAGGAAATAACCGAGCAAGATGATGGTCAGGAATGCACCTATTACCGGGAGAATGATTTTGAGTGGGAATATCCAGAACACGAGACTGGCATCAATGGTCTTTTGGCCTTCATTCCCTTCATAGCTTAATGCGAGTACAGCTTTATATCGTCCAAATCCGAGACTTTCATCTTCCCATGCGAAATTGAAATCACGGACAGTGCCGGGGAAGACTCCAGCGAGTGTTTCGTTAACAGCGATATTAGCGACCGTTCCTCCGAAGAGGCTCTCAATTGTCAGAGGACCGCGTGGACGAATGAGTATGTTTCCCTGATTCTCCAGCTTCACAGAGAACTGAACATTCTTTGAACCGTAAAAAAGCTTATCCGTCGAAAATGAGCGAATGCGAGCGTTATCAATGATATCACCGCTGATTCGAATACTGATTATCGATGCAACCTCATATCCAACGCCCGCACCGATCTGGCGAAGCTTAGGTGGCTCCGCCGAGATAAAGACACCTCCGAAGTGACTGCCCGGCGAAGCGTTTTCAGGAACACGGATTATTATCGGAACTATGACATTCCCTAGGGGTGGTATGGTAAGAGGTTCGGTACCTACTTCAACCCAATCTGCGAGCTCGAACCCGGTCGGTTCGGCACCCTCTGTTGCAAACACAGGCACACCTCCAGATTCAACACCCTGTATATTCCGAACATAGAGATAAAAAACTTTCTCAACGTCACTGACATTCGTGACGGAAATATCCTGCATGATGATAGCACCCGGATCAACGCCTTCTTCGATAAATGCCGGTAGTATCTCAATGCCAGCGACGTCAGCTGCAGATACGTCATGCGCGAACGCAATAATACAAACGATGCCGATGACTGCGGTAACCAAACGTGCGCGCATGGTGAACCATTGAATCGTATCACCAACTCGACTGAGGCTCTAGCAAACTGTTGTACATAAGTGTTGGCAAAACCATAGTTCAAGCAAAATGACCTCCTCCCCGGCCTCCGCTATCGCTGCGACCGGGGTTTCCTTTGTCGGCGTGAATGGGCAGAGCCCTCACGAAGACAAGCGTGTCGCATTGTGAGAGCGACACGTGCAAGGATCCATTCATCCTCACCCTTCGCCGTGCTCTCGTATGTTGGAGACGCACGCTACGGGCGGGGTTTTCTGGAAGACAAAGCAAAAGACCTCTCTGGTCGGAGAGGCCTTTTGTATACGCACTTTAGCAGCTAGAAGGTCGGCGTGGCGATGTAGGTAAGCGTAGTGCTGTAGTCATCACCCGCCTCCTGGAGTGCCGTGATTTGTGCTTGATATCCAATGGTAGCGCGCCCTACGCCGAGCGTCGTACCATCTGCTGGACCAGTATGTGCCATGATTGCACGGGGCGTTGTACTTGCAGCAACCCACTGATCAGCTGCAAAGTCTGTGCCGGCACCATGAAGCGTAGTATCGTTCGTAGTGAGACCCCAGTGGCCCCACGTGTTCTCGTTGGTCACAACATTCGATGGAGCAACCCATGCGGTCGGCGTATTGGTATACGCACCGTCAATGAACCCGTCGATGTCTGCACCCGTAGACGACCGAAGATTTGCATCCTGCTCAACCGTAACCACATAACCGTTACGTGCATTCGTAGCGACCGTGAGATCTTGACCGAGCGTCTTGGATACATTTGAAGAAAGTGTGCCAAACGGGAGCGCAACATTCGATGTCGTGGTAGCTGTCGTTGTCGGACTGCCGTTGACAGTAGCACCGGTCGTTGTTCCACTCACTGTAAAGGTGAGTGTGGTGTCTACGTTTGCAGTTACGAGAACGTTCTCAACGATCGCAACACGGAACTGGCCAGAATCCGAAGGTCCTGCAGTGACACTGAACTCATACGACGTCGTCGCTGAAGGATTGGTCACCTGGTTCACACCTGGTCC
>CAZFBT010000024.1:0-11109 GCA_964517185.1 uncultured Candidatus Saccharibacteria bacterium | reverse complement strand
CTTTCTCTGCAACACATTTTCTAGATTAGCATGTGCTAAGCTAGTCTAGAGCCTAATTTTTTATACAAAAAACATTACTCAATAACACAATTATTTTTTCGCAAGGGCACTTTAAGGAAACTGATATCAGGTATACATCAAGATGCTGTCAGGATGGTGTAAAAACTCTTTATGTTTACAGAGCAAAAAGTTAGGTATCGAAAAGTGATATAATTTGCTTGTATGTTTTGTTCACAATGCGGCAAACAGCATTCCAATAAATCTCGTTTTTGCACATATTGCGGTGCACATATTGAGGGCGGTGAATCTGTGGTTGAGAATGCAACGAGTTCACAGATTGTTCCAACCCAACAAGCTGTTTCTGCGACTACTGCAACACATAGAGTAAATGTAAATCACGGTAATCTTTGGGTAGGGTATTTAGCCCTTGCACTACTTACTTTTGGAGTTTTGGTCGGTTTCTTTGAAGGTACAACTCTTCTTCCAAGATGGTACACAGAAGCAAGCGATGTTATATCGATTATATTTGGTATCCTGTACATTTTCATTGGCTACAAGACATGGAAACTTCCAGATAGAAAAGATGTGACTGGTATATTTTTCACCAATAAAAGACTTGCGATTGTCACAGCACTTTCAACGTGGTTTTTGGGGAGAGCAGAGTATTCGCTTTCGGATTACGACCCAATACTAAGTCTAGGAATTGCCCTAATACCCTTAACTCTAACTCTCACTATCGTTTTCCGTTTCCTCACAGCACATAAGAGTATTGGCGAGACAAACTACTACGCTACAATCATAACCTCCCTAGTAATAGGACTTATTCTGATTGTTGCAGCATTGATGCTGACGTAATGTTACTGACTTGTAGTTTCAGCATCGAGTGCTTTTTCTAGCATATCCCACGATTGAATGTACCCGATGGTTTCATCCTCGGTGCCCCATGTTACAACTCCGATTGAGCAGCTTTTATCAGTATTTATTGCAAGACCTCCAGAATTCCCAGGGCGTACCAATGCGTTCGTCTCAACCACAGTACCTTCAACCACTTCGTGAACCGCACTTACCTTACCGCTAGTGACAATTCTTTGACCTGTTCCTGTATCTGGAAAACCGACAATCTCAGTACTGTCACCAACTTCTGTTTCAGTGGGTTCGCATTCACGCAAAGAATTTTCTCCGTAGGTGTATGTGGTTATGGGGTCTAGAATTGCAAAATCAATATATGGGTATCCTCGGGCAACATACTTTACGGTAGCCATGTACTCATCATGTGGAGTATCGGAATCTTTATAAAAAAGTGAAACCGTGCAAAAAGCCGAACCTTCCCTCGGCTCTTCACTAACTACGTGTGCGTTTGTAATTACAAGCCAGTCACTAGTTTTGTCACCGCTTGCAACCACAATGCCTGTTCCAATATTCGTGACCTTTCCTTTATTCTCAAACACAGAACCCAGGCTTGTCTCGGGACAGGAGACCATAACAACATGACCCAACATCAATGTCCTTCGCGAATCACCCCATACTTTTTCCATTCGTGCGTTCCATTCCGCTTCAGCTTCTTCAGGAGTTTTTAGTCCCGCCTCCTCAAAATCAATTCCGCCGCCCTCACTCGCAGGTGCCTCGGTTGTCTCTTCTTGCCCGTCCATGTCTTCAGTCAAGGGAACTTCACTGTCTACAGTAAGATTTTTATATGAAATTACACTAGCTACAATGACGGAAGCAGCTAATATGATTATTGCCTCAACGGGTAATTTGCCAACTTTCATACTAATATCCTACCATCTATTCTGTATGTATGCCGAGAGTATAATGATTGAAACATTATCAAGTGTAATATGAGACATCACATAGTTCAGGAACAATATCTACGTCAGTGGTGTAAAGATACAAAAGACTGTCAGTTATCGATATATACTCATTCAGACAAAAAACTTTTTCAGAAAGGACCAAGCTGGAAAGGTTTTTGGCGTGAGGATTTTAATATCTATGATGAAAAGGGAGAGAAAGACGCATATTACCTTCCTGAAGAAGTTACTGCCCATGTAGATAATCTTGGGTTGACTGCCATAAGAAACATCCAGTTCGGTAAACAATTTGAGGGTCTCAATCGCTGTTATATAGCTTTTTACACCGCACAGCAGTACATACGAACACCTAAGTATCGCGAGGACAGCAATGCAATGCTCGACGCTCAGCTGAAACATTTTTGGCGACTAGATACACCGACCCCTAATGATATACAGATGACTCGCGAGGATATTTTGAAAGAGGAGCCAAAAAACAAGAAAGAGCTAGATGCAATTGAGATAGTTAAACAAATGACAGATACGGAGTTTAAACAAACTCTCTTTGACACAATCCATGGTGATGATGTTCATATACGCATGACAAATGCTGGTCATTCCAAACAAATTTTGAAATTGGAACGTTACGCACGAGATATTTTTGATTTTGCGTGGACTATTTTAGAAGCACCTAAAGGCACCAGCTTTCTAACTTCAGACGCCCCATGTTTTGCTTTTGCTTATAACAAAAAATTCCAGGTGCCGGTTTATGTTCTCCTAATGCCATCACGATATTTCCTCTCAGCCCGTCAATCTGTCTTTGGATTGACCCATCAATTAAAGTTCAACGTGAACAATTCACAAAGATATCAAAAAGCAACGTGCGCGCTATCAACCAACAGGTTCTCATGCATAGTCACGACTGTGTAGTCGCTTGTGACGAAATCCACCTAAAACGCTTAGTAAGAAACTATAAACATAAGAAGGGTCGTGAAGTCACTGTAAAAACTATTGGACCTTATACACTTTTTTCATAGGGGTACTGGTACGTCTTTGTTTAAAGGGGGTGGGGTCGATTCGGGGGGTACCCCCTCTACGCATAAGCGACCAAAACATCACGCAAATCAAGCCATCCTTTAAGTTCCTCAACTATTTGGTTCCAAGTAACTCTATCGAGGGGCACCAAAAAACGCCAGAGATTCTCTGGCGTTTTTTGGTGCCTAGCGGTGCGTTGTGAGCTACTCTCACAATGTGGCGAACCGTGAGCCGGGGTCGAGAGCGCTTAGCAGAATGTGTGCAAGGCGATACATTCTGGTTAGCGACTCGTGACCAGAAAAAATATGGGCACTTCTAGAAAGTGCGCCTATGCAATGTGAAGTAATTCCCGGATCTTTCCTTCATCAAAACCCACAATGACATCGTCACCAATGCGTATTACTGGAACACCCATCTGACCGGTCATATCGATCATCTCCTGTCGCTTCGTTAGATCCTGCATGACATTGTGGTCCTCGTACTTCACGCCATTCTCATCAAAGAATGATTTCGCGGCGTGGCAGAAGTGGCAGGTCGGTGTGCTGTAAATGGTGACGGTGTTGTCCATAGTGAATTGGGTTATGCTAAGCGCGGACAGTATACCAAATCACCAGAATTTAAACATCTTTAACCATGGACCAGATGACTGCTCCTCTATCGACGTACTTGTCGCCGTACGCGGCTTCTCTTCTTGGTCTTCACCAATGAAGATGACGACCTGTTCACCCTCTTTGACGACGTCAAAGCGGTTGCGTATCTCTTCTTCGAGACCACGGTCGTTCTTGAGTCGTTCGACCTTCGCACCAAGCGCTTCGGCGCGTAGGTTGAGAGAGTCGAGCACTGCCTCGCGCTCGTTGAGCTTTCGAGCAGTTTCTCGTTCAGTGGTGTAGCGCTCGAGGGCACTCATACCCATGAACATTGCAAGGAGAAGGACGATACTGATGGAGACTTTTGAGTACAGAATACGCCGTATCTTGCGCTTTTCCTGGAAATCAAACATATGTTATTATTCTACCACTATGAGTTTACTGTTCCATAAGAAAACAAAGACCGCAATTAAGTGGGTTTGGGGTATTATCGCCATCCTCATTGCCCTGAGTATGATATTCGCCTATTCTGGCGGCATTGGTCTCTAAGCACCTCCACCAAAAATGTCGCCCACTGGGGCGACATTTTTGGTGTCAACTATCAATTTACTCAGACTTTACCATCTTCATGAAGACTTCTTGCGGAATGTTGACCTTGCCGCGCTCCTGCATCCGCTTCTTTCCTTTCTTCTGCTTCTCGCGGAGCTTCATTTTGCGCGTGATGTCACCGCCGTAGAGGTACCCTGTCACATCCTTCTTGAGTGCGGAGAGCGTACGAGATGAGATGATGCGACCGAGCGCTTTCGCCTGGAGTTTCGTGACAAAAAGCTGCCGTGGGAGCGTCGTATAGAGCTTTTCGACGACCGCCTTCGCCTCGGTCTCGATACGACGAAGACCGACGACTCGTGAAAAAGCGGGGACAAGCTCCTCGGCGACAAGAACATCAAGTCGCGCAACATCAGCATTCCGCATCTCGGCTATTTCATACGAGAGCGATGCGTACCCGCTTGTTGCGTTCTTCAGACGGTCGAAGAAATTCCGCATGAGCTCGCGGAGCGGCATCTCGATGGTGAGGATGTTCCGCCCATCGCCGAACACCTCAGTATCGATGACGTTTGCCTCGTGATCGTAGAGGAGCGTCATGACAGGGCCGAGGTAGTCGGGTGGGAGGATAATCTGCCCGAGTACCCACGGTTCTCGAACTGAAACTTTAGCACCGTAATCTGGAAACCGCGAAGCCGCATAGACGTGCTCGACAACGCCATTCTCACGGGTAATCTCGTAGACGATGGACGGTGCGGTGATAATGATCTCCATGTCAAACTCGCGCTTGAGGCGCTCAGTCACAATTTCAAGATGAAGCATACCGAGGAAACCACATCGAAAGCCACGGCCAAGAACACCAGAGGACTCCTCCTCGTAAGAGAGTGAAGAATCAGACATCTTAAGTCGATCGAGCGCTTGCTTGAGGATGGTGAAGTCGTCCTGACTCTCCGGAAACACTGACGCCCAGACGACTGGTGGCACAGTCCGGTACCCGACGAGTGCCTCACGACTCCCGTGTTCCTCTGCAACCGTATCGCCGACCGAGGCAATGCCGGGCTCCTTGATGCCGGTCACGATGTATCCTATCTCCCCCTCTCCCAATTCTGTGACCGGCTTCTGATCGGGAGCGAGGATGCCAACCTCGAGCGCCTGGAAATTCTTTTCCGCAGCGAGAAAACGGAGTGCGTTGCCCTTTTTCACGACGCCGTCGAAGACGCGGAGATACACGATGATACCACGATGGTTCGAGTATTCGAAGTCGAAGACGAGTCCTCGAAATGCGTCGCTCACCCCTTTCTCCGGCGCGGGTATTCTCTCGCAGATAAGGTCGAGAAGTTCATGGACTCCCTCTCCGGTGCGTCCCGAGACATACTGCACTTCCTCAAGCTTACATCCAAGAAGCGTCACGACCTCGTCAGCAACCTCGACTTTTCGAGCATGGGAGACGTCAATCTTCGTGAGGACGGGGATGATGGCCAGCCCTTGCTCGCGCGCCATAGAGAGGACAGAGAGGGTCTGTGCCTGTACTCCCTGCGTCGCATCGACGAGGAGGAGTACCCCCTCGACCGCCTTTAAGGCGCGTGAGACTTCGTACGAGAAATCGATGTGTCCGGGGGTATCGATGAGATTCAACTCGTACGTCTCGCCCTTATATCGGTGCTCCATGCGGACGGGTTGCATCTTGATGGTGATACCGCGCTCGCGCTCAAGATCCATAGAGTCGAGGACCTGCTCCTTCATCTTACGTGCTTCGACCGTGTGGGTCATTTCAAGCATCCGATCAGCGAGCGTCGACTTCCCGTGGTCGATATGGGCGATGATGCTGAAATTCCGTATCTGTTTCATATGATTAAACCTGATCCAAGCGCACCTCTTCTCGCCCCGTACGAAGCTCTGCTTTCGTACCGGGGTGGTCAATACTTGCCCCGTACGGAACCTCAGTTCTCGTACCGGGGTGGGCAATGATAGAAAAATTCCGGATCTGCTTCATATCCTAGGTCACCTACTCTACCATGCTCGGCAAAAATGTCTCTAGTCACTTGAGTCTAGACGGCGAGATGATCCTCATCCTGAACCGGAGCCACATCGGTCTTGAATATGCGCTTGTGGAGTGCGCGGTATATCTCATGGAGTTCGGGGGTGCGTAGTAACGTATACGCGCCAAGCGCGCCGAGGACGCCCGCAACGCCGGCGAGGAGTCCTTGGAGGAAGATGGTGAGGAGCGTGTCGGTCTCGATACCCGTCACGACGAGGTTCAAGGTGAGGTACGCGACAGACCCTGCGGCGAGCGCGGCGGCAAAAGCGCGGAGGAAGAGCGGAGCAATTTCACGGGCGCGGAAGCGGAGCTCAGACTCGGAGAGGAAGAGGAGCACGATGCTATGCACGATGAGCCCGAATGAGTACCCCAAGGGGAGCGCGAGCACTTCGATGCCGTCGATGCCCTGGAGGCGCATGAGCGAAGCGAGGGCATCGCTCAGCGCTGGATAGTTTGTGAGCACGACGTACGCGGCGAATGCACCGATGAGCGCAAGGAGCGACGAGAGGAGCGTCACATAGAACGGAAGCCGCGTGTTGCCGACGGCGTAGAGTGCGCGCACGAGGAGGAGGTGTATCGCCTGGGAGACGAGTGAGAGTGCAAGGAGCGAGAGAACCGCCGCCGTGAGCCGCGTGTCATCCCAATTGAACGCGCCAGAACCGAGCACCACGCGCACAAACTGTGCCCGGATGACCACAAGGAGCGCAATGGCGGGGAGCGACCAAAAGATGATGTGGCGGAGTGCTGTGATGATGTGGTGCGTGAACACATCGAATTTGCCGTCCGCATGGAGCTGAGCGAGGAGTGGGAATGCGGCGACCGAATAGCTCACGCCAATGATGGCGAGCGGTACGGATTGAAGATTGAACGCGAACTGGAACACCGAGACTGACCCGATAGTCATGATGCTCGCAAAACCGATAAGCCCGAGAAGAACAAGTTGATGAAGCGAAAGTGTGAACGCCCGTGGGAGCGAGGTCATGAGGACCTCACGAACATCCCCGCGAGAGATATCTCGCGTGAAGCGGGGTGCGAGCTCGCTCCCGCGCACGAATGGGAGTTGGACGAGGAGGTGAAGGATCGCACCGGTGACGACTCCCCACCCGAGCCCGCCGATGCCGATTGCTGGATAGAGAACGAGCACGCCGAAGATGATACCGAGATTATAGAGGAGCGGACTCACCGCATAGAGCACGAAGCGGTGTCCGAACTGCGTAATGACGCCGAAGAGACTCGAGATGCCGAGGAAGAATGGCTGGAGAAGGAGGATGCGCATGAGGAGCACGAGGTCTGCTCCTCTGCTCTCGAGGCCCGGGAACAGATGCTCAACAAGGTATGGTGCGAAGAGCGCGAGGATCGCCGCGAGCGCAGTGTAGAGTATGAGAAAGAGCGAGAATACCTCCGAAAGCAGCTGACGCGCCTCGGTCGAGTCGTTTCCCTTGATGCGGTCTGCGACGAAGGGAATGAGGACGTAGACGGAGAGTGTCGAAGCGAAGATGACGTAGAGTACGTCGGGGATACGGAACGCGGTGTAGTAGAGGTCAAGTTCGATGCCAGCGCCGAAGGTGTGTGCGAGGAGTCGGTCACGGATGAGCGCGAGAAGCTGAGAGCCGAGCGTGAAGACGGCGAGCACGTACGCGGCCTCGTGGAGACCGCGTACCTCGCGGTAGACAATGCTAATGACGTTTCTCACCATTTACTCAGTGGCACCTTCGGCAGACGGTATGGACTCAGGAGCTGCCGTGCCTGTGTTCGGTTCAGGCGGCACATTCACCGGTGAAACAAGTGGGGTATCAGGCGATGCTTCAGTCGTCACAGTACCGTTCTCTGTCTGGACTGGGACACCTTCTCTAACAGGTGTTGTTGCATCGGGTGTTTCAACATTCACTGGCATTGATGCCTGGAGACTTCCCTCGTTTTCTAAGATATTGATGAGAGCTTGTACTTCAGGATTTCCAGGGTTAAGTGCGAGCACTCGTTCAAGTTGAACCTTCGCCTCTGCACTTCTCCCCTTGGCATCATATGCAAGGGCGAGCAAATATCGCGCATTCGCATAGTTTTCGTCAAGCGCAACTGCTCGTTCGAAGGCTATAATCGCAGCCTCTAGGTTTTGCCTCGATGTTTCGAGAACACCAAGTTGGTAGTACCGTGCCGGATTGTTGGGTTCTAACCTGATGATTGCCAACGTGGATTGAATCGCGCCCTCAACGTTTCCGGTCACAATGTCGAGCTGAGAGAGGTAGAAAATAGCATCAGTGAGATTCGGCTTGAGATCGATGGCGGCACTCACATGACCTCGCGCGTTGTCATAGTTCCCTACTCTCCCCTCGCTCACAGCAAGATCCAAATAGGGGAGCGGGTTGCGAGGATTGAGTTCCTTGGCTATTGAGAGCTCAGAGATTGCTCGATCATGCACACCTTCAAGATTCGTCGAAGAGAGGAGGCTGTATATGTTGCCGAGAACTGAATAATTCCCCGGTTCAGTCGGGTCGAGTCGCGTCGCCTCGATACCACGCTCGAGTCCGACGGCGAGCGCCGCATCAAATTCGCGCTGCTGCTCTTCTGTTGGGACCTGTGTTCCGATGAGCGCAGTGAGTCGACTGAGGTTGAGTTCAGCGAGACGACGTGAGTAAATATCGCTCGGGTACAGTTGGTGAGCACTCTCGACTAAACGTGTGACATCATCGAGCGACGCATTCTCTTGGAGTGCTCTAACACTTTCGTTGAATGTATAGACAGCAAAATAGTGCCGACCAGTGCTGTAGAGTACGCTCACAGAAGCAACTATGAATCCTATGACAAAGAGTGTGAGTATGAAGCCAGTGCGCCGATTCGAGAGTATCGAGAAATCGTACGTGCGTGGCTTCGTAAGTACTGTGTTGGCGGTGAGCATTATAGCGCTCACCAGTGCACCAATGAGCAGTACGACCGCGCCCGGGACGTACACAATGGACATGCCCCAAATGTAGAGCGCACTCACAAACGACGAAACGCCGATGAAGTACCAGAATCTATCAGTCTCTGGTGCAATGAGAAGAAGGCGCATGCCGGTGAAGAAAAAGAGTCCTAGAAAGACAACCCAAGCGATGCCACCCACGATACCGGTCGTTACGAAGAACGTGGATACGTATCCGTTCCCAGCAAGGAAATCGGTGTTCCAGAAGACGGTCGTGTTAATGGAGGGGTCTTTAAAGAGTCGCCACGCATCTGCAAAGCGGTTCGGGCCTATCCCGAAGAATGCGTTCTCCAGATAGACGTTTCGTGCGATATCAATGGTTGCGGAGAGCGAAGGACGAACTTCGATGTATGTGATGCCAGTGTGTTTAGAGATGAACGACCCGAGTCCTGCACCACCAATGATGAAGAGGACTGAAACAGCAAAAACGATGAGAGCGAGGGTCAGAGATGCGACTTTCGATGTCTTCTGAGGAAGAAGCATTGGTTGGTCACTACCGTATCGGTCACGAATGAGCCCGTACACAATGAGCGAGAGGCTCGCGAGTCCAAGCACGAGCCATACGGCGAAGAAATTGATAACGCCGAGCATGAAGAGCGCAAAGATGATGACGAGAGAGAAAAGGAATTTCCCTGAGCGACTGAGCGAGAGCTGTTCGATGGCAACGAGGGAGAGGATGACCGAGAGACCGAGAAACAATGCAAGGTCATTCCAGCTTCCCATCGGAGTAGATACGTTACCAGTAAATATGCCCATGGAGAGTGTGTCAGGACCAGCGATGAGCCGAATGACATGGAAGACAACGAGCGCGAGCGTGCTTGCTGCGAGGAGTACGTAGAGTCGGATAATGGTACCCTTCGGTACCTCGAGGAGTTGAAAGACACTCATCGCAAGCGCAAGTACTGCAAGGAATCCTGTGGTATGCGTCGTCAAAACATCACCAAAGAGTGAGTCATTTAGGTCTCCCGAGAGCAATGAGGAAATGAACGCTACGCCGACCACCACCCAGAGTGCGAGGAGTGGGTATGAGATAGAGAATCGCACACTTCCCTCACGGAGTACGGCGAGACTCAACAATACGAGTGCGACGAGGACCCCAATTATGATGAAAAGTATCTTCGTGTATTCATAGGGCGCAACCGTCGTGGGAATGAACACGAGCGGTAGAAGTCCAAAAAGTGTTACAAATATATTCTGGGCGTAAGCACGTAGTGCAGCGGCGGTGGGATCATTCACAGATTTAGAACTTGGTGGCATAAAAAAACTAGGTCTCACTTACCTCATATAATATGGGATTGTAGCATAGAAACAGGCACCCCGAAGGGGCGCCTGTTTGTACGTTATAAGCCGAATTCTGTCCGCGCACCTTTTACACGTTACTCACAACTGTGACAATCGATGTAGCATCCCAATGCGTTCGCCACTAATGAATAACGCCTAAAAGGTGCGCGGTGTGGTCATTTACCTAGGCATACCGTTACCGATATGCTCATGCGGCACCCACGGCATACGTTTCGTATACACAAAAATATACCGAGTACGGCCTTGCACGCAGGTAAGGATTTAGCCGTTTCACCCCAGCTCCACTTTTTTGGCATACCACTCTATACTATTTTTCATATATAGAGCAGTGATACTCCAAAAAAGTGGAGCTGGGCTACACCCCCGAGGGGATGCCCGCGTCCCTTTCGGAGCGCGGCGTCTCTGTTCGCACCTCGTAAATCACTCTAGGCGGGCGTTACCCGCTACCCTCCTCCTCAATGGAACGCGCAGAGCGCAAAGAGCGTTAAACTCTATTCCATCAAGGGCGTGTTCGGACTTTCCTCCCAGCCCCACTTTCAATCATCATATTTTCCTCGATGACATTTCTGACTGCGCTGCAGATGGCTGCCAGAGTGATGTATGACAATGGAAAGTGGGGCTGGGCGACCACGAACGTACGATGGTACTATACCACGAAATCTACCTCATGGGGAGAGGGCTTCATTGAGCTCAAGTGGGAGCGTCACACGATCACCTACGGAAATGCCCCACGTGTCTGCGTACTTCACATTTGTCTCGAGCATGTATTTGATTTCTGTCGGTGGGTAGTAAACTTTCGGATAACTCTCAGGAGTTAGAGATTCTGTGATACCAACAATCTTAAGGTCCTCACTTATCCAG
>CAZFBT010000023.1:0-11308 GCA_964517185.1 uncultured Candidatus Saccharibacteria bacterium | reverse complement strand
TGTAGAAATAGATACCAAAAAGGATAATAATAAAGAAAATAATACCGAGAGTGACGAAGAATATATTTAAAAACTTTTTCATGTACATAATTATATCAAACATAAGAGCACCTATTTGGGTGCTCTTATGTTCTGGCTACCTCTCTCGGCAGGTATGCAATATCAGAATAGTACTTCTACTAGTTCGAGACGGGTCTCGTGCTATCTCGAGTTGGCTGCCGGACTTGGATTCGAACCAAGATAAACGGCTCCAAAGGCCGCTGTCCTACCATTAGACGATCCGGCAAAAAATGGCTGTGCGCGTTGATGATAGCATACAACGACCGCTCGGCGCGACGAAGTCGCGCCTCATAGAGAATATACAAAAAGGGACCAGGTGGTCCTAGTCCCTTCCGTAATACTCGGTGACGTATTTGTACAACCGGAGCGCTTCGGGGTGCTCACAGATGAGGTAAGCAACTGCAAGGCGCCTGAGCACGATGTCGCGTTCAATGGTTGAGTAGAGCCTCTCCTTGAGCTCGCGGTGCACCGATGCCACGAGGACGTTCGCGAATGCAATCGCGAGATTGATGTTTCCCTGCTCTGCGTAATTCGGGCCACCGGTCTCATTGGCCATAACACCTCCTATTTGGAGTATTGCGAAGTGGGAATCTGTATAAATTGTGCCGAAAAACATCCTAGTCCGCAACCTGGCCCGGTGTGGGTATAGTGGGAAAGTCCTCTGAGGTGAGTGCAATTGTGTCGCCGGGCCGGAGACCGCCCTCAATAACCTTCTCTGCAATACGCTTCTCTATGACATCCTGGATGGCGCGGCGCATCGGACGCGCTCCGAACTTGGGGTCATACCCAGCGCGCACAAGCATCTTCACGAGGAAGTCGTCGATGTGGAGGTCGAAGCCGCGCGCGCGGATGCGCGCCTTGAGTTCTCCGAGAAGGAGGCCTGCGATGCGTTCCTGCTCGCGCTCATTGAGGGTCTCAAAGATGATGACGCTGTCGAAGCGGTTGATGAGCTCGGGCTTGAGGACCCTCCCCTCGATGATGGCGTCTATGACGGTATCCTTCGCCTCACCGGGCCGCCTGCCCTCCTCGACCATCTTCCAGATGATGTCGCTCCCCGCGTTCGAGGTCGCGATGATGATGGAGTTTCGCGCATTGTACTTGTACCCGCGCCCGTCGGTGAACATACCCTCGTCGAGGACCTGGAGGAAGAGGTCGTGGACGCTCTCCGCGGCCTTCTCGAACTCGTCGAGGAGGAGGACGCCATACGGGTGCTCCTTGAGCGACGAGGAGAGTGTGCCAGGGTGCTCGCTATCGCCGATGAGTCGGCCGAGCCCGCTCTCGTCGCTGTACTCAGACATGTCGAAGCGTAGCATGCGCTCCTCGCTCCCGAAGAAGACGAAGGCGAGCGCCTTCGCTGTCTCGGTCTTACCAACACCTGTCGAGCCAAGAAAGAGGAAGGAACCGATGGGACGCGTCTTGTCCTGGATGCCTGCGCGCGAGCGGCGCATCGTGTTCGCGATGGCGCGGATGGCATCGTCCTGCCCGACGACACGCGCGTGGAGCCGCTCCTCAAGGCGCATGAGCATATCGCGCTCATCCTCCTTGATGGGACCGATGGTGACGCCGGTCTTCTCTGAAACGCGTGCCTCAACGAACTCCTGCGTGATGATGACCGTGCGCGATGCCTCGGCGCGCGCCGCTATCTCGGCAAGGAGGGAGAGCGCGCGGTCCGGCATCACGCCCTCGACGAGGTACTGGTCAGCGCACTCGGCGACGCGCCGGAGGGCGGGATAGGTGAAGCGGACCTTGTGGCGATACTCGTAGCGGAGGACCGCAGACTCGAGGACGCGCATCGTGTTTGTGAGGTCCGGCGCCTCGATGTGCATCGCCTCGACCTGCTTCATAAACGCGCTCCGTGGTTCGACGTACTCATGGAAACTCGCCGAATCGGTCGTCATGACAAACTGTATCGCTGGCGACGCGAGGAAGCGGTCGAGGAGGTCATCGAGGTCGACCTCGAGCGATTCGGCGCTCCGGATGAAATCAGCAACATTTTCGATGACAAGGATGATGTTCCCTGCCGCCTCCACCTCGTCCATGAGCTTGAGGAAGTCAAACTCAAACTCCTGCTTCGTACCGTGGGTCGCGACGAAGCGGTCGTCATCGAAGACAACGAGTATCTTCCCCGTAATGGAGCCCACTGAGGTGCCGGTCCGAAGGCGTTTCGAGAACTCAAAGAGCATGTCCATTTCCCCCGCACCCGCTTCAGAGATGAGGAGTACATTTGCAGCCTTCGTGCGCGCGAGAGTCTCCTCGATGCGCTCGATGATGCGCGTCGCGTACGCGGCCTGGTTCTCACCGAAGCTGAACATGCCGGTCGAGATGAGGGGGCGCGTGTAGCGGCGGAGGTTGTACGCGACGCCGTATGTGAAGTCCTGTCCGAGCCCGCGTATCTTGCCGAGGTTGTCGCGGCTCCACCAACGCTCCTTGAGCTTCACCTCGAGGTGTGTGCGGTAGAGCCACTCGAGCGCCCCCGCGAAGAGATTCCTCGGAATGCCGTGTTTGAAGAGGAAATCGCTCAGCGACTTATCGGTGTCATAGAGAAAGAGCGCAAGACGTTCCAGTGTGATGAAAGCAGCGTGCTCAAGCGGGAGTGATTCAGCACTAATGAGAGGCCGGGGCGCTGCAAGGTAGAGGCGCACGTCCTTCTCGACGATGCCGAGGCGCAAGGTGAGCAACCGCCCGAAAGGCGACGTGAGAAAACCCAAAATCACGTCGTGGGGAGCAATGAGGAGCGCTTCTGCAACTTCGAAGGTGACACCGCCCTCGTCAGTGAGCTCCTCGTGCATGACGACGCGAAGACCGCGGAAGTAGAGCGAGCGATAGTAGGCGTGAAGCCCTGCGAGCGTGAGGTAGGGTCCGATGAAGATTAGCGCGATGCCCCCGAGCATCGTGGGTGAGATAGGAAAGTTCGGAATATCGAACGTGAGGTACGCGGGGAATTCGTTCGTCGTGAGGTACGTGTACGCGAACACGAGAAACCCGATGACGAGAAAGACGAACGTAAGGAGCGCGAGAAGGAGCTTGCGTACACGCGGACTCATGAGCCCATCGAGCGCGCGGGCGGGACGGTACAGAGAGAGCTCATCGTGTATCGTTCTCATAGGATGAGGGTAATACCAACAAAGAGCGACACGACCGAGAGCGTGGGAAATACGAGCCAGAGTGCGAACCAAGCAAGTGCACAAACCGCCGCACCGAGAAGGAGCGCGGTGCCGAGCGCGATGATGACGAGTCGCGCGATCATGCCGACGAGCCGTGAGGCGAAGTTAAAGACGAGCGTCGCAAAGAAATCCTCAACGCTCTCACCTTTATGGTGTTGGTCCTTCATGCGCCGCCAGGGCGAGAAGAGGGTCCGCACGTGGAGCGGTATGGAGAAGAAGTGGAGGATGAACCAGAGGAAATTGAGCGAGATGATGACAGTATCGATGAGCGCCTGCGAGTAGTGCCAGGTAAGGTAGCGTACGAAGAGCTCGCCCACGCCGAAAGCATCCTCTATGGTGGTGCGGCCGCGTTCTAGGGGCGAGGTCGGCATAGTGTGAATGAGCACAACGTTCCTACGTTCCCTCAACTATATCATGTACTCGCAGTGCCATTGCGCGCAATCAACTCCCACGCGCACGTCCTCGGCTTCGGGAACCGATCGCCGACGTACCGAAGTTCGACGACGCCGCAGTGCGCAGTCGTCCCGATGTTGAAGAACGAGGGGAGAAGGTCACGCACCGCTATCATGCGGTCGTGGCACATATAGGCGACGAGGAGGTTCATGAACTCTGTGTGCGAGACGATGACGATGGAGTTGTGGTCCTCCTTCAGGGCTTCGATGTAGGCGAGTGCCGCCTTGATGCGCGTGTAGAGGTCATTGAAATTCTCCGCATCCTCGTAGCGGCGTGCGGGGTTGTTTCGGAAGAGGACCGACGCGAAGACGTACACGAAGGTCGCGGGGTGGAAGAGGTGCTTTCCCGAGAGCGACGTGGGGCGGTCGAGTTCTCGGAAGAGGTCGTTCTGCCGTGGCGAGAGGTCGAGTACCGAGCCGATGATGCGGGCGGTCTCCATGGCGCGCGTGTAGCCACTCGAGAGGAGGAGTGTCGGATTCATTGCACGGAGATACTCCGCGGCCATCAAAGCCTGCTCACGTCCGCGTGCGGAGAGCGGCGTCGAGACCGCCTGGTGCCGATGGCACCGCGAGAGCTCTGTCTCCCCATGTCGAACGAAATAAATGTACATGTGATAAAGAACGTTTGTGCGTTGAACTTCCTCCTACGTCACCTGAGTATCATCCCCGAGCTCAATGAGCGCGAGCTCGAGTGGAAGCGCGGGGACTGAACCCTTTCCAATCTGCTCCGCTGCCTCGAGGAGCCGCACGAGAAGTTTCGAATTGACCCGCGAAGCACGGTCCTTCGCGATGCCTGCGAGAAGCTCGCGCTCCTCGGGCGTGTAGTTTTCAAACAGTTCATCCTCAGTACCAGCACGGTGGCGGAAGAGGAGGACCGCGCGGACACGCTCGAGGAGGAGCCGCATGAAGAGTCTCATGTCGACGCCGTCCGCATCGGCGGCGCGCACCGCCGCAAGGCCCGTCTCGGTCTCGCCGGTCGCGAGCGCGCGGACAACGTCCTGGAGGAGAATTTGCCGTGGAGCGCCGACGATGCGCGCAATTTCATCGACCTCGATTGCCTTATCTGAGGATGCCATCATCACCTTTTGGGTGATGCCGAGCGCATCACGGTATGAACCGTCCGCGGCGTGTGCAATGATATCAGCTGCAGCTTTCTCAAGTGTGAATTTCTCAGACTTCGCAACCTTGAGCACCGTGTCGCGGAGCTCTTCACGAGAGGGCGTCTTGAAGCTGAAAAGCTGACAGCGCGAGGTGATGGTATCGAGAAGCTTGTCCTTCTCGGTCGTAGCGAGGATGAAAATGACGTGCGCGGGCGGCTCTTCGAGGGTTTTGAGGAGTGCGTTGAAGGCCTCCTTGGTGAGCATGTGGACCTCGTCGATGATGTAGACCTTGTACGGTGATTCGTACGGGAGCGTGTGGACCGCGCTCTTCAGTTCTCTGATATCGTCGATGCCACGATTCGATGCCGCATCGATTTCGTAGATGTCGACATCCTTCGCGCCGATCTCGCGCGCGAAAATGCGCGCGACGGTCGTCTTCCCGGTGCCGCGCGAGCCGGTGAAGAGGAGCGCGTGCGGTATCATGCGCTTCTTGATGGCACCCTCGAGGACCGAGACGATGTGGTCCTGGTTGCGGACATCCTTGAAGGCCTGCGGCCGGTACTTACGGTAGAGTGCGCCCTGATTTTCCATTATCTGGGGATTATAGCAGATTGGTACGCACCCGCGCGCTAGCGCGCGCGGGCGTACGCGAGGAGCTTCTCGATATCGTCGACGAGGTCGCCGCTTCCGAGGAGTACGATACCGACCTCCTCGTCGTCGAGTACGAAGGTGCCGACGTACGTGCGTTTCGCTTCCTCGGTGTAGCCGTGCTTCCCGTTCTTGAATCCCTGAAGCTCTCGTGCGGGGTTGTTGTTCGTCCAGCGGTGCTCATCGGTGAGAAACATGGATAGCTCGGTCACCGCAAGCGGGTACGGGTGTTCCCCCGCGAGGTATGCGTAGAAGCGTGCGAGATCGCGGACGCTCGAGGCGTTCTCGGCATCGAGCCCCGAGCCGTCGACGATGTTGGTCTTCGTGAGTCCGAGCGACTCTGCGAGCGCTGCGAGCGACGTCTCATGCGCATCGCCGAGCGTGCGCCGAAGCGCTTCGCCAGCATCATTCGATGATTCGAGAAGGAGCGGCATGAGGAGCTCGCGTGCAGTAAATGTCTCACCATGGACCAACTTCCCCGCACGGCCCTCGGTGTTGAGGTCGGACCACGTGATGGTGATGTCGACCTCCTCGAGTTCGCCCACTTCGACCGCGTACGCGGTGAAGAGCTTTGTGAGCGACGCGATGGGGAGCATCGAATCCGTCTCGTCTCCCGCGATGAGGTCTCCGGTCTCGGGAGTAAAGAGTCCCCATGCACGCGCGCTCACCGTAGGAGGCGGAACCGGGCTCGAGAGTGTCGCCTCCGGCGCTGACTTCGCGAGCGTGCTCTCGACGTACGGAGAGCGCTCCGATGCGAGTGCGAGCACGCTCAATACACCCAAGGAGAGAACGCCGAACGTGAGGCGTCTGGACATAAGAACAGTATACCGCGCCCCAAGGGCGCGGTATATCGTTGTGTGCAGTATACTCCCTATTTCTTCTTCGCCTTCGGCTTTGCTGCCTTCTTCGGAGCCTTGGCTTTCGCGTGCGACACGAGGTGCTTCCAGTGCTGTTTCATCTCATCCTTGAATTCCTTCGCCTCACCTGCGCCGACCTTCTTCGCGGTTCCGTACGCCTTCGTCACCGTATCGATGAGCGCGTGGTACTCCTCCTCGGTCATGTTGCCCGCTTTCTCGATGGCTTCGAGCACCTCGCCCTTCGCCTTGAGCGCCCAGCCCTTCACCCGCTTACGATTCTTTGCGGCATCCTTACTTCCGTAGAGGAAGTACGAACCTGCCGCGGCAGCCGCGGCTGCTGTCAGAGCGACGCCGAGCCCGAGCTTCTGTGCTCCTGTAAGGTTCTTTTTCTTCTGTGCCATAGGATTGAAATGGATTACGTCGTTAATGTTCACTCGCCCTTGATCTTGAGCTCGGTTCGGGTTCCCCTCCGTTCCGACGGCTTCGCGGTCACATCGGCACGCTTTGGCGGCGTGCGACCCTCGCTCACTGCGGCTCTATCGCGCGCGAGCGCACCGATGATGCGCGCGAAGATGCTCTTCTCAAGGAAGAACGTTCGCAGGCGGTCGAGGTCGGAGGCGATGACCTCGCTTCCCGCCTCGAGGCGTGCCATGATGCGGCGCGCGGCCGCGAGGAGCCGTATGAAGTGATAGAGAGCGATACAGAGGAGAAACGTGAAAACGATGACCGCGATCCCCGTGATGAGGAAAAAGATATTCGCCTGGAGTACCTCGCTCATCCCGTTAGAGATTATAACTGCTAATCGTCCTACTCTGCTCTGTGCCGCGCCAGAAATACTGTTGATCTCTAACGGGACTCATAGAGGTATTGTAACAGACACAGTGCTCATGCCAACCCGCTCTCCGTGAGGAACTCCTCGGTGATGGCTTCGACCGTCGCGACGTTCACGGCGCCCATGAGCTTCGTGCGAAGCTCATGGGCGCCCTCGAAGCCAGAGACATACGCCTTGTAGTGCTTCTTCATGATGGCGAAATTCTTATGCGGGAGAAGCTCCGCAAAGAGCCGCGTATGCTCGACCATGACCCGGAGTCGCTCGGTGAGCGAGATGTTCTCGAGGTGCTCCGAAGGGTGAAAGAGCCACGGGTTGCCGAAGATGGCCCGCCCGAGCATCGCGCCATCTGCACCGGACGCGTCCACTTTCTCGCGCGCATCCTCGACGGACACGACATCACCGTTCCCGAGGATGCGCGTCGCGCTCCCCATCCCATCGCGGAGCTTCACTGCATCAGCGACACGCTCCCAGCGAGCGGGCACCTTCGACATCTCTTTTCGCGTACGCGCGTGGAGCGTGATGGCTGCTGGCTCTTCGGCGAGGAGCTCGGGGAGCCATCGCTCGAGTTCATCGCGGTTGTACCCGAGGCGTGTCTTCACGGAGACGGGGAGCCTCCGCGAGGAGGCTCCCCGTTTCGCCGCCCGGATGATCTCGCGCGCGTTCTGCGGGTCCTTCATCATCGCCGCACCCGCACCCTGCTTCTCAATGGAGCGGTCGGGACAGCCCATGTTGATGTCGATGCCGTCGAAGCCCAACTCAGCGCAGAGTGCCGCAGCAGACTCCATATACTCTGGATGCGACGAAAAGAGCTGCGCGACGATGGGACGCTCGGAATCATCGTAGATAAGGTCAGCCATGAGTTTTGACTTCCCCACTTCGGTTGCACGCATGAGTCCGTCCGCAGAGACGAATTCGGTCCACATGACGTCCGGGCCACCATACGTCCCATCACCACGCGTGTGGCGCGAGTATTTTGCGATGACACGTCGAAAAGCCGCGTCAGTGACATCAGCCATTGGCGCGAGCACGAATATCGGCTTTGTGAGTCTGTGCCAGAATGACATGGTTGCAAACCTGCTCAACCCGTGTAGTCTAGTACAGAGAGTCGTAAATTGAAATCATTTTCTACAGGGAGAGTATCGTGTGTTCTGGACGATATGCCATGAGCGTTTTGAAATGTGTGGTCTTTATCGGCGCGATATCGCTGAGTAGTGCGCTCGTGTTCCTTGTTCCGCACGTGGTATATGAGCTCATGAAAGTGATCGGAACAGACGTGAGCAGTACGATTCAAAAAATGACCTCACTCGTCTGTATCGTGCTGTGGTTTTACCTCTGCATCGTGTATGGGGTTCCAAAGGCAATTGCTCTCTCCGACGAAAGTGTCAGGATTTTAGAGTCACTATCGAAGGACAGGCGAGAGGATGGGACAGCCTCGAGAGTGCGGAAAGCTTGATGTTTGAATAAAGCGCACCTCGAGGGTGCGCTTTATATAATTGCATTAACTGCAGTCGGTCAGTGCTTGAAGTTGCAGATGGAGTGTCTTTCTCTATTGTCGTTGTACTCGACCCAAATTCTTCGTTTACAAATATTTTCGTACCGAAACGTAGGTCTATATAATTAAAATTTCCAGGCTTGAGGTGCCGGAATTCAGTTGAATTCAAGAGTGCCTCAAGGCGCTCAAACACAATCTCGCTATCAAACTGTGCAGGAAGACGGAGTATTCCACCACCACTTATCATAAGATCAATGTCCCCATATGCGGAGCGCACGACAGCATTGGTGCGGATTCCGAGCGTGTTTTCGAGACGAGTGCTAAGTGTATTGATCGCTGTGACAAAGGATGCCTCTAACACATCCCCTTCTCTCAGTTCATCAATCCCCTCAATGATATACCGCACGAGTGATCCTCCCGTTAACGGCGGCGCAGGTGCAAACGCATACCCAGAGTCCGTGAGTAAATAGCAGGATGAATCTTCTTTCATTGAGAGACACCAGAGTGCATGCGGCACATACTCTTTAAAAGTGACCGTGATGCTTGTTGTTGTGCGCTCGACGAAAACATCATAGGCCCGTGGAAGACGGTCGACTGCCTTGCGAATGCGTTCCTTCGGATAGAGGTATGCGAATCGGTGTGGGACGATATGAAGATAGCTTCCCGTGAGTTCGCGCTCAACGATATTTCGTACTTCATCATGAGAAATCGTTTCACCACCGAGGACTTTGATCGTTGTTATGGTCACCGATTCGATGCGTGTCCCGTACCAAATGAACGTAATGAGAAGTGAAACGCCTATGAATGCGAGTACACCGAAGAATATCTGTCGCGCAAGTGAAAACTCTGCTGTTGAGCGGGTGCGCGCATGACGACGTTTGCGGGCAAAAAGACTCACGCCCTTATTGTATTACATCAGCTCCGAAATATTTGGCGAGCGCGGCGGGTATCTTCACACTCCCGTCTGCTTGTTGGAAGTTCTCGACGAGCGAGACGAGGATACGCGGTGTAGGGATGGCAGTGCAGTTGAGGGAGTGGGCGTAGCGGAGCTTCCCCTCGTCATCCTTGTAGCGGATGTTGAAGCGGCGCGTTTGGAAATCGTGGAAGTACGAGGCGGAGCTTATCTCGCGGTACTTTTTTTCCCCGGGCACCCAGAGTTCGATATCATACTTCTTCACCTGACCCTGCCCGAGGTCACCACCGCAGTTGATGACCGTGTGGTATGGGATGCCGAGTGATTCGATGAATTCCTCAGTGTTGCGATTCAGCCATTCGTGCCACTTCACGGACTCTTCGTGACTCGCTTCGCAGAGGATGACCTGCTCGAGTTTGAAGAACTCATGAACGCGGATGAGTCCTTTGATGTCCTTCCCATAACTCCCTGCCTCGCGACGATAGCATGGCGAGAAGGAGAGCCATCTGATAGGGAACGCACCCTTCTCGAGTACCTCATCTGCGTAGTACCCCATTGTCGATATTTCAGCAGTCCCGATGAGGTAATCGTCGTCCTGTGTGTGGTACACATCCTCGGCGTCATTGGGGAGATGGCCGGTGCCGTAAAGGTTCGACTTCCGGACAATGGTCGGAACGACCATGGGTGAGAATCCCTTCGCGAGGAAGAAGTCCTGTGCATAGTTCCAGATGGCCCACGAGAGGCGAGCGCCACTATTTATGAGGTAGTAGCCACGGAAGCCGTGGACCTTCGTGCCCCGGTCGAAATCGACCATCTTGAGCTTTGTCATGATGTCAATGTGGCTTTTCGGCTCGAAGCTGAAGGTGGTCATCTCTCCCCACGCCTTTATTTCCTGGTTGTCCGAGTCACTCTTCCCCTCCGGGACCGACATATCGGGTATATTCGGAACTTGGAGCATGAGCTCTTGCCATTTCTTCATGACCTCTTTGAGAGCTTCCTCTTCTTTCTGGAGAGCCTCCTTGAGTACCTTCATCGCTGCGATGCGCTCGGCTCTCGCGTTCGGGTCGGTGAGCATCGCGACCTCTTTTGATGCTGCATTCTGTTCAGCCTTCTTTGCCTCAACTGATGCCATGAGCGTGCGCCGCTCGTCATCCAACTTGATGAGCGTATCGAAGTCCATGTACATGTGCTTCCTCTTAGCGCCCATCTTAACGATGCCAAGATTCTCGCGGATGAATTTTATGTCGAGCATATATTCAAATGATGCAATGGATTATACCCTATATAGCACGCAAACGAAGTCAGGAACAGGTGGTACACTCGTTTCATGGAGCACAACTATCCCTTTCGAGAGCTATCAAGTACTGAGCATCCAATTGCCCTCCGTGAGATTCCCAACCCACCGAAGCGCCTCTATCTACGTGGTGAGCTTCCCGACCCTGAACTAAAATGCCTTGCAGTCGTTGGTTCACGGAATTACTCGAACTATGGGAAACAGGTGGTTGAGCATCTCACCAGCGGACTCCGCGGATACCCGATCGCTATTATCTCAGGACTCGCGCTCGGCATCGATTCACTCGCGCACCAAGCGGCGCTCGATGCAGGCCTTTTCACCCTCGCGGTACCGGGCTCGGGGCTCGATGACTCGGTGCTCTATCCGGCACGGAACCGTGCGCTCGCCCGCCGCATCCTCGAATCTGGCGGCGGGCTTCTCTCCGAGTATGAACCAGACTTTCAGGCGACGACGTGGTCCTTCCCGCAACGCAACCGCATCATGGCCGGACTCTCTC
>CAZFBT010000022.1:4809-11847 GCA_964517185.1 uncultured Candidatus Saccharibacteria bacterium | reverse complement strand
GGAGACCGTGAGGTATTCAGGAATTGAATCTCGTGAGAGGGTGAGGTGGTCGATCATCTCATAGGCGAGGAGTACACTGTTCCACTCGTAGCCGCCGTGAATGCCGCCGACGAAGACGAGATGCGTCGGACCGCTTCCGAATGTGTACGCTTCGATAGCGCGAGACTCTACTGAAGTACCAATCGTCCGTACCAAATACGGCAACTCTGGTTCTGCGGGCGCGGGCGTCGCGATGGGTTCATCGGGTGGGAGACTCGACGACTCCTCGTTCCGTGTGAGCACGAAGTATGACACCGCGAGGAGCGCGAGGATGAGACCGAGTGCTACGAGTGTTCTGATGCGCGGATTCATTCAGCGAAATGCGCGAGGACAGCATCAATGCCTGCCTTGTTCTTCGACCACTCGCTATCTGTGTGGTTCGTGAGGAGAACGCTGATGCCTGGCATACCCTCTTTTGCGAGCCAGTTGACCATGTCGCCCGTAAGCGTGTAGTAATCGAAGGATTGGTACGCGGGATACCCTGACGCCTGAGCATAGAGGCTCGTGAGCGTCGCAGTCTCGGGGAGGACTCCGTTGTGGCAATTTGACGCGTAGATGCCGCCCGCGGCGCTGTACCAGACCACGACTGCATCCGGCTCCGCTTCTTCGATGTATGCGCGCATCGCCATGCTCTCAGGTTCAGAGAAAGCTGCCGAGCCGCCGCTCACGGTGCGGTTCTGCCAGGTGCCCTGTGCTTGACAGTCGCAGTCGAAATTCCGATTGAGGTCGACGGTGTTCGCGTTGAAACGACCGCTGACCTTCACCGCATCTGTGCCGGTTACGTCAGTAGACGTGAATGGGCCAGTTTTCGAGGTGACCTTTGCGAGACCATCGGGGTTAAGGACCGGGATGACGGTCACGCGAACATTCTCCGGAATAGCGGTGGGTGTCGATTCAAGATAGTCGATTAGTTCGTACGCGACGAGGGCTGTGTTCCAAGAGTAGCCGCCGTGGATGCCGCCGACGAAGATGACTTCCCTACTCCCGACACCGAAGTGGTATGCAATGATGTCTCGTCCCTCGACTGAGGTGCCGAGGGTCGTCATGGTGTCGTCTTCGCTCGCCTGTTCGGGTTCCACGATGGGTGTTGTATCGGGTCCGCTCACCACTGGCTGATCTTCTCCAGTCACAGGAGGGGTCGATTCAGGATTAATGACAACCTGGTTCGACGATTTCCAGAGGAATGCGTATGCGGCGATACCGATAAGGAGCACAACTAGCACTACGATGAGTGAGTTTTTCATAGGCGAACATTGTACCACGCGTGGAGGAGAATGGTACCGTGGCTCGCTATCTGAAACGAGCCGAGTACCCGTGTCGTTTCGTGAGGTCGAGAAGACGATAGCCGACGCCCTCCACCGTTTCAATGTACTCAGTATCCGTGTGCTCCCGTAGCTTCATACGGATATTCTTTACATGAACGTCGACGACATTGCTAAATGACACGTAGTTGAAATCCCAAACATGCTCGAGGATAGTCTCACGATCAAGGACTGTGTCGGCGTTCCGGAGGAAGAACTCCAGAAGCGCAAACTCCTTGGCAGTAAGACGTATCTCACGAACACCGACATACGCGCGGTGAGTTGCGGATATAAGTCGAACCTCACCCGTAGCTTGCTCGACGGGAAGCATCGCTCGTGGTCGCCGCAAGAGCGCGTTCACGCGAGCCTCGAGCTCGGGGTACTCGATGGGTTCCATAATGTAATCGTCAGCGCCTTCATTTAGGGATTCGATCATGCGCCTGCGTTCACCACTCTCAGAGAGTATGAGTATGGGTGTGTCGATACCACGCGCTCTGCTCGCGCTGCAAATCTCTCGCCCGCTCCTTCCCGGGAGATGCTCTTCGAGAACCGCGACATCGTATGCACTGTGGTGGACGAAGAAGTGCTCCGCGGCGCGTGTCCCGTCACGGTGGTGGTCGACCGCGAACCCTCCCATCTCGAGCGCCCGCTTTATGTCTCGTGCGAACACGAGGTTGTTCTCCACGAAGAGTATTCGCATGGCATTCAGATACGAACGAATAAGCACCGTCTGGTGTGTCGCGCGGATATGGACACTCAAGGATCGTACAAAAAAAGAAAAGTTGATGACGGGGTGAAGAGACGGAGGGGTGACGTAGTTATCGAGTCGATCGCGCCCGTCTGTTTTGCTCATCGATGAGCGTCGCCCACACAATATATTACGCACACCCGTAAAACACATTTCAGTATGCACGTGATGGTCAAACATGACGATAGAGGAATGCGTGGTTCAGCGATTCTTCCAGCGGGCTGCCTGAGCTTTCTTGATGTTCATCTGTCGAGCCTTCCGTTGAGCGGGAGTCGGTACCCGCTTCATTGAGCTGCGCACTGTGGCGCCACGAGCATGAGCTGGGCGCCGTCTCTGTGTGGTAGCCATAGTGTAGAGAATTAAGTGATTAATTCATGCATTAGAACACAATACACATGAAGGACACGTGAAGCTCACTGCGTCCATGGATTGTCAGGATTCTCGAAAGAGTGGGTGGGAGGGACGGTACCGCTTTGGGTTGTCGAGATACGTCAGGTAGTGTGCGGGTAAATGCTCGATGTGCTCACCTGAGAGGTTGAGAAACTCGACTGCACCCAGCTGTTTTGCACGTTTTACCTTCCCTTCCTCAAAAAAGCTTGTGAGGACGATTATCGGTATCGCATGGGTGCGGAGGTCTCCCCTGAGAGCGCTGATTGCTTCAAAGCCGTCCCGCTCTGCAGGCGAGCCGGCGTTGCCAAGCATGAGGTCCATCGAGATGATGTCTGGCTTCAGCTCGCTCACCTCGTCTGCAAAGAACCCGTCGCCGTTCTTTCGGATTACAACCTCGAACCCCGCATTCTCGAAGGCGCTCTTGAAAAGTGGATGATTGTGCTCATTGTCCTCCACAATGAGGATCTTTGGCTTCCGTGCCATAACCTCATTCCATGGTACCGCGTGGCACGCAGAGTGCAATCAGCAACCCTGCGTATAATGTACGACAAAAACTTAGAGTTTCTCTATCTCCTTGAGATCGTGGTCGGGGATGTAGAGGAGAAGGATGCCAATGATGATCCCGGCAATACCGGTGAACAGAAGTTCACCGTTAAAGTATATTCGCTCGAAGTGGTCAAGCACATGCCAGATGCCACGCCAAATGAGTACAAGACCGACGACTATAGAGAGGGTCTTCACGAAGTATCTGAGACTTTTATGTGGATGCGTTGTCATGTCCTGATTTTACCACGACCCAAGTTCATTGCTTTCCACACCCCCTACTGAAATGGGTCCCGTGGATAGTATGCTGTAGCAATGGAAAAGCCTACCGTACTCATTGCCGAAGACGACAAGAACATCCGTGAACTCTACCGTGACGCGTTCACATTCGCAGGTGTCAATGTATTGACTGCGGAGAACGGAACGGAAGCGGTCGAACTCGCACTGAAACACCACCCAAATGCCATCCTCTTGGACATCATGATGCCTGAAATGGACGGACACGAAGCAATGAACGCCATTCGGAAGGACCCCTGGGGCAAGGAAGCGGTTGTCGTGTACCTCACGAACATGAGTGACGCCGAAAATGTCGTCCATGCGGTTGAACTCGGTACCGAGGAGTACATCATCAAAGCACACACTGACCCCAAGGAGGTCGTGAACCAGGTCCGCATGGCGATGCGTGCATGAACGAAGCAAGGGTAACCCTCGCTAACCCTCGCTTAAAAAGCGGCGCACGGAAAAATCGAGAGTTATCCTTGCTTATTATTGCCCTTGCTTAGTACCACCTTATTCAGCGAGGTGTGCGTGGTCGTTGTATATCCAGAGCCGCCAGGCAAAGTCAGACTCCGGACCATTCTGGTACTTGAGGATGGTGAGTCCCGTATTCTCCATGATCATGAAGTGCCTCATATTCCGAAATACCACATCGGTGAGCATGTCACGGAGGAGTACGCGGATGACGAGCGCGCGGAGAAAGAATCCGTGTGTCACGACGACGAGCGTCTTTTCAGTCCGCTGTGAGAGAAACGCAAGCGCCTCATCAGCGCGCGCGATGAGGTCGTCGTAGTTCTCGCCGTCCTCGACACGCAGTCCGGAGGTGTAGAGTGTTTCGTTCGACGCTTCCCAGAGACTGCTCGCCGCCTCGTCGGCAAATGCCTTCCCCTGAATACTCGTTGGATTCTTTCGCTCCCTGAACAGTACAGAATACTCAGGTTTGATAGTGGTCCGTCTCTCGATCGCTTCCGCTGTCTCTCGCGCGCGCTGAAGCGGACTCGAGATGAGTGCATCGAACGCGAGGTGGGACACCCGTTCGGCGATACGTTCGGCTTGTGTGAGGCCGTGCTCACTGAGGGATGAATCGTCAGATTGAAAGACGGGGGCGATATTGTCTTTGCTCTGGCCATGTCGCACGAAATAGACGGTCTTCTGAACCTCGGGAATGAAACGTTGCATGCTGAGAGTCTACCACGCGTACGGAGAGGACCACGCGTTCCTTGGTGCAGTTCACGCTTTCGCGGAGCAATTGAACATCCAGCGGACGCCGTACTTGTCGGTGAGCGAGCCGAAGTAGTCGCCCCAGAACATATCCTGGAGCTCCATCTCGACCTTCCCGCCCTCCCGTAAGGCATTGAAGAGCCGCTTCGTCTCCGTACGCGTGTCAGGCTCGAGGTTGATGTAGACATTGTTCCCCATCGTGAGCGAAAAGCCCATCGACTCGGGCGCGTCGGTCCCCATGAGCCGATGCCCGCCGAGGATGGGGAGCGTGACGTGCATGACGAGCTGTTTTTCCGCCTCAGAGAGTGCTGGTGCTCCCTCCTGTGGTGGCATATCGCCAAAGCGATTCACCTTCCCCTCGAACTCCGTGCCAAACACAGACTTGTAGAAATTGAATGCTTCTTCGGTGCTCGCTTTGAAATTGAGGTACGTGCTAACGCGTGCCATATGAAAGTAATTAGATTAAGGGTTACTAAGCGTTCTTGAGCGCTTCGATGTCGAATTTCTTCATGGTGAGGAATGCCTGCGTGATGCGATCGAGCTTCTCCCTATCCTTCGTCCCCATGAGCTCGTCCATAATGGTCGGAACTATTTGCCATGAGACGCCGAACCTGTCTTTGAGCCAACCGCACTGTTCGGCTTCTGTAACTGCCGAGAGTTTCTCCCAGTAGTAGTCTATCTCCTCTTGAGTATCGCACTTCACGATAAAGGACACCGCCTCATTGAACGTGAACTTGTGCATGCGAGAACTCCCGTCCATCGCCGCGAACCACTGGCCGAGGAGTTTGAAGTCGGTGAACATGACTGCTCCCTCCTTGTTTGGCTCCATGCCGGCCGGGTAGCGCGCGATAGCTCCGCGCTTTGCGTCTTTGAAGACGGAGAGGTAGAAGTCGGTCGCCGCTTCTGCTTGTTCACCTGTCTCGGTGACGAAGAGGAACGAGGGGATGATGAGTGGCCGCTCGTTGCCCTCCGGGTTCGTGAGGATGAGTTGCCACGAGAGACCGTAGCGGTCCTCGACCCATCCGTAGCGCTTGCTCCACGGGTACTCTTGGAGCGGCATGAGCACCTTACCGCCCTCGGAGAGTTTCTCCCACATCGAGTCGATGCGCGTCGCCGCATCGCTATCCTGCGACGGGTCCAAATTGATCATGAAGGAGATCGCGGGATTGAACTTGAAGTAGGGACCGGCGCTGATGGACATGAATTCGTACCCCCAGAGACGAAACGAGACAATGTCCGTGTCGCCCGAAGGAGTATTGCGAAGCATCGTCACGTTCGTTACCTGTGAGTCGCGCTCGAAGACCGAAACATAGAATTCCGCAGCTTCCTTTGCCTCAGTGTCATACCAGATGTGGGGGATTATTTTTTGCATCATACTAGTATACTCCCCATAGTGATGAAGTACTGGTGAACTTCTGTGCCACCAGGGGTGGCTGGGATTGCTGTACGTTACTTCTCGACTGCGGTGAGGTCGAAGGAGAGTGCGACCATGTCCGAGACAGCATTGTCTGCGAGATTCTCGAAGAAATTGCTCGAACCTGCGGTGATTCCCCACTTCGTGCGGTCAAACTCGAAGCTCGCCTGCGCGCGCACGGAGCCGTTCTCAAGTTGATAGATGGTCGCCGGGAACGATAGCTCGCCTGAGGTACCCTTCATGGTGAGCGTACCGGTGACGTCATAGAGGCGTGTCGTGGCACTATCAGGTCGGGCCACAACTGAGTCGATGGAGAACGTCGCGGTCGGAAATGCGGCAACATTGAACCAGCGCTCTCCCTTGAGGTGTCCTTCAAGCGAAGTTTCCTGACCTGGCTTTGCCTTGGTCTCACTTACGACGAGAGTGTTCATATCAATGGTGAACTCACCTGACTTTGAGTCACCGATGACCACAATAGCACCGGCAGTGACACCAAGTGTTCCCGAATTGATATATCCCTCAATGAGTGGTTTCTTCCCCGACCAGCGGATGGTGCTCTGCTCGGGCACAATGGTGTACGTGCCGTCGGCAACCTCGGTGGTCACAGGGTCGGCGACTCCACCTGATACCTCGCTCGGTGTTACTGCACTCCCCGTCTCGGTGTTCGTCGCTTCCAATCGTTCTTCGGGGCTCGGCGCAGAGCCGAGAGACCAGAGTCCGAGAAGGATGAGTGCGACGACAATGATGCCTATGAGTACTTTGGTGTCCATGCGGAATGATGTTATTGAAAAAGAAATCGTCGAGCCATTGTATCAGACGAGCGCTCCATGGCGAGGAAATTCCCCAGTCAGGCGCACACGAAAACAGGCCTTCATTGTAATACGCACATACCCGGCGAGTATTTCATGCCTTCACACGCGAATGGGAACAGTATCAAAATGAAAACAGCTCCTGCATGAATGACGAGAGCTGTCTTCATGCTGGAGCGTTACTGCTGCTTCTTCTTTTGTTTGTGTGGTATGAAGTCGATGAACATGTCGGTGACGTGGTAGCATCCCTCGTCATCCTTCGTGAGAAAACCAGCCTGAAGGAATGCGCTCGTGCGC
>CAZFBT010000022.1:0-4799 GCA_964517185.1 uncultured Candidatus Saccharibacteria bacterium | reverse complement strand
TCCGCGTGAGTGACCTTGTGCATCGCGCGAAAGTTATAGTCGTCCCACGTGAATGGTGTCCACGCATTCGGGTTTGCCTTTTGCTGCATGATGACGACATTCCGCGCGACCACCTCGCACTCGGAATTGTGCCACAGCGAACCCATGAACGAGAACTCGTCTGTACCCGGATCTATGTCTCGGGGTTTTAACGTTGAATACATAAGACCTCCTCAAGAACTCCCAACACCGCATGTTAGGATGCACCAGTGATACCACTCTACCACAATATGTCAAGCCTAGGGTCATGGTGACCCTTCAGTCCGAGAACGTGAACCCGTACTTCTCTCTCTGTGTTGCGGGATGCTGTGCTGTCGCTACCTTGAGCCAGCCGACGAGCTCCATGGCGAGGACGTCCTGATCCTCGTCGTCGCCAAGAGAATCGAATGTTGCGACCACGCAATCGCCAACATACAGAGACACAGTTCCCTTCCGGCGACGCTCGACGATTCTCTTCAGGGTCACCTTCTCGCGCTCTGTAATGGGGAGCGCATCGACGTACGCGTAGTACGCGGGGACTGCGACTTCCAGTTTCCGCATCGCGTTGATGAGTTCGACGAACCGCGTGATTGGGTATCTGGAGCGCTTGAGTCGGTCCATTTCAGCGATGAGCGATGCTACCCGCTCGGTCGGCAGACCAGCCTCTGCGACATCCATCAGTCGTTCATAGGCTTCGTTTACCTCGTCCGCAGCGTATCCTCCATCTCCAACGAATGCGGTGAATTCGTCCGACATTCGGTGCCACGGATTCTCATCCTCCCTCTTGATGCCTTCGTGATTCGTCATAGCTTCACTTTTTGGTCCTCGTATTGAGTACGTGCTGTACCGAGGGACTTATCTTCTTATCCGTGCGATGAATGCACCCTATCCAACAGCACGGACGCTTCTTGCCACTCAGGAGGTCGGCGCGTACCCGCTCGACGTGCTCCTTCCGCGTTTTGTCGAGTTTCACCGAAATCGTCCAGCATACCCACTCATTCCGCGCGAGGGGCGTGAGTCCGTTCCACTTTTCCCGCACCTTCTCGGACGAAAGCAGTGCCTTCCGTAGGTCTGCGGGAATTGTATGCACCACGCCACTCGCCAACTGCTTCGCCATCGACGTAGTGTACCAAATTGGCATCAATATAATTGTTGTTATTTTGAACGGGGTATATTTTGAACAGGGTAACCCTAGAGCCAAACAGATTTTTGCAAAAAATTATCAAGTGCTTCGATGTACTCATTCACCTCGAGGACGGTGTACGCGTTGTATTCTCGGTATTCGAGGTCACGGAAGTGGACGAGGTTGCGGTCTTTCCGGAGGCGGTGGAATACATCAGAGAGCTGTCGGTCGATGAGCTTCATGTCGTACGCGTCGTCGATGAGGTCGAGAAACGAGCGACGCTCGTCGAAGGTATACCCCGTCTTCTCACTTCCCTGCCGTATGAGTGCGTAAAGTGCCGCTTCGACGATACCCGAGATAGTGCTCACGATATTCTTAAGGTGAAGCGACTCGAGCGTGAGGTACATCTGGTAGTCGTTATAGAGGTGAATCTGGAACTCAAGGTACTGCATCTGGTACGAGATGTTCTCACAGAGCGCTTCGTCTTCGATGAAGAGCCAGTCCTCACGATGGTCGGCGGCCGAGCGCGGTCGTCGACCATCTGGAAACAGTTCCTTTTTGTCGGAATTGTCGTTTCGTGGATTCTGGGTATCAGTTATAGTTTTCTTGAGGAGTTCCATACTATTCATTTGCAACCTGTGACTGGTCCTTCGGGCAGCGATTGAGCACGTTTTCAATGACCCAATACCGATGCGTGTCGTCTTTGTAGTACCTGACGGAGTATGTCTTGCCGTGGATGGTGAAATTTTCTTCCTTGCCTTCCTCCTCCACAAGCTTTTTCATTTCTGCGAAATACTCAGGATAATTTTCCTCAAGTATGTACTCATGCGGAGCAGTTTTAGCGTACGTCTTTGCAAAAGTCCAAAGTATGGCCATACTACAAACTCTGGTAATACTTCTCGATTTTCTTTGCAATTAGCTTGCGGCGCTCCGTGAGAAAATTTTCGTAATCGTCAATAGTCATCTCCTCAAACCCCTCTGGAATACAATGTTGCTTCAAATTTTGCTTCAAGTCTTCGAAATCAGTGATTCCACCATATCTCAACTTGCCACCGTCACACTGCCTGTATACATCAGCCATATATTCCTTCGGCGGCTTTTTTCCAATGCGTATGTTGATTTCCGATTGTGCATACACAAAATTAGCAATCTGGTTATATTCCCATCGATCATAACTTGCGGCTTTGAGGTATTCTTTCGGAAAGAGGTGGTGAATGTCGCCTCGGTGTTCAACCATACTTCGCACAGTAATGTCAGTCGACAGAAATCCAGTATCTCCTGCTTTGATTTGCGCAGCAAAGAACAAATTAAGATATGGACTGCTCATGCTTCCTTTATCCAACTCCTGCACAAGTTGTACATCCCAAAACGCTTCAGAGAGTTGCGCCTCTTCGATGTCTCGCATCACTTTTTCGACTCCATCCTTTGCCAAGGCTCGTATATCAGAGTCAAACTGAGATTCGGCAGAACCTGAGTACCGGCTTGTCAGTATCGACATAACAAACCACTTTGCAACCCGTCTTTTAATCTCATCCCTGTCTTCCCCTTTTTCTCGAAGCTTCAAGTACAAAACATATGCGAAGTTCAGAACATTTTGAGAGTTCATGAGGTCGCTACTGATATAGCCAGCGTCCTTTATTGCCATAATGAAATCTTTGAAGTGTGTTTCATTGATGAAGTCAAGAACGCCGTCACGCAACTTTTGAAATGAAGAATCAACAATTTCTTGCTCGAAGGTTCGAATTTCAAAGTTTCTACCCGAAAGTAAACTGACGAGGTCGGCCATTTTTCCGCGCTCGAATTGCTTTGTGAAACTTACTCTTAGGACATCAGAGTAGTCGGGGTCATAAAGAGCATCGTTTTCACTCTTTAACCATTGAATGTTATTCAGATATGGTGTTGCCGAGAATTCCAAATCATTTTCTTGAATATGTTTGAAAAACTTCGGCTCTCTCGAGAGATGGCAAAAATAATCGATGCATTTGCGTAAGTTAACACCAAAGTTATCTTCAGTGTCATAGGAGGCGATTTTCGACATTGCAAAGTCCGCCTGACTAAGTACAACGCCTTTTGAATTGATACGAATAAAAATATCGGTGACCGTCTCAATGTCAAGGTCGTGATCAAGTTCTATGGTTCCAACCTGGCTCTGTTTAATGTCAGCAAGTCGCTTAAATCTCTCACGGATAATGATTTTATCTAGTTCAGGGTTTCGCTCTGTGTACTTTTCTTCAGATTCAAGCAAAGAACGTTCGTTAGTGAGAACCTCAGAAATATCCTGAATCCACTCTTTGTCTTTTTCAATCGCCGGGGTCCTTGTTTCAAATACTTCTGTCAGAGGATGAAACGAGATGTATATCCTTTCTTCTGCGTAGTCGCTATTGATAATCTTTTCTCCAAGAATTGCCGCACGAAGAGCAGTAATACGCTGTTGTCCATCAATAAGAATTTTGCGACCATTTGATTTTGAACCATCTTTCATTCGTACATCTGGATTTTTCCAGGTAACAATGTAGCCAATTGGATACCCTCGATAGAGCGAATCCATAAGGTCGCGCACCTTTGATGACGTCCACACAAACGGTCTTTGAATTTCTGGGATTGCTATCTCCTTCTGCTGAACTTGGTTCAGAATGTTGCTTACGAAGTATTGATTAACGGCGTATTTTTGCATGTGCGTTGATTAATGAGATAACCGAGCCACACACAATTATACTCATTTTGCTTCCAAAGCGACATTCTTTTGGATAAATTCATTGAGAAGTTTGATGTACTTTTCTTGGAGTTTGGGAGGGATGTTTGGATGCGTGAGTCGGTCTATCTTTCCCTTTTGTTTTACAATCTCGGTCACCTTACCAAAGTAGAAACCAGCTGGTGAAACGAGAAAGAGGTACGAGGGCTTCCACGACTCGAGCATACGCTTTGCGATTTGAAGTATCTCGGCAGACTGCACTGTCCGACGATACTTCACCTCGATGAGATGCACATCGTGGGTCTCATTATTGATGACCGCAAAATCCGGTGCACGTCTTATGATTTCCATAGTTTGTTCCGCCTTCATGTCGTGCTGACGGTGCATGAGTTCTGGAAGAATATTCTCATACCCAAACGCAAGCACCGTGAAGCATCCCGCCTCACGAAGCATCTGTTCGAATATCATCTCTGCCACCTTCCCTTTTATAAGCTGTCGTGAAAATTCAATTTGATTTGCCATGAGTCAATTATAACGTAACCCATACTCAGGTACGGTTTTGCGCGAACAGGGCAACCTGGGGAATTGAATCGCGAGCAAGCTCCCTTATTAATCCAAACTTTTGACGAGTTTCCCGAACCACTGTCGGAGAATCGTTGTGGAATCCCGTACCAAAACTTGATCCCTTAAGTCATTTGCGTCTTTGGCGCCATGAAAAAGATTGCAACGAATCCGATATATTCTTCAACTATATTCTCAAAATCAGTTTCGTTGTTTATTGAAATAGGTTGCCGGTTTCCACGAACATCTTGAATAGACGCTTCCTTACTCTTGTTGATTAAATACCCAAGGCTACGCTGAAAAAATTGATCAAAAGAATGCGCGGCATCATAAGCTTCCAACGACGTGTGAAACAGGGTAACCCTGGGGAGCTAGGGCCACCCTAGAACACCCACATCTCATGTC
>CAZFBT010000021.1:0-11911 GCA_964517185.1 uncultured Candidatus Saccharibacteria bacterium | reverse complement strand
CTTCTCCTTGTCGACTAAGACGACTGCGTTGTCGTCGAAGCTCACGTAGGAGCCGTCACTGCGGCGGAACGGCTTCGTCTGGCGCACGATGACGCCGTAGACGACGTCCTTCTTCTTCACCAGCTTTCGTGGCTCCGCGGTCTGTATGGAGAGCGCGACGAGCTCGCCTATCTCAGCGTAACGTTTCTTCGAACCGCCGAGCACCTTGAAGACACGACCGATCTTACCTCCGGAGTTATCTGTGATGCGAACGATTGAACGATCCTGGATCATACTGAATGCTTACGGGGTTATGCCTTCACGAGCTCGAAGTGTTTGCGTTTCGAGAGCGGCCTCGTCTCGCGTATCTCGACCTTGTCACCCTCCTTCGCGGTGTTGCCCTTGTCGTGAACGAGGAACTTCTTCGTGCGGCGCATGAACTTCTTGTACTTCGGGTGCATGACGTATCGTTCGACCGCAACGGTGATGGTGTCCTGCATCTTTGTTGAAACAACCGTGCCCTTGAGGACGCGCCCATTACCTTTTGATGCTAAATGTGTAGTGGTTTCTGACATACGTGTTGTGGGCTATGCCTCTTGCTTCGCGAGCGCCTTATCGCGCTCGGAGAGTTCCGTGAGGGTCTGTGCGATTTCGTGGCGAAGGTTCTTGATGGCCTGCGTGTTACGCATGCCGCTCCCCGCTGTGCTGAAACGGAGCTTGTGGAGCTCCTCGCGCCGCTCCTTGAGGTGCGTAAGCAGGTCTCCCGTCGACTTTTCTTTTAATTCTTTCGTATTCATATGCTAAACACGGGTTTCCTCGCGGGTAACGACCTTCCCTTTGATGGGAAGCTTCGCGGTCGCCTTGCGGAACGCTTCGCGCGCGACCGCCTCGGTGACACCGTCTATCTCGAAGAGCACGCGGCCTGGGCGCACCTCGAAGATGAAGTGGTCAGGGTCGCCCTTTCCCTTGCCCATCGGGAGCTCCGCCCCCTTCTTCGTAACCGGCTTGTCAGGGAAGATTCGTATCCAGACCTTACCAGTCTTGCCGAGGGTGCGCGAGATGACACGGCGGGCCGCCTCTATCTGATTCGACTTCACCCGTGCCTGCGACTGGGCCTTGAGACCGTATGCGCCAAACGAAACGGTCGTACCCCGAGTCTCTGGTGCATTGAGACGCGTCGGGTGCTTCCGACCCGTCTGCCACTTTCGATGTTTCACTTTCTTAGGGAATAACATACGCGGTATGAGAATTATTCACGACTGCGGCTTCGCCTCTCGCGACGTACTGCCTGTTCCTCGCTCCCGGCTTTACGGTCTGCGAAGATGTCGCCACGGTATATCCAGACCTTCACGCCGATGGTGCCATAGGGAAGGACCGCCGTCTCGCGCGCGAAATCGATGTCGGCGCGCAAGGTCTGGAGCGGGATTCGTCCCTTCTTGAGTTCCTCCTTGCGAGCCATCTCGGCACCACCGAGGCGGCCTGACGCGATGATGCGAATACCCTTCACATCTCTGTTCGCCATGACCTTCTCCGCTGTCTGCTTCATGACACGACGGAACGGCATACGCTTCTCAAGGCCTTCGATGACCATCTGGCCGACGATAGACGCTGAGAGCTCCGGCGAGCGAACCTCCTCTATGTCGATCTTGACCTCCGGCTTCTCGGTGAGCCTGAGGGTACGGAGAAGCATATCTATCTCCGTGCGGAGCTTCGTCGCTCCCTCCCCAGAGCGACCGATGATGAGACCAGGGCGCGAGGTCTTGATGATGATGCGGTAGACCTTCTTGTTACGCTCTATCTCAACGCCGGCGCTGTACATACCCTTGAGCTTCTTCGCGAGGTGCTTCCGCACTGCAATGTCGGTGCGGACGTATTCGCGAAAACGCTTCGGATCCGCGGCAAACCAGCGCGACTTCCAATCGCGGATGATGCCGAGACGCTGAACGTATGGATGGGCGACGTGGGTCATATAATAAATCTAAAAATCTGAAACTGTAAACATGAATATTATTTCCTTGCCAAAGCTTTTAGCTTCGTTCTATTCCCGAGCTCAACAGTAATATGACTGTTCCGCTTCAAAATGCGTGATGCAGAACCACGGGCACGCGGCATGATGCGCTTGAGGACCGTACCCTTGTCGACTGAGACGGACTTCACGATGAGGTTCTCCGTCTTCACCCCAAGATTCTTCGCATTCGCTGCTGCTGAGCGAATAACCTTCGCGAACGGCTCCGATGCGCGCTTGTCTATGTGCGCAAGAGTTGTAAGCGCGTCCGTGACACTCTTTCCACGCACGAGGTCAGCCAAGAGGCGGACCTTGCGGGGTGATTGACGGTAGTTCTTAAGGATTGCCTTCATGATGAAAACGTGACTTCAGGATTACTTTTTCTCCTCGGCCGCGGGCTTTGCCGCCTTTGCGGCTGCGATCTCTGCCTCCTTCTTCTTTACCTCCAGCTCCTTCTGCATCTTACCGCCGTGGCGGATGAACTTTTTCGTCGGAGAAAATTCCCCGAAACGGTGGCCGACCATTTCTTCTGTCACGAACACATCGGTGTGCGTTTTGCCATTGTGCACGCCGAAAGTGAATCCGACCATCTCGGGAGAAATCATGGAGGCGCGGTCCCACAGCTTAATGACACCGGTTTGTTCCGGCTTCTTTCCAGTGATCTTCTTCAAGATCTTATCGTTGACATAGGGTCCTTTATAGAGTGAACGTGACATACTGAAAAACGCTTAGCTGCACGAGGTGTGAGCACCTCGTGTAACAGCAGGTAACGGCCAGTGCTACACAAATCGCCCACAACGTCCTTTGTTATGCTACACAACCTCGTGGGTCATGTAACCGTGGAGGTTAGAACGCCGGCTATAGTACGCGATGCGCGAACGGGTGTCAACACCCTGCGAGAAGAAAGGACATATGAAAAGGGGGCCGCGCTTCGCGCGACCCCCGAAACTTCTTATTTGCCTTTACCCTTTTCTTCGCATCATGATGTTGACGATGTCTTGAATAAATTCAGAGAACTTAACCATGAGTACGATTGGGTAGAAGATGCATCCGAGCGCGTGCTCGAGTCGGCTCGGCTCGAAATCCCGTACCTCATCCTCTTCGTAGAGAAAGTCCTTCAGGATGTTTGAGTCCCATGCAATAAGGTACAGTATCCCTCCGTAGAGACCTCCCCAGAACGCAACGTCTCCAGCAATTGCAGGGTACACATACACAAAGATGCACCACAGCACTACCGCCGGTATTACCACTGCGTAAACAAACGTAAGCAGATCAATCTTGATTCTCATTGTCCTCTCCTCCAAAGACCAGAACCGCCTGGCGACGACCCGCGTATTAACACGAGCGCTCTGCTTTCTTCGACCCAAAGCAGAGCGCTCGTGTTAATTTTGTGGAAGGACCGTTAAAATATAACACAAAAATGGAGATTTTCAATTATTCCAGGTCAACCGTTACGCTATTTCTAGACAATGACGGCAGACAGGGAGTATATTCTTCACTGGATATTTGCTTAACACTCGCATAAGGAGAAAGCATGTTCATTACATTGCAGTTTCATGACTCGGAAACAAACTTTTGCTGCAACGCACACATCATGCACGAGTACATCACATTGCACAGCCAGGCGTTCATCAGTTCTGTCCGCATCGACCGGTCTACCTGGAACATAATGTCCGCATGCCACATGGGCGGCACCACTATCGACGACTTCGAGCACATATGGACATGGCGTTGTGGCGAAGACTATGCATCGCTTACCGCCGAGAGCGCGAGTTCATCACTATCTGTCCGTCTCCCCGCAAAGATATGGGAGAAAATGCACAGAAACATGGAACTCTAGGAGGCACACAAACCCATGACTCGGGCATGAAAAAGCCGCGACGAACGTCGCGGCTTTTTACGTTCTGCTCTATCCGCGCTTCCCGACCTTGCGGCGGGAGACAATGTAGATGTTCGAGTACTTCTTTGGGCGGCGTGACTTCTGCCCCTTGCCGACCGGACGGCCCTGGAAGGTGCGCGCACGGCGATGGCCTCGCGGCGAACGTCCCTCTCCTCCGCCGTGCGGGTGGTCGACCGGGTTCCGTGCGGTACCGCGCGTCTGCGGACGAATGCCCATGTGCCGCGCGCGGCCTGCCTTACCGATGGTCACAAGGTGGTATTCCTCGTTGCCTACCTCGCCGATGGTCGCCCATGCTGATGAGAGCACACGACGGACCTCTGAGGACGGCATCTTGAGCTGGGTGTACCCCGCGTCGTGCGCAACGACCTCGGCAAAGCCGCCGGCAGAGCGTGCGAGCTTCCCGCCCGCGCCTGGCTTCAGCTCGATGTTCGAGACGAACGTGCCAACGGGAATGCTCCCCAGGGGAAGGCGGTTTCCCTCCTTCGGCTTCGCGGTCTCCGAGACGACGAATTCGTCACCCTTCTGCATGTGCTTCGTCGCGAGAACGTAGCGTCGCTCGCCATCCTTGTAGCAGACAAGTGCGATGAATGCCGAACGGAACGGGTCATACTCGATGGTCTCGACGACCGCCGGCACGTCCCGCTTGTCCATCTTGAAGTCGATGGTGCGGTACACGCGCTTGTTGCCCGCACCGCGATAGAAGTTCGTCGTGCGGCCCTGGCTATTGCGCCCGCCTGTTGAACCCTTTCCCCTCGTGAGGCGCTTGTAGGGCGCATTCTTCATGGACGTGAGCTTCTCCTTGTAGGAGAGTACCGTCATGCCGCGCCGTCCGGCTGATGTTGGTTTATATTTCTTCATGGTGATAATTGTACGGATTAGATGAGGTCAATACGGTCTCCTTCCTTGAGGTGGACATACGCCTTGCGGAGTCCTGCTACCGCGACCATGCGGCCACGCATGGCCGATTTCGAGCGACGCGGCACTTTGTTGACCATCGTGATCTTCACGGGCGTCACCTGGTAGCGTGCCTTGATGGCGTCGCGTACCTGATCCTTCGAGGTGCCCTTCGCAACCTCGAATGTGTAGACGTTCTTCTCGAGGAGGAGCGAGGCCTTCTCAGTGATGCGTGGCTTCAGAATGAGTGCGACAGTGTCGTGCGGGATGTTGATGCCCGACGGCGCGATCTTCTTCTCCTCCTTCACCTTCTTCTCCTTCGTCTCAGTCAGTGTCTTCTTTTTTCCAAAGAGAGCCATACTATGCAGCTATCGCCTTGGCCTTCTTCGCCTGTGATACCGCCTTCTTCGCCTTACTGGCGACACGACCCTCGAGGGTCTTCAGTGCAGCATCGGGCTCAGTGACCACGACGTACCTATACGTGAGTAAATCGACCGGATTCACATCCTTCGCCTGCGAGACCATGATGTTCCCGAAGTTCTGGAAGCTCCGCTCTGCGTTCACATCCCGCTTCGGGAGGAGGAAGAGCGCGGCGTTCGTCCTTTTTGTCGCGAGCGCCTGTTTGCCCTCAATGGAACCAAGTGCGCTGATGAGTGCCTTCGCGCCCTTCGTCTTCGGCTCGGTGAACCCGAGCGCATCGATGAACACTATCTCGCCATCCCGGTACTTCTGTGAGAGGACGCAGGCGAGCGCCTTGGCGCGCGCGTTCTTGTTCATCTTTTTCGTGTACGCTTTCTCGGTGCGCGGACCGTGGGCGACACCGCCGCCCGCCCAGATGGGGGAGCGTGTCGAGCCGTGACGTGCGCGGCCGGTGCCCTTCTGGCGCCATGGCTTCTTGCCGCCGCCGCGGACCTCGCCGCGATTCTTCGTGTGTGCAGTGCCTACGCGTGCATTCTCCTGCATCGACGTGACGATCTCGTGGACGAGGTCGGCGTTCCATGATGCGCCAAAAACTGTTGACGGGAGTTCTATCGTGCTTTTCATTTCTCCCTTCACGTTGAACACTTCTGCAGTGAGCTTTTCTGTTTTTGGCACCGCGGATGCTCGCGGAGCTGACGCGGAGGAACGCGAAGTCTTCTTGATTGTAGATGTTGTTGTCATATTCAGCATTGATCTGCGTTACTTCTGCGTTATTCCGCGAACTTCGACTAACGTTCCTCGTCGACCTGGTACCGCGCCGGAGACGAGAAGGACGTTCTCCTTCGCGTCGACCGCGAGCACCTTGAGATTCTTCACCGTCACGCGGTCGCCACCCATGCGGCCCGCCATGCGGAGTCCCTTGAAGACGCGTTGAGCGCCCGTCGCGCCGATAGAACCCGGTGCGCGCAAGGTGTCCTTCATACCGTGACTACCCGGACCACCGCGGAAACCGTGGCGCTTCACGACGCCCTGGAAACCCTTACCCTTCGAGATCGCTGACACCATGATGGTGTCGCCGACCGCGAAGACCGACGCATCGAGCGTCGCCCCCTTCTCGAATCTGCTCGCGGATTCCCCATGAGAAGCGCGCGGGCTGAATTCCTTCACGTGCTTCTTTGCCTCGCCAAGGTGGCCGAGAAGCGCCCGTGAGATGCGTTCTTTCTTCTGCGTTCCTGAAGCGATCTGCACCGCCTCGTAGCCATCCTTCTCCTTCGTGCGCACCTGCGTGACTTTCGCTGGCGCGACGCGGAGGATGGTCGCCGGATGCGCCGTTCCCTCGGTATCGAATACCTGGGTCATGCGCTCCTTGGTTCCTACGATAAATTTCATCCCGTTAGAGTTAGGAAACGTGTGAGTCGATTTCTCAGGTATCGCTTGCCCATGCTTGTTTTGAGATATTTCTCTCGGGTACGAGCATCTGTTTCATCGATACACGCCTCGTAGTAAATCAGTTTCCCTGGGGCTCCTCCTCGTGTAGATGTTGTTTGCTTGTCATTATGCTGACTCACACGTTTCCGTAAGTTATTTGTACTTCCGGTGTACCATCGTCCTGTTTTCTCACTCTTGAGCACGTAGACGTAATACATAACGTTTTAAACTCTAACGGGATTCATTCTCCCAAGGAACTAATTATCTGATAAATCCGCTTTCATGACCTGTAAACAAAACCGCGACTTTTGGTCGCGAGCACAAGCTCGCTGACTCAAAAGTCGCGGTTTTGTGCCCATTGGTCCCTCCTCGTTTTGCTGATGCAAAACGAGAGTATGAGTATTTAGTATGAGTATGAGTATGCGAACGCTACCGTTGATACTGATACTTATACACTCCCCTCATACTTCTGCTCGTCAAAGCAGATCGGTACGTAGGTCTTCGCCCCGTACGAAGCTCTGTTTTCGTACTGGGGTTTAAAAGCTCGCGTGAGTATACCCTGTATCTGTGTTTTTGCAACCCGTAGACTATACAAGTCCAACGTATGTGCTATAAATCCCAGTAGCACGGCAATGATACCGTGCGCGACCACTGGGAGGCGTTATGTTCGAAAGGCATCTCCTACTTTGGGCACTCATGTATTCGAATCTCTGTGCTCATCTCCTTTCTCCCGGTATTTCTACCGGATTCCACCGCCAAGACCGGCGGCGCTTGGCACGCGAAGAAGCGAAGTTCAGGGCTCAATCACAGCGCCGCAGCCGACGCTGACACACCTCGCCCGCCACACATTCGTGGCGGGCCTCTTTTTGTGTCCTCGCAACAACAAACGACGCACGGTTCCCCATGCGTCGTTTGTTGTATGTTTGGAATGGCAACGAGTTTTACATCACTTACTCAATATCGTTAAGGAACTACTACCGAACGATACGAGAGAAATGAAAGCGTGCATTAGCACATTTTCATTTCCGAGTGAGTGAAGGTAGAAAGAAGTTGAGGTTTACCTCAAGCTTCTTACATCATTTTGACATCAATGCTGACACCAGAGGGCAGTGAGAGGTTCGTGAGAGCCTCGATGACCTTGGCACCAGGGTTCATGATATCGATGACGCGCTTGTGCATTCGCATCTCGAACTGTTCTCGCGCATCCTTGAAGATGAATGTCGAGCGGTTCACCGTATATTTCTTGATCTCCGTCGGAAGCGGAATTGGGCCAATCACCTTTGCGTCGAAACGCAGTGCAGTGTCGATGATTTGCTTCACCGACGCGTCGAGTATCTTGTGCTCGTACGCGCGGACCCTGATGCGAAGCTTCTGAAACTCCCCGGTTGCGTCCGCCTTCTTGCTCCGCTTCGTTTCGGTTGATGCCTTAGTAGCCATAGGTCTATGAGACGTGAGTAATGATGTGGAGGTCTGTATTATGCGACAATCTTCGTCACAACGCCCGCGCCGACGGTCTTACCGCCCTCGCGGATAGCGAAGTTCTGCTTCTCTTCGAGCGCGACCGGCGCAACGAGCTTCACCTTGAATTTCGCATTGTCGCCCGGCATGACCATCTCAACGCCCTCTGCGAGGGTCACCTCACCGGTCACGTCGGTCGTGCGGACATAGAATTGCGGCTTGTAGCCAGTGAAGAACGGCGTGTGGCGGCCTCCCTCATCCTTCGAGAGGACATACACCTCTGCCTCGAATTCCGTATGCGGGGTCACCGAACCCTTCGCGGCGAGGACCTGACCACGATGGACATCATCCTTCGCAGTACCCCGAAGGAGAATGCCAGCGTTGTCGCCTGCCTGCGCCTGGTCGAGTGACTTGTTGAACATCTCGATACCAGTCACCGTCGTTTTCGTGGTGTCCTTGATACCGACGATCTCAATCTCCTCGCCGACCTTGAGTACACCGCGCTCCACACGGCCGGTCACAACGGTGCCGCGGCCCTCAATGGAGAAGATGTCCTCAATAGGCATAAGGAATGGCTTGTCGAGTTCGCGGACGGGCATCGGGAAGTACGTGTCCATCGCGTCGACGAGTTCGAGCACCTTCTGGCCCCACTCCCCCTTCGGGTCTTCGAGCGCCTTGAGGCCCGAACCCTTGATGACTGGAGCATCCTTGTCGAATCCGTTCTTCGCGAGAAGCTCGCGGAGTTCTTCCTCGACGAGCATGATCATTTCCTCGTCGTCGACCATGTCGCACTTGTTGAGGAAGACGATGATCTTGGGTACGCCCACCTGCTTCGCGAGAAGCACGTGCTCGCGGGTCTGCGGCATCGCGCCGTCTGTCGCTGCGACCACGAGAATAGCGCCGTCCATCTGTGCGGCACCCGTGATCATGTTCTTGATGTAGTCCGCGTGACCCGGCGCATCGATGTGCGCGTAGTGGCGGTTCGGTGTCTCGTACTCGGAGTGCGAGAGCGAAATGGTAATACCGCGAGCTTTCTCTTCCGGTGCTTTGTCGATGTCATCGACGCCCTTCACGCTCGCAGCGTAACCGTCCCCCTTTTGGTTGAGGACGTTGAGGATCGCAGCGGTGAGCGTCGTCTTACCGTGGTCTACGTGACCGATGGTGCCGACGTTCACGTGCGGCTTCGTTCGATTAAATTCTGCCATGATAAATTTAGTTAGTTATCAGTTCTCTGTTTTCGTTGTGTAGGATACCTACCAACTTCTAACTGACAACTGAAGACTACGCAAATAATGCCGCACGCTGCGACCTCTCTCTCACAAAAAGAAAGAGGCCGTGAGCGGTATGCAGAGGAAAGGGCGCGAGAACGCTGCCTTACCTCCGACTACCGCGCACGTGAGTTAAAGAGCTCAACACTCCAAACCACGCATAAAGCGCGATACGGTGCCGCAATAGTATCAGAGGGTCATTTTTTTGCAAGCAAAATTTGCCTCTCGTACGTCAGAAATGGAACAAGGGAACCTCACCCTTCCCTGATGACGTGGCGAGGATGAGGTCCGTTGACTTGGCGACACCGATCTTTCCGTCAGCGTCTACAACGATAATGCCACCCAGACCTTTTACTTTCTCCACCATGAAAGCGACAGCTTCAGCGGCTGCGGTCTGCGCGTCAAAGCCCCTGTGCCGAATTAGTTCCGCCGTGTGCTTCGCAAGGTTCACGCGGAGTATTTGTTCACCGAATCCTGTCGCAGAGACTGCACAAGTGCCATTCTCTGCATACACCCCCGCACCGATGATGGGCGTATCGCCAACGCGTCCATAGCACTTGTTCACGATGCCGCCGGTCGAGGTCGCAGCCGCGAGATCGCCCTTTTTATCGCATGCGACCGCACCCACGGTCCCGTACTTCTTCTCAATGGAACTGTGATCGAGGACGACGCGGTCCGACTCTTTCGCCTTCGCAAGCTGTGCCGTTCGATGTTCAGTGATGAAGTATTCTTTGTCCTCGAACCTGACCTGCTGTTCCCGTGCGAATTCCAAGGCGCCCGCCCCCGAGAGGAGCACGTGCTCGGTCTTCTCCATGACACGCCGCGCGAGCGCGATGGGGTTCTTGACCCCGGTTATCGTCGAGACTGCCCCCGCCTTCATCGTTTTGCCATCCATGAGTGCGGCATCCATCTCGACCTCGCCCTTCGCATTGAGGACCGAGCCCTTCCCAGCATTAAAGAGTGGGTCATCTTCGAGGAGCGTGACGCAATGTTCGACGACGTCGAGCGCGGGCGCGCCCACTTCGAGCATGGCGCGGCCCGACTCAAAGATACGCGCAAGACTCTCGCGGTACGCATCGGGGTCTGGCGGCGCTCCAGCACCTCCGTGTATGACGAGCGAATATTCCTGCATGGTGAGCACTATAGCAGAGAAACGGCCGCTGGACGAAGTCTGGCGGGCGTATAAAAAGGGCGCACTGGCGTGCGCCCTTGCCGTTATTCGTTCACGACTTTTCGTGGCCGAACTGGCGACGGAACTCCTTGAGATACTCCCTGCGAACAGTGGGACCGCCGGCAACGAAGACGCCGACCTTCCCGTTCTCGACGCACCCCCAGTTAACGATGACGATGCCTTCGCGAGTACTCGCTGCGTAGGCGAGTTCGCCGAGATCGATGCCCTCGAACGAGCGGGGAGCGAAATCCTCGTTGCGGGATTCCCACTGCCCCACACCGAGTTTCCGTGCAACTCTCGTTGGATACGACGAACCATTCCAACGCGGATTGCACTCGATCACGAAGGCCTTATCGTCTGGCGTTATTCCAACGTCAAACGCGAATACGCCACGCATGCCTTGCTCGAACGCCCACTTCGCGATCCCGTCGGTCGCATCACGGATGTTCGAGGGGTCATAGAGTGCCGGGTACTCGTTCCCATCGTGCGATTCGCCCTTGAGGATCTGGAGCGTAATGGGGCCGTTGAGAAGCCGCTCGTTCTGCACCTCATATTGCACATTGAGGAATCGGGTTCCCACTGGTAGGGATGCTTGGATTTGGTAGGGCACACAGAGCATTTTGACACGACGATCGAGCCTCGCCTTCGTTGTGCACTTCCAGACGCCAAACCCAGATGCCGATACCGCCTTCTTTAGGTACACCGGATGGGAATACCCGTAAGCCAGTGCCTTTCCTTGTTCCCGCACCGGGTCGTTGATACAGACGGTCTCAGGAATCGGAGCGCCGAGCCTCTCTGCGAGTTCAATAAAGTTGTTCTTTGAGTTCAAGAACGCCGCAGTTTCGAGCCATCGCTTGTTTGGACGAACCGCGTGGGCATGCTCACAGAAGTAGAATACACTGAGCTCATGGTCAGGGAATCGGTTGATATCAGCATGACTCCCTACGATGACCGTATCAGCATGGGAGAGGCCGACTGAGTCATAGTGGTCGCGGACCCATGAAACATGAGGCATGACCACTTGGGGAAGGATGACGGCGTCGTCCTTCTCCGTACTCGCGAGAACCCGACTGGCGTAGTGTGGCACTCCGGGGAGTCCCTTGATCTCCTCGGCTGGATACGAGGAGGCAACGTAGTGGTTGAACACTTTCGGCATATTTCCCTCTCAAGTGAGTTGTGAAAGAACGCCGTAAAACGAACAAGGGCCGCACTGGGCGGCCCTTGTTTGAATTACGTGATGAAAATCAAATGGCCACCCGCGCACGTTCGGCAATAAACATGAAGTTCCAGAAACGATACGCACTGTGGACCATACAGAAAAGTTTAGCACCAGTGCGACGAATGTCAAACAGGGAAAAGTGAATCCCCCCGCGGACGAATCCGCGCGG
>CAZFBT010000020.1:0-12047 GCA_964517185.1 uncultured Candidatus Saccharibacteria bacterium | reverse complement strand
GGGTCGCGACCAAGCTCCTGCGCGAGGCGACGCGAGACCTGCTTGTACTTCGCCATCGTCTCGACCATGTGGACGGGGATGCGGATGGTGCGGGACTGGTCAGCCAAGGCACGCGTTATCGCCTGGCGTATCCACCAGGTCGCGTACGTCGAGAATTTGAAACCCTTCGTGAAGTCGAACTTATCGACCGCCTTGAAGAGGCCAAGGTTGCCCTCCTGAATGAGGTCGAGGAGTGTGAGATCGGGACTTCGGCCGACGTACTTCTTCGCGATAGAGACGACGAGGCGGAGGTTCGCGCGCGCAAGAAGGTTCCGCGCCTCGGTGTCGCCCGAAACGATACGCTTTGCGAGGTCACGCTCCTCGCGCGCGGTGAGCAAGGGGTACTGTCCGATTTCCCGGAGGTACATCTGGATGGAATCGTACCCGCTGTCGTTCCTGCGGTAGTGGCTCCGCTTATCGAGGTACTCCTCGACCGGCTCATCGCCGAGCATCCCGCCGCCGCCAATCACATCGATGGATGCGGTAGCGAGGCGTTCATAGAGGTTCTCGAGGAATGCGACGTCCTTCTCGACATCGGGAAACTCTTTGAGTATCTCGTCATAAGTCACGTACCCGCGTCCGCGTCCGAGGACGAGGAGTGCGCTCGCCTTCGTCTCGCGCGCCTGCTCTGCCTTCGAGAGCGGCTTCAGCTTCTTCGGAATCGACTTCTTCGCCGCCTTCGGCTTTGCCTTTACCACCTTGCGTGTCTTCGGTGTGTGCTTCATCAGCGCTTTCTTGTGCCGCACTTTCGTCTTTTGGCGCCCACGAGGTGTTGCCCGTTTGAGCGATTTTTTTATGTTCTTCTTTTGTGAACTTCGTTTAGTAGCCATTGTGTTGTATGAAAATTTGTACGCTCTCTGTAGTACTCATTACTACGCACGAACGTTCTCACAACGTACTTATTTTGTACGCTCGAAAATATCCCTATTTCTCTTGTTTCTTTCCCACACGCCAACGTCAGGAATAATGAAGACAACTATACCCTAAAACAGAATAATGTCCATTCCTCGCCGCCTTTACCTTGTTTGTCATTTTTGTGGCTTAATTAAAAGACATTCTGATTGTAGAAGTTCTTCTGCTTCCTTCGTCGCTGCGATGAGCTCCATGAGGTGCTCTTCGTTCCCCAACCCCTCAGCCTCACGCATGGCCTCACGAAGTTCCCGGAGACGCTCACGGGCAATGAGATGTGAAAGCGAAGTGAGTCGCTCAGTGAGCGTTGTGACAAGTGCTCGCTCATCCATCGCGTCCGCCTCGCGCTCGGTTTCGAAGAGTGTGCGTTGCCAGCGGGCCGCCTCGCGCTCTTTGAGTTCCTCTTGTACATTTTTTGGCACGAGGGTTAAAAGTTTCTTCCCAAGTTCATCAACAATCCAGGTACCGCGGGTGCTAAGCGTATCAAGAAAGGCAAGAAGGTGAAGGGTGAGCGTATCCTTCCTATCAGGAAGAGGCGGCGGCGTTGCATTCACTGCCTTTGGCACGGCCGTCTGCCGATGTTCACTCTCGGCTGCGAGCCTGCCTACCTCATAGTGAATGGCATCCTTCGTGGTTCCCGTTGCATCAGCAATGATGCCTTCGAAGTGTTCACGATCAATGCGGTTTTCCATGGCGACAAGAAGTGGAACGAGTTCCTCGCGAACCCGAAGCTTATATGTCCGCTCATCTTTCGTTCCTTCCCTGAGAACTGCGAGCAGGAATTCGATGACGTGGACAGCCTGACCAATGAATCGCTTGAAGTCCTGTGGATTCGCTCTAATGATGTCCGCAGGGTCCTTCCCTCCTTCCATGCGCGCTACCTTCACATCCATGTTACGGTGAAGCATAAGGCTCGCAGCACGCTTCACAGCTGCAATACCAGCACGATCGGAATCGAGTGCAAGAACGACGCGCGAGGAAAGCCGTGAAAGAAGTCCAATGTGGTGTGGAGTGAGAGCGGTCCCTGAGACCGCTACCGTGTTTGAATAGCCCGCTTGGTGTGCAAGTACAAGATCGAACTGTCCTTCGACGATAAGTGAGAAATCTAAGTGGCGAATGCCGTGCTTTGCTTTGTCATACCCATAAAGTACCTCGGATTTCACATAGAGTTCGGTCTCGGGTGAATTGACGTACTTTGGAGTTCCATCATCAGTCTTGAGTGTGCGCCCAGAGAACGCGACGATACGACCTGAGCTGTCTGCTATAGGAAACATGATGCGGTGTCGGAAGACATCGTAAGACTCCTTACCCAGATCAGCCTGCTTGATGAGCCCCGCACGGAGCATCGCATCCTCCTTGTAGCCCTTCTCATTGAGGTGTGCTTTTAATGATCTCCATGCATCTGGTGCATAGCCGATGCGCCACCCGTGAACTGATGGCGCCTTGACTCCACGCTCGGCGAGGTACACATTGACCATGTCGTGATTCTCTCGTTCACGGAAGAAGTACTGCGTCGCATCCTCGATTATGGCGTACTGTTCTTCACGTGCATCGCGCTTACGCGGGTCCTCAGGAACGAGCTCTACATGTGCTCGTTCAGCAAGTATCTTCAAAGCACCTTTAAAATCGACACCTTCCATCTTCTCAATGAAAGTGAAAATGTCTCCACCCTGCTGGGAGGAGAAACAGTAGTACATGCCCCGTTCCGGTGAAACAAAGAATGATGGGGTCTTTTCATTTGTGAAGGGTGATTTGCCCTTGAAGTTTTTCCCTGCTTTTTGCAGCTCAACATACTGACCAACGACGTCGAGAATAGAGAGGCGTTCTTTTATCTGCTCGACCGGAGTACGTGCCATGAAGCCCATTATACGCGATACAACGCTCAATGGATTTATTTGACAATATCTATTTAAATGATATAATATATAAGTTCTTTTCCCCGTTAGGAGGAGGTATGCACAAGATTCTTGGAGTCCCCGTTGTTTCGAGATTGACAGAGTTGGGGCGATTCCTCTTCGGCAAGAAGAAGGAACCGGTGAAGACCATCAATCTCGTTGTCGATGGTCAAATCGTCACCGCTAGAATGATGCATGAGACCTCGGAAGGCTGTGTGGTCGAGTACACCGTACTTCGAGAGAAGTACTCCGTCTTCCTCTCATGGAAGACACTCGAGGGACGTACGCGGTGACGCGTGCCCTAACACCAAGACCCATCCGAAGACCCATCCGCGTGGACGGGTCTTATTTTGAAAACACCGCGGGTTCGCATAGCGAACCCGCGGTGTTTTTCGTTTTTCTATTCCCTACCCCTTACACACTATACCAAACTCATTCTCTAGTCGTCCTCTCCGTCCTCTGGCGCGACACTCTTCACCATCTCGAACTTCCTGCTTCCCTCAAAACCGGTACCGGCAGGAATGAGGCGGCCGATGATGACGTTCTCCATGAGCCCAGAGAGCTTATCTTCACTTCCGCGGACTGCAGCATTGATGAGAACACGGGTCGTGTTCTGGAATGATGCTGCTGCGAGGAAGCTGCGGCGCGAGAGCGACACCTCGGTGATACCCAAGATGAGCTTGTCTGCCTTCGCTGGTTCCTTGCCTGCTTCCTTGAGTTCATTGTTGATGCGGACGAATTCGCTCTCTTCTACGATATCACCAGTCGTATAGTGACTGTCGCCGGAATTCGTAACCTTAACACGTGAGAGCATCTGCTTCACAATGAGTTCAATGTGCTTCCGTGCGATGGTCACACCCTGTAGTTCGTATATCTTGTTTGTCTCGTTGATGATGTACTCCTGGGTTGTAAGTTCACCAGCATATTTGAAGAGCTCAGGAAGGTGCGCCGAACCATCGGTGATGAGCTGACCTTGTTTTACCTCATCGCCGACCGCAACAGTCACAATGCGACGGTAGTGGACCGGGTACTCTATGGGGTCATTCTTCTTGGTTGCGTGTTTGCTACCTAGTACCGGCGCAATAACGATGATCTTCTCACGCCCCTCGGTACGTATCTCTGTCACGGTGCCATCGGTCTTCGAGATAACCGCTGGAATCTTCGGTGCTCGCTTCTCAAAGACCTCTTCGACACGTGGAAGACCCTGCGTCACGTCTCCGCCGACCGAAGCAGCTCCGCCGGCGTGCTTGGTGTTCATGGTGAGCTGTGTTCCTGGCTCACCGATCGCCTGTGCTGCGACGGTTCCAACCGCCTCGCCGATGTCGACGAGCTTGTTGGTCGTGAGGTCGATGCCATAGCACTGCTGGCAGACGCCCTGCAAGGTCTTACAGGTCATGGGCGAACGAACTTGAACAGCTGAAACACCAGATTTTTCGATAGCAATGGAATCAAGGCGTGAGAGGAGGTGGCCCTTCTTGTAGAGAACGGTGCCTGCGGAGTCCGTAACATCAGCAGCGAGAATACGGCCACGGATGGCCTTCGAGAATGCGATCTCGATGCCTGAAGAACTAACGCGTCCTATGGTTATGCCTTCCTTCGTCTTGCAGTCCTCCTCGGTGACGATGGCGTCCTGTGCGACAACGAAGAGACGGCGCGTGAGATATCCCGCCTTCGCGGTCTGGAGGGCGGTGTCGGCGAGACCTTTGCGGGAGCCGTGGGTTGTGATGAAGTACTCGATTGGTGACATACCCTCCTTCATGGATGAGAGTATTGGGAACTCGAGGGTCTCGCCACGGGTATTGACGATGAGTCCCTTCATACCGGCCATCTGCGCGATCTGTCCCATTGAACCACGGGCGCCAGACTTCCACATATCGTAGACCGAACCGTTCTCGTCGAGTGTCGCGGGAAGTATCTCTTCGAGCTCAGTCTTCGCCTTGTGCCATATCTGGATGATCATGCGACGACGCTCATCGCGTGAGAGAAGCCCCTCACTGAAGTGCTCAAGAACGGTTCGCTCAGCCTCACGCGCCTTCTCAATGATCTTTGCTTTCTCGGGCGGCACGACGACGTCGTCAATGCCCCAGGTCGTGCCAGAGCGAGTCGCGTACTCGAAGCCGAACCGTTTCATGCGGTCGACGATCCTTGGGACAGCCTCGATGCCCTTCTCGTCAATGAGCTCGATGACGATGCCGAAGAGTACACGCTGAGTGATGACATCATTGATAAATGGGTGTTCAGATGGAAGCACGCTGTTGAAGAGCAACCTACCAACCGAGGTTTCAAAGACATGTCCTTCATAGTGCGCATACTTTGGAGTCGCAGTCGCGAGGACTTTGATCTTCGCGCGAAGGTCGATGACGCCAAAATCATACGCCATGATGGCGGCATTCGGTGATGGGAAGAACTTCCCTTCACCCTTTGAGCTCTCGACGATTTTCGTCATCCAGAACGCACCAAGTGCCATGTCGAGGAGTTTTTCGGAGACAACCGGGTCGGCAGAACCTGGTTTGAGGATGTTGTGATTTGCAGAGATGATCTCCTTTGCCTCGAGCTGGGCTTCCTCTGAGAGCGGCACATGGACAGCCATCTGGTCGCCGTCGAAATCCGCATTAAAGGCACGACAGACGAGCGGATGAACCTGTATAGCGTTGCCCTCAATGAGAACCGGACGGAAGGCCTGGATACCCTGACGGTGAAGGGTCGGTGCGCGGTTGAGGAGCACGTGCTTGTCCTTGATGACATCCTCGAGTATCGCCCACACCTCGGGTACACCATCCTCGATGAGACGGCCGGCGCCACGGATATTGTAAGCGAGTTCCTGTTTGAGGAGCTCCGAGATGACGAATGGACGGAAGAGCTCCAAAGCCATGTGCTTCGGGAGTCCACACTGGTCTAGGGCGAGCTCCGGTCCGATGACGATGACCGAGCGACCCGAGTAGTCGACACGCTTTCCGAGGAGGTTCTGACGGAAGTAACCCTGCTTAGACTTCAGGTAATCTGAAAGGGACTTGAGCGGACGGCGTTGCGCCTGGCTCATTGCAGAGTACGCTGTGTTGCCATGGCGGATCGAGTTGTCAATGAGCGCGTCGACTGCTTCTTGGAGGATGCGCTTCTCATTACGGAGGATGACCTCTGGCGCCATGATGTCGATGAGCTTCTTGAGGCGGTTGTTGCGGTTGATGACGCGACGGTACAGGTCGTTGAGATCTGACGACGCATGGCGACCACCCTCGAGTGCTACCATTGGACGGAGCGCTGGTGGAATGACCGGAATGCGGGTCATGAACATCCACTCTGGGCGGACGCCCGCATGTATCATACCCTTGATGAGGGAGAGTCGCTTGTCGAGCTTCGCGCGCTCCGCGGCGCCTGCGGTCTCACGGTCCTTCTCGAGTCGATCGCGGAGCGCGACGAGGTCGATGCGCTTGAAGAGATTGTGAATAGCCTCAGCACCTATTTCGGCGGTGAAGAGGGTCGAGTACCGCATCGAGAATTTATGGTAATGCATCTCGTCGAGGATGGAACCTTCAACAATACCTTCAATCTCTCGCTTCGTCTCATCCATGCGCGAACGGAGTTCGTCCTTCGCCTGCTCGCCCTGGAGCTCCTTGAGCTTACTCTTGTATTCGGTGTCGAGGTCCTTGAGGAGCCGCGCACGTTCCTGTTCGCTCACCTTCGTGACGATGTACCCCGCGAAGTAGATGACCTTCTCGATGGCTGCCGCAGGGGTGCCGAGGATGAGCGCGATACGCGACGGGACACCGCGAAGGAACCAGATGTGCGAGACAGGGACGCAGAGGTCGATGTGTCCCATGCGCTCGCGGCGCACGATGGAACGGGTAATCTCAACGCCGCACTTCTCACACACGATGCCCTTGTAGCGGATGCCGCGGTACTTCTTGCACGCACACTCGTAGTCTTCCACGGGACCGAAAATGCGCTCGTCGAAAAGGCCGTGTTTCTCCGGCCGCTGGGTACGGTAGTTGATGGTCTCGGGCTTTGTGACCTCGCCCTTGGACCAGTCGAGGATGCGCTCGGGTGAGGCGAGCTTGAGGCTCACTTCCGAGAACTGCTGTGGTGCTGTTGGTTTCATCCCGTTAGAAATTAATGCTGGTAATGGATAAATTTCGCTTGTGTGTATCTTCTATACTTTGCTCCAATTGTGTAGCCGGTAACGCCTTACGATTTCTAACGGGATTCATATGATAATTCGCGTGGAAGACTAATAAGAACGGTTAGTACCCTCTCCTCTCCGGAGGTCGACATCGAGTCCGAGGCCGCGGAGCTGGTTGACGAGCACGTTGAATGCCGCCGGCGTGTGCGGATGGCTGATGCGCTCGCCGCGGACAATTGCATCAAATGCGGCAGAGCGGCCGACGATGTCGTCAGACTTGATGGTAAGCATCTCGCGGAGCGTGTACGCGGCGCCGTAGCCGAGGAGTGCCCACACCTCCATCTCTCCGAAACGCTGGCCGCCGACCTGCGCCTTACCGCCGAGTGGCTGCTGGGTAATGAGTGAGTATGGTCCGATGGAACGCATGTGTATCTTGTCCTCGACCATGTGATGGAGCTTCAGAATGTACATGTAGCCGACAGAGATGCGCTGCGCGAATTGCTCGCCAGTGCGACCGTCGCGGAGAGTGATCTTCCCGTCCGGGGGCAAGCCTGCGGCGACAAGTTCTTGTTTCACCTCCTTCTCGCCTGCGCCGGCAAATGGGGGGACGATTGCTTGGTAGCCCAGGGTGTTCGCGGCCATGCCGAGGTGAAGTTCGAGTATCTGTCCGAGGTTCATACGACTCGGCACGCCGAGGGGTGTGAGGATGATGTCGACCGGGCGGCCGTCTTCGGTGTACGGCATGTCCTCCTCGGGGAGGATGCGGGAGATGACGCCCTTATTGCCATGTCGGCCCGCGAGCTTGTCTCCCACACTGACGTTTCGGACCTGCGCGACCGTGATGTGGATGCGCTTGATGACGCCCGAATCGAGTTGGTCGCCCTGCTCGCGCGAGAATATCTTCACGCCGATGACGCGGCCGCGCTTCCCTGCCTCGAGGCGGAGTGAGGTGTCCTTCACGTCCTTCGCCTTCTCGCCAAAGATCGAGCGGAGGAGGCGCTCCTCGGGCGTGAGCTGGGTCTCGCCCTTCGGGGTCACCTTGCCGACGAGGATATCGCCGGGGCGCACCTCTGCGCCGATGCGGATGATGCCTTCCTCATCGAGGTTGCGGAGCTTCTGCTCGGAGACGTTCGGGATGTCTGGAGTCGTGACTTCGGGGCCGAGCTTCGTGTCGCGGACGGAGACCTCGAGCTCGTCGATGTGGATGGTCGCAAACTTGCTGTCCTTCACAAGGCGCTCGGAGATGATGATGGCGTCCTCGTAGTTCGCGCCAGACCAGCTCATGAACGCGACGAGCGCATTCTGTCCGAGGGCCATCTGGCCTTCGGCAGTCGATGATGTGTTCGCGAGAATGTCGCCGCGCTTTACTTTATCGCCCACGGTGACCGCGAGGCGGTGGTAGAAGGCGGAGAAATCATTCGTGCGCTCGAAGGTCGAGAGCGGATACTCTTTCTTCTTACCATCCTTGTTCTTGACGACGACATGCGTCGCGTCGGCGGCGATGACCTCGCCCGACTCCTCGGCGACGACCATGCGGCCAGTATCGCGTGCGGCGAGCTCTTCGACGCCTGTGCCGACCAGAGGCACCTCCTGCACGATGCAGGGGGTCGCCTGCTTCTGCATGTTGGAACCCATGAGCGCACGGTTCGCGTCGTCGTGGTTGATGAACGGAATCATGGAGGTCGCAACCGAGAACGGCTGGTTCGTCGCGATGTCGATGTACTCGACCTCCTTGCGGTTCACGATGATGGGTTCGCCCTTATGGCGCGCCTCGACGAGCTCTTGTTCGATCTTGCCTTCGTCGCTCACCTTGATGGCGGCGTGCGCGATGGTGTGGTTCTCCTCTTCGTGTGCATTGAGGTAGACGATCTCGTCCTGTACGACGCCCTTCTCGACCTTCGCGTACGGAGTCTCGATGATGCCGAAGCGGTTGACCCGTGCGTACATCGAGAGGCGGAGGATGAGGCCGATGTTCGGGCCTTCAGGCGTGTGGATGGGACAGAGACGCCCATAGTGCGAGGTGTGAACGTCGCGCACCTCGAAGCCCGCGCGTTCGCGGGTGAGGCCGCCCGGACCGAGCGCGGAGAGCGTGCGCAGCCCCTCGAGCTCGGCGAGCATGTTCTGCTGCTGCATGAATTGCGAGAGCTGGTTCGTCGTGAAGAATTCCTTGATTGCGGCCTGGAGTGGTCGCGGGTTGATGATCTGGATAGGGAGCGATGTTTCGGACTCGATGGTCGACATGCGGTCCTGGATGTTGCGCTTCACGCGTGTCATACCGACGCGGATGCGCTGTTGGAGCATCTCTCCGAAGTAGCGGACGCGGCGAAAACCGAGGTGGTCGATATCGTCGGGGAGTGCGCCCGGCGTGTGATTCTCGGAGATGATATGCGCGATGATGGTGACAAGATCTTCAACAGTGACGGTGCGCTGTGCATCTGCCTTTGCGTCGGTCGCGAGACCAAAACGCTCATTGAAGTGGTGGCGGCCGATTTCAGAGAGATCATAGCGTTCGGGGCTGAAGATGGAGTTCACGAACTCCTTGGCGTTCTCGACGGTCGCGAGATCGCCATCACGGAGACGGCGATATATCTCGATGTACGCATCGTCAACGGTCTTCGCGATGTCCTTCTCAATGGTCTTCTTGAGGTATTCGTCGGCGTGCGGCTTCCCCTTGAAGAGCTTCATGATGTCCGAGTCCTTCGTGATGCCGAGTACACGGAAAAGCGAGGAGATGGGGAACTTTCGTTTGCGGTCTATCTTCACGTAGATGACGCCGTCCGCCTCGGATTCGATTTCGACCCATGCACCGCGTGCCGGGATGATCTTCGCACCAAAGAAGGTGCGGCCCTTCGATTCACTCGCGGTGAAGAAAATGCCGTAGCTCCGCGCGAGCTGGGGCACGATGACACGCTCGACGCCGTTGATGATGAAGGTGCCGTTCTTCGTCATGACAGGAATGTCTGCCATAAAGATCTCCTGCTCCTTCTCGCCGCCGAAGGTCTTATTCTTGAGGATGACCTGCGCGCGGAGTGGCGCCTCGTACGTGAGTTTATTTTCCTTTGCGTACTCTGGAGTAGTCTTGGGATTCCCGAGCTCGTACTTCTTGAATACAAGTTCGAACTTTTTCCCCGAGTAATCGGCGATGGGCGAGAACTCCTTGAAGACCTCCTTAAGGCCCGTGCCGACGAACCACTCGTACGACTCGCGCTGGGGCTCGACGAGGTCTGGGAGCGGCACGCGCGAATCCCGGAAGTTCTGGAAGAACTTCTTCGGGAGTGCTCCCTCGTGCTTGTCGTGCTTGTGTGTGGTGCTCTTTGTCATGATTACTCTTCAACGATTAGTAATGTGAGTGGGGGACACGAAAAAGACCGCGCGTACGCGCGTCCCTACCGGCACCTCCTTACTCGGCGTGTAATGTGTGCATCAGTGTGTGATGGCTCTGTCGGAGCTCTCCTCTGCCCCGTTCTGTGGAGCGATACCGCTCCGACTACCCCCTTGTATTGAAATCGCACCTCCTTGACTCACTCGAAAACGTAATGCGTATGCGCGGCATGTTATCAGCATGCAGACAGAAAGTCAACAGCCAACTCTGGACAATCTGACATCCAGATGCATTATTTACCACTTAAATATGAACAGTACTATTCAATACACTTTTCTCAGTTCAATGACACTATTTACTATTATGTTTTTGTTCAAATTCTGACTTCATGAGCGCAATTCTCACCCTATCTCTCAAACCGTAAGTGTTTGTCACCCTCTGGAGGTTTGGATCATTACTACCGCGTAGATTTCCAACTATGCTTAAAAGGTCCTCTTTCTTGTAGATATAGCCATCTGAAGCGGTGATATCTCCGTGCTTTGCAATAAGACCCATAATGTCACGAAGTGATAGATCTAATTGCAAATCCTCTTTGTATGGCGATGGAGCAAGTTCAGTAACCGTAGGAAGAGCCACCGGACTCGATTCTTGGCTAGTGTGCTCTGCTACAGAGACTTCTGATTGAGTAGCTGCTTCTGATTTAGAGTTTTCAGGATTTAGAAGCTCAACAGTACCATTGATCCTATCTCGAATAATATTCATTTCTCTCCGATTATATTCAATCGCCTCGTCAAATTCTGCATCAAGCCGGTCAAGCTCAACTCCGGATATCTCACCCCGAAGACGCCTCTGAAGATTTTCACTTTTCTTGCTTGAAAAATCTATACCCATTTGAGCACGTGTTTCGAGCTGTTGCTTAAGGAGGTCGATCGCTGACTGGATGGTGTCTTGATCAATATTGCTCTGTTCTCTGTTGGATGGATTTTCTGAACTCATGATATGTGAAAATTATATACGACCCTTTTACTACTTGCTTCGCCGCTTCTCTATCACAGAATGGTTCCCGCTAAGGAAGACGGGTGGAACCCCGTACTTCTTTTTTCTATACTCAAACGTCTCCGGCCGCGTGTACATCTCTCCACTTGAGATGCGCTCGTCTTCGAGTGATTCGAATGTACCGAGGACACCAGGGATGTTGCGGGCGACCGCATCGATGATGGTGAGCGCGGGAAGCTCACCGCCTGTGAGCACATAGTCCCCTACCGATACCTCCTCGGTCTTGAGTATCTTCTTCACCCGAGCATCGATGCCCTCATACCGACCAGAGATGAGCACGATGTCCGTGTGATTCTTTGCAAGTTTCTTCGCGTATGCTTGGTCGAACGTCTTTCCGCGCGGCGAAAGAATTATAGTTTTCAGTTTGAAGTTTTCAGTTTTCAGTTTTTTTCCTAAAGCGCTCCGCGCTCGGACCTTACGGCCCACAGCCTTTTCCCACGCGCGGAGTATCGGTTCTGCCTTTATGACCATGCCGGGACCACCGCCATACGGTCGGTCATCCACTTTGTGGTGTTTATCGCCCTTTGTGAAGTCGCGCGGATTGTAGTACTTCACCTCCAGTTTCTTCCCGCGGTGCTTCGCCCCCTTTCCCTTCACGGTCTTCTGCGCGCGACCGAGTACCGACGCATCGGTGTACGCTCTGCAGACCTCTGGAAAGATGGTGATGACGTGAAATATCATGTGTAGCTGTTTGCCTTTAGCTCTTAGC
>CAZFBT010000019.1:0-12851 GCA_964517185.1 uncultured Candidatus Saccharibacteria bacterium | reverse complement strand
TGAGGCCGCGGAGTATTGCCTTGTTCTGGACGAGCTCGGCGTAGTAGAGCGCGTTCCCGGCGGCGGGCACCGATTCGACGAGTTCGGTGATGTAGCTCGCGCCGCCGGTGCGGTCGAGAAGACCGCGGTCCTTGAGCTTCGTGGTGACCGAAAGGATATCGATGGGGTCACCTTTCATGAAGGTGTCGAGAATCGCGCGGAATATCTCCGCGTGCTTATCAGCGTAGAACGATTCGGGGTAGACGGTCACCGACACGTCGTGCATAGCCTCGGGCTTCAGGATAATGGCGCCGAGGAGCGCGCGCTCGGCATCGAGGTTGTGGGGCGGGGTACGGAGGACGCGACTCCGGGTACCGGTCTGGGTTGTACCGACTCCATCGGCCATAGTGTGGCAATTGTATCACGGATGACTTGTCTGAGGACAAATGCTGAAATATGCAGACATGACGCGGATAATGCGGAATACTTGGGGAGAGGGTGGGGATAGAAAAACGAGGTATCTAGATTCTCAATTGAAGAATATCGTGCTATTGTTGAGCCGTAACAGTTCTCACACAAGGTGGCGGAAATGGAATGGATGATTCTCCTCGCCCTTTCTGGGGTCTTAATGATTGCTAACCTGCTTTGGGACCTTTCAGGCAGACACCTCCTCAGCAGAATAAATAAGGCAGGACCATTCTTGCTCACGGTTCTGTTCTCATTGCCGTTGCTCATCCATCTGTTTCTTCGATGAGTATTAGCTCTTGTGAAGCGCTCCTACGGGAGCGCTTTGAGTATCTAGGAGCTCTCTTGCAAGGCAAAACCGCCCGTGGCTTAATGCTCAGAGATTACAGACCTGGAGGCGGCCATGAAACATGCGACACTCGCGATCATTCTCAATCAGAATAGGACAAGGGTGCTCCTTGGCAAAAAGCACACAGGTGAAATTGGGAGGGGTACTTTCAATGGTCCCGGTGGAAAGCGAAGGAGAGGTGAGTCATCAACGCGTTGCGTATTTCGCGAGACACGAGAGGAACTCGGCGTTCTGCTCGATCTGCGTACACTTAGGCTCGTTGCAATGGTGACTTTCTACGCGGGAATACACGAAGACTTCTTCGTCCATGTGTATAGAGTGCAGCGTTTCATGGGTACACCGAAGCGCACGCTCAGCATGAGTCCGCAGTGGTTTGCGATCAGTAAGCTGCCCTACAGGAAGATGCTCGAATCAGATCGCGAGTGGTTCAAGAAGGCGGTACGCGGCGAACGCTTTCGCGCGAGCATCCACTACCGAGCGCGCGCAAAAGATTTTGAACGTATTCACTTTTCACCTCTGCGATGATCAAAGCCCCGACACCAGTCGGGGCTCGCTTTGATTTGCAGACAGGATAGCGTACATATCGCGGTTAACCGCGATAGAGCTATGCCACTGTTAGATTGAAATTAGTTTGCAAGACCAAAAGCCGAAATGGAAATGTAGAATATGCAATAGGGAATAGAAGATAGAGAATATGGAATAGAAAATAAAGACTGAAGACCGAAGACTGAATACTAAGAACAAAAATTTCTAATAGCTAAAGGCTCGTCTTCGATATCCGCTGGCCTTGTGGGGTGTCTTCGACGACATAGCCCTTCAAGTTGAGTGCTTCGCGGATACGATCTGCCTCCTCCCAGTTGTGTGTTGTGCGCGCAAGGTCGCGCTTATCGAGGAGCTCTTGGATATCAACGGGTAGCTCCTCCGGTCGGACGATGCCGAGCTCGCGCACGACATCGTCACGTTCATCGGTGAGGCCAATGCCGAGTACTTCATCGAAGCTCCGGAGCGTCGCGGCCTTATCGCCGGGAGGGACCTGCGCGTCCTTCACGAGTTCCCAGAGGAGCGCGACGGCCTTTGGGGTATTGAGGTCATCGGCGATTGCCTCCATAAAACGCCCGCGATAGAGTTCGCTCACCGAGCCCTCAGCATCCCGGTATTCCTCGACGAGGTAGCGCTTGAGGCGGAACAGTGCCTGCTTTGCGCCATCGAGGGCCTCGAATGAGAAGTTCGTCTGCGAGCGGTAGTGCGAGGTGAGGACCCAGTAGCGATAGGCGTCGGGCGAGTAGCCGCGGTCTTCGAGGTTGCGGAGTGCGATGGTGTTACCGAGCGATTTCGATATCTTCGTGCCGTCAATCGTCATGAAGGCGCTGTGGAACCAGTACGCGACATAGGGCGACTTGCCGGTCGCCGCTTCCGCCTGCGCTATCTCACCATTGTGGTGCGTGTACTTGAGGTCTTCGCCGCCCGTGTGGACGTCGATTTGCTTCCCCAAGGTCGCGAAGGCCATCGCGGTACACTCGATGTGCCAGCCGGGGAAACCCTTGCCCCAGTGGCTCTCCCAGCCGAGGAGCCCCTTCTTCCAGAGCGCGAAATCAGCGGGATGGCGCTTCTCGGGATTTACCTCGACGCGCGCACCCTCCTTGAGTTTGTTGAGGTCGACGTTGCCGAGTTTTCCGTAGGCGGGGAATTTCTCAATGTCGAAGTAGATGCCGTCGCGTGTCTCATAGGTGTATCCCTTCGATTCGAGCGTCTCGATGAGCGCAATCTGTTCACGGACGTAATCGCTCGCACGGGTTAGGTGGTCGGGGGGGAGCATGTTCAAGGCATCGAGGTCGCCGATGAAGGCCTCAATGTATTCGTCAGCGAGGTCGCGCATTGCCTGGAGCGTGATGGGTTTTCCCTCGCGGCGGAGCCCCTTCATCATCTTGTCCTCCCCAGCGTCGGCGTCATCGGTGAGGTGGCCGAAGTCGGTCAGGTTCATCGTGTGCTCGACATGGTAGCCGTGGTAGCGAAGGGTACGCTTCAGCGTGTCGGCGAAGATGAACGACATGAGGTTTCCGATGTGCACATAGTCGTAGACCGTCGGTCCGCACGTGTACATGAGGACGCGCCCGGTCTTTAAGGGCGTAAAACGCTCCTTCTTCCCAGAGAGTGTGTTGAAGAGGTAGATAGGGTTATCCGAGATGGTCGCAGGCAGGAATTTCTGGAAGAGAGGATGCATTGAGTGCAGTGTAGCAGAAGAAATAGGAAATAGAGAATAGGGAATAGAGGAAAGTTTGTGGTATAGGTTAAACCTTGATTTGAAGTTAGCGCTTGGTGCTTGATTTCGAGTCTATAATCAATAGTTTTTCTATATTCTATCTTCTATAATCTATATTCCATATTCTCAATTCTATATTCCATTCTGGATTTTAGTCTTTGGATTATAGATTCTATCTTCCATATTCTCTATTTTCTATTCTCTATCCCATATCCCATATTCTATATTCAAATCCAGTTTTTGTGCTTGAAGAAGATGAAGAACCCGATGGTCGCGACGACCATGATGCCGACGATGATCCAGAAATCGCCCTCGCTCCCAAGGATGGGAGTCGCCTCCGTATTCATGCCGAACATCGAGGTAAAGAGCGTCAAGGGGAACGTGATAAATGCCATGATGGTGAGGGTTTTCATGATTTCGTTCTGCTTCGTAGTGAGGAGCGCAGAGTTAGTGTCATGGAGGGCTTTGAGGTTCTCAAAGAGGGTGTTGCTCCGCCGAACGAGAGCGAAATAAAGTGCCTCGATCTCATCGAGCTCCTTGCTGGACCCGTTCTTGAACTTCGCGAGGAGGAGCGGACGGAGGTCAGTGAGGACATCCTCGTGAGCGCGGATCGTGTGGCGAAACGCAATGAGCTTCTTGCTCACGCGTGCTATCTCCAAGACCATATGTCGCTCGTTGTTCGTGAATATCTTCGCCTCAATCTCGGCCATGAGCGATTCAACGTAATCGAGCTTCGTTCCCGAGGATGCGTAGAGCTCGTTCATGAGGGAAAGGAAAAGATGCACTGCACTCGCATGTCTACTTGCCTTATTAAGTGTAGCAACAACTTCGAACTCTTTCTTGAAGCGGTCGATAGCCTCCATTTCCTCGTACTGCACTGTAATGAGTGCCTTCTCAGTTAGGATTAGCTTGACCTCGTAAGGATGTGCGGCGTCAATACGCTTGACGACCGGGAAATCGATGGTGATCTTTATTGCGCCATCAACCTCGACTGCACCGCTCTTCGGGACTGTCGTCGTTAGGTCACCCATGAGGGCAGGGGGAAGGCGAAACGTGTCCATGACACCCTGCACCTCGTCGAGGGTAGGGGACTTGAGACACACCCACGTAAGCTTACCCTGTGCAAGGTGTTCTACCATTGATTGATTGTAGCACGCAGTTTCTGTACTTTCGTGCTATTTTGTATACAACCTCATGTATGCGATAATCCTCTGACATATGGAAGAACGCACTGATAGTCAAGAAAATAGACGCGAACACGAAACGGATGACACCTTCTTTCCACGAGAGTTCGAGGTGGAACAGAAGCGTCAACCGTACTTCGGTATTGCACTTGCGCTCCTCTTTGCCACAGCTGCCTTCTTTTCGGGTTTCCACATGGGATCTGAGACACGGCTTGAGGCGAGCATCGGCTCATTCTTTTTTGGAGCACCGACTGCGGTCATAGCTGAGCGTGCTGATCTCTCGCAGTTCTGGCGCGTGTGGGAACTCCTCGATGAGAAGTTCGTAGGTTCGACTTCAACTGAACCGGTGGGTACAGAGGAACGCATCCACGGTGCCATAGAAGGTCTAGTTCGCTCGTATGGCGACCCCTATACCATTTACCTTCCACCTGAAGACGCATCGATGTTCGAGGAGGACATCTCAGGGAATTTCAGTGGTGTTGGGATGGAGGTCGGGATGCGTGACAGGGTCGTGACTATCATCGCACCCTTACCTGACACTCCTGCCGAAAAGGCAGGTCTCATTGCCGGAGATGCCATCATTCGAATCGACGGGAAATCTACTGATGGTATGAGTATTGACGAGGCAGTCCGTCTCATTCGAGGTGAAAAAGGGACTGAGGTAGTACTCACTATCTACCGGGAAGGTGAGGATGAGTTCAGGGATGTGAATGTCACACGCGAAACTATTTCTATTCCAACCTCTAAGACTGAATCTAAACAAGGAGTTTTCATCGTCTCGCTCTACAGTTTCAACGCGCTTGCCGAAGCAGAGATGCAGCAGTCGCTCCGCAAGTTTATCGAGAGTGGGGATGAGAAGCTCATTCTTGACCTTCGCGGGAACCCGGGTGGATATCTCCAAAGTGCGGTTTCGATTGCGAGCTATTTCCTTCCAGCCGGTAAAGTCGTGGTGCGAGAAAGTTTCGGAGACAACACGCCTGAACAAGTGTACCGGAGTTCAGGTAAAGAACTCGGGGCCTATGCACCTAAGGAACTCGTCGTCCTCGTTGATGGTGGTTCAGCGTCAGCATCAGAGATACTTGCAGGTGCCCTCAAAGCACATGGAGCTGCGACTGTGATCGGCACTCAAACCTTTGGAAAGGGTTCTGTGCAGGAGCTCGTTGAGCTTGAGGATGGCTCGTCGGTGAAGATTACCATCGCACGATGGCTCACGCCCGAGGGGGTCTCAATTTCCGAGGGAGGTCTTGCACCGGATATCGTGGTCGAGCGCACTCCCGAAGATCGCGCCGCAGGCACGGACCCCCAGCTCGTCGCGGCCATAGAGTATCTCAATCGCTAGTGGGAGTCGCATTGAAGGAATGCGGATTTTTGCTATGATTGCCCCTGGCGTGGTGTACATCGGTATTCCATGAATCCCGTTAGAGGCCACGGTCACGTATGTCAAAAACGTATTGAGAACATATTATGAACATAGTCGTCAAGTTTAGCTTTGCAACGAACGGTCTAGCGACTGTGACTTGCCTTTAACGGGATGAAAGTCATTCTATTGCGCGACGTCGCACGCATCGGTCGTCGCTTCGAAATAAAGGAAGTACCCTCCGGCCACGCACTCAATTTTCTCATTCCTCGCAAGCTCGCCGAACCAGCGACTCCGGAGAACGTGAGACGCGTTGAATCAATGCGCCAGAAACACGCAGCAACCCTCATTGAGGAGACTGCGCAGTTCACCGAGGCGCTCGCGCGACTCAAGGATACGACGATTCCCGTCTCTGCCGATGCGAATGCACAGGGACACCTCTTTAAAAGCGTTCGTGAGGCGGACATCGCTACGGCACTTCGCGTGGCGGGCATCACGGTCGACGTACACCAGATAGAGCTACCACATCCCATCAAGGCGCTTGGGACCCACACGGTTGCTCTCAGTGCAGGTACAGAGAAGGGTAACGTGACCATTGAAGTCATCGCGAAATAATATGGCACTGAAGAAACAAATTTTGCAGATATTTTACGTTATCGCAGGTTCCGCTATTATTGTTCTCGGTATTGCGTGGTGGATTGAGTGGCGAGATACATCCGTGGCCGCGCTCGTGGATGACCCCGAGTCACTTGAGGAGCCACTCACACCTGACGCATTACCCGTCGCAGAAGATAAGACATCATTAATGAATCCAATTGCAACCATTCTAACCAACAAAGGGACCATCACTCTTGAGCTCTTCGAGAGTGAGATGCCCATCACTGTCGGCAATTTCGTGAAGCTTGCTCGCGAGGGGTACTATGATGACACGAAGTTCCACCGCGTCATCGACGGCTTTATGATCCAGGGTGGGGACCCGAACACAAAAAGTGACAACGTCGCCTCGTATGGCATGGGCGGGCCAGGTTACACCATTCAAGACGAATTTGTTGAGGGGCCATTGCTTACGAATGTTCGAGGCACTATCTCGATGGCGAACACCGGCCAGCCGAATTCCGGAGGAAGCCAATTCTTCATCAATACGGTCGACAACATTGGACTCGACTACAATAAGGAGCCGCTCACCTCAAAGCATCCGGTATTCGGACGGGTCATCGACGGTATGGATGTTGTGGACCTCATCTCCAAAGTTGAGACCATCAAGCCCCAGAATCTCCCTGTAGAACCCGTCATCATCGAATCGGTGACCATTTCTGGCGGAGCAGAATAGATAAATGAAAATAGAAAATGCTCACGGCCGAAGGCCGCGAGCATTTTCATTCAATTACGCAACAACATCAACACGCTTCTTTACCTTCGTATGGCCAGTGAAGGTTACCTTGCGCTTCGTGCCGAACTTTACGGTGCCGTTTGTACCCGCGTAGAGCGTGTGGTCCTTGCCCATCTTTACGTTCTTACCAGCCTCAACTTTCGTGCCGCGCTGGCGAACAATTATCTCCCCCACTTTGACTTTCTGTCCATCAGCACGCTTTATCCCAAGGTATTGAGGATTCGAATCGCGCAGATTTTTGGCGGTGCCGCCAGCCTTTTTTGTTGCCATAATTGCTTATTCTAAGTGTATACAGAACGGAGCTTGCCCCGTTAGAAATTGTGGACAAGCATTGTGCGTTACGCAGAATGCCAGGCCAGCGAATGATAGAATAGGACTCAATGGACATTGATAAATGGCCACGTCCCACATCTAACGGCGCAAGTATACAAGAGATTTCCAAACGATTCAAGCTGACATTTTTCGGGCGTGATACGATGCTCCTTTTCATTATACTCGGTGTTGGCATCAGTTCATTCTGGCTCGGTCGGATGTCTACAGAACCCATCGGGGTAAGAGCTGATGCGTCAACGAGTGTCGTTCGGCTCATACCGTCAGAACCTACAGACATTGAAGTACGTACCCCATCAAAGGAGGCTGAGATGAATGAGCGAGGCACATCAGCACCACTTGAAGCTATTGCGGCATATGTCGCCTCGAAGAATGGTACGAAGTATCACCTCCCGTGGTGTCCTGGTGCGCAAGCAATAAAAGAGGAAAACAAGCTTTGGTTCGATACGAAAGAAGAGGCAGAAGCAGCCGGTTATGCTCCTGCCGCAAACTGCAAGGGAATATGAAACGTTGACATTAATCGTGATATCCAGCGAGATGCTGCTTCACCTGCTTCACGAGCTCTTCGAGACTCACCTGTGACTTGATGAGGTAGTCATTGCTCTGAAGTTCAATGCCCCGTGTGATGTTAGTCGGATCATCGGCGTTTGTGAGGAGCAATACCTTCACCATTTTCCCCCACGGGTCTTTCCTGAGTTCCTGGAGCATCTTATGCCCATTCATCTTTGGCATGCGGATATCGAGGAGAATAAGATCCGGCTTCTCGCGGAGCGCGATTCCAAGACCCTCAATACCGTCTTTCGCCAGAAAAACACTGAAACCCGCAGCAGAGAATGCGGCATCAAGCGCAGAGAGAAGATCGTTTTCATCGTCGACGATGAGTATGCGTGCATTCTTCATGAACTCATTCTACCAGATGCCAAAGGGGCGGTCATGCGAAGCTCCAATCGATAGGTGCACAGTTGTGTCGTGTGAGGTATGCGTTCGTTTGACTAAAGTGCTTGCATCCGAAAAAGCCGGAGTGTGCGGAGAGCGGTGAGGGGTGGGCCGCCTTTAAGACGAGGTGCCGTGACGCATCAATGTGCGCGCCCTTCTCTTGTGCGTACCTGCCCCACAGGAGGAACACGAGGTGCTCCCGGTTCTCAGAGAGTTTTTTAATTGCTGCATCAGTGAACCGTTCCCAGCCGAGTCTCTGGTGAGATCCGGCGCGACCAGCCTCCACCGTAAGGGTTGCATTAAGGAGGAGAACACCCTGTTTCGCCCAGTTCGTGAGATTGCCGGTCTTCGGGATCGAAATGCCGAGGTCGTCACGGAGCTCCTTGTAAATGTTGAGGAGGGAAGGGGGGAACGGGACGCCATCCTCGACCGAGAAGCAGAGACCATGTGCCTGCCCCTTGCCGTGATACGGGTCTTGTCCGAGGATAACCACTTGAACCTTATCGAAGGGGCAGAGCTCGAACGCGCGAAAGATTAACTTCGGGGGAGGGTAGATGCGTGTGCCAGAGAGATAGGCAGCCCGCACCACGTTCGAAAGCTCTCTAAAATAAGGTTCAGCAAACTCATGCTCAAGAGCGGTCTTCCACGACGGTTCGAGTGCGATGCTCATGACGACCATTGTAACGATGGACGTCCCAGATGCAATGATGTGATATGCTTTTCGGATGATTGTCATAGATGTTGAAGCAACCGGTACCAACCCGGCAAAGCACTCCATCGTCTCTATCGGGGCCCTTGACTTCGACCATCCCGACAACCGATTCTACGGCGAATGTCGCATGTGGGACGGTGCACACATCATGGACGGCTCACTCGAGGTGAATGGTTTTACTGAAGACGACGTGCGTGATTCGAATAAGCAAACCGAAGCAGAACTTGTCCGTGCGTTCCTTGAGTGGAGCCAGCATAAGGCCGACCGGACGCTCGCCGGCCAGAATGTGTCCTTCGATAGAGATTACATCAAAGAAGCCTGCGATCGTGCAGACCTCTCATACGACTTCGCACATCGGACCATTGATTCACACACTCTTTGCTGGATGCATATGGTGAAGCGTGGCCTCACACCTCCCATCGACTCGGAACACCGTCGCTCTGCACTCAATCTCGATGTCGTGCTCAATTATTGTGGTATTCCCTCAGAACCTGAACCGCACAACGCACTCACGGGCGCTCTCTGCCATGCGGAGGTCATCGCTCGACTCCTCTACGATAGGAAATTGCTACCAGAATTCAAGCAGTACGATATCCCCTGGAAAACGAATACGTAGGATAGAGAATATCCTCTATCCTCTATTCTCTATCTTATTGCTCATCTGTTAGACTACTCACATGGCAAAACTTAAACTCTCGAAACCGCGCTCAAAGCAATCGAATCTTATACGCAAGGTAAAGCCGCTCCGGACTGACTCACGCAACATGCACTGTAGAGTGCTCACCGATCTTTTTGAGACTGACGACGCCATTCAATCGTGGCGCATCTTTCGTATCATGTCGGAGTTCGTAGATGGTTTTGAGATACTCCGGAAGTACAGCACCGCGGCGACCTTCTTCGGGAGCGCGCGCCTCCGGCCAGGAGACCCTATGTACAAAGCGGCTGAAGAGCTCGCAGCTCGCCTTGCAAAGCAGGGGTTCACTATTATCACTGGGGGCGGTCCTGGCATTATGGAGGCAGCGAACGTTGGTTCCTTCAAGGTTGGCGGGCGATCCATTGGGCTCAACATCAAGCTTCCGACCGAACAGAAACTCAATCCGTATGTCACCGAATCAGAAAGTTTCAACTTCTTTTTCTCTCGCAAGGTAATGCTCGCGTTCGCGTCAGAGGTCTATGTCTACTTCCCGGGGGGCTTTGGCACACTCGACGAGTTCCTTGAAATGGTCACCCTCATCCAGACCGAAAAGATATCTCCAGTTCCGGTAGTACTCTATGATGCGAAGTTCTGGAAACCATTCATAGAGTATATGAAGACGACGCTCCTTACTGAGTATGAAACCATCAGTCCAGAAGACCTCGATCTTTTTCATATTGTTGATTCTGTCGATGAAGCGTATGAGTATATACGCGAAAATGTCGATGTAACAGCACCGCGGCAGATATGACTATCGACCCCCGTACACGACTTCAGACATTTACTGAAAATGACTTGCCCGATCTCGATGAGGTGGTCATGGGGGCACTTGCATTCTTCGGGGAACAAACTATCCCACAACTGTCTTTTGAAGAGGCAAAACGGCCGCTCGTCGTCGGAAGCGTTAATGCGCTCTCAACCGGACGGCTCATGTTCAAGTCATTTGACGCGGTCTTTGCAGATGAAGGCGACTATTCAAAGATTTTAGAGCGTACACCTGGTATCGATGGCGTGTACCTCATTTCGGCATCAGGAGGCAAGCATGCCGTCGACATCGCGAAAGACTTCTCCGAACGGAATCTTCCACTCACTCTCATCACGAGCGCCGAGCATGGTCCCGCCGCCGCGCACGTCCCTAAAGAGCGCGTCGTCGTTGTCCCGCATGTGCGTGAACCTTACACATACAATACCTCGACCTACCTCGGCATGCTCTTTGCGGCAGGGGCGGAATCGCCAAGTGCCATACGATTGTTCATCGAGACGGAAGTCGCTCCACTCTGTGAGAATCGCTTCATGAGCTTCGATGCGTTTGTCCTCACCATTCCACCTGAATTCGGTCCTGTCCGCAGTATGTTCGAGACAAAATTCGATGAACTCTTCGCACCACGCGTCACTGGTCGGTCGTTCACAAGCGAGGAGATAAAGCACGCGAAGATAATCGTCCCCTCGGATACCCAGTACTTCGTCAACTTTGGCGTCCCTTCGACCCCTTACGCCCATGATACGTGTCAGCTCCATATTCCACTCCCTGTAGAGTGCGGTCCAGCTGCCTTGATTGCCATTGGTTACTACATTATCGGAATGATACAGCGCCAACACCCACCGTATTTCAAGGAAAATATTCGTGCATACACCGAGATTGCATCACGGGTTTTTAGACAACCGGTACCAGTCATCGTTGAATAATCCACGTATATGTACATACTCTTTGATATCGGAGGGACGAAGACGCGCATCGCAGCAAGCACTGACTTGGTTTCCTATGGCGATCCCATCAAGTTCGATACCCCAACATCTTTCCTTGAGGGCATGGAGTTCATGAACAAAGCCATCGATACCCTGCGACAGGGGAAGCGTGTTCTCGCGATGGCGGGTGGCATCCGTGGCCCTCTCAACCATGAAAAGACTGCAATCGTGTCAGAGACGAAGCTCCTCGATTGGATCGGTCGTCCTCTTGTCGAGACATTCAAGGAACGATATAAGGCACCCGTGTATCTTGAGAATGATACTGCAATCGTTGGGCTCGGCGAAGCTAACTTCGGTGGAGGCAAGGGCAAGGAGATAGTCGCGTACCACACCGTCTCGACCGGGGTTGGCGGTGCCCGCTTCATTCACGGTCTGCTCGATGAGGCGAGCGTCGGTTTTGAGCCAGGTCACCAAGAACTCGATATTGACCGGAGTGTCCTCGGACCGCGTATCCCACACACCCTCGAAAACCTTGTCTCGGGCGCAGCGCTCGAGAAGCGTCGTGGAGTGAAGCCATACGAGATATCCCAAGATGATCCGATTTGGGATGAGCTCGCCCGTTACCTTGCCTTTGGTCTCAAAAACACCATTTTGTACTGGTCTCCGAGCGTCATCGTTCTCGGCGGCTCGATGATCGTCGGCGACCCGCGCATTCTTCTCGAAGACATTGTTCGTCATACGAGAGAGGTCCTTGGAACTCTTGTTCCGTGCCCAGCTATCGTCGATGCAGTCCTCAGGGACGAAGGGGGTCTCTATGGTGCTATGGCACTCATCTCTCAAAAAGCCTCACCGAAACCATCATTTTAGGGCCCAATAAGGTCATTTGTATACACTTGACCAGCCGCGGTATTTATTTTGCAGTTTGACACCACCTATATTTGTGCTATAATATAAAAGTAAACGGCCGTGTGCCGTTTTTTGTTGGATAAGACACTTGGCTTATTTTATCGACACTGCTCACCGCGCTCATGGTGGTTACGAGTGCGGTCGCCCTACCCCAAAAGGATGTCATGTACGGCAATATCAGCGAAGAGGGGAAGGGAACCATAATGATGTCTTCGAGTGGTCTCAATACTGAGACCGTTGTGCGCGCCTACTTTAAGGATATTCCTGTCCTCACTGAGATTGCGCGGTGTGAATCGACCTTCAGACACACACTCGCGGACGGATCAGTACTTCGTGGGAATGTAGACTCTGCAGACGTGGGGGTCATGCAAATCAACACACGTTATCACGCCGATCGCGCTGAAGCACTGGGACTTGATCTTTTGGACTTCTACGACAACATGGCGTACGCACGTGATCTCTATATGGAGCAGGGAACGAGACCATGGAGGGCATCTGCTGCATGCTGGGAACACACCATCGCGATGCGCTAGCAAAAAGCACCCTCTTGATCTAACCCCCGAAAACCGTACAGGTAAAAACCACCTGTACGGTTTTCTTCGT
>CAZFBT010000018.1:0-13071 GCA_964517185.1 uncultured Candidatus Saccharibacteria bacterium | reverse complement strand
ATTGAAGTGTGGTCATGTCAGCATGAATGCATGTGTTTCAGAAAAAGTGTCTATACCCTATCTCATCACGCACATTTTCTCAACCTGATTGCTCACAGAGGAAACTCAACTATGTGATTTTCAATGAAAATGAAGCTTCACAAGACAAACGATTTATGATACTTATGCAAAATGATTCATGAACACAGACATGTGCCCCTGCCCAAATCAAAACGAATATTCGACGTAGTAGTGTGTGTGCTCCTCTTTCTAATTCTCTTACCACTCATTCTCATATTTCTTTGCCTTATCAAATTCGAGCACATCGTGCGACGTCGTCCACTCGACCCACTCTTCTATCGCGAGACCCGATGGTCAGCAGGCAATCCATTCACACTCTATAAGTTCAATATCTTCAGACAGGACGTTTTAAATGCGCTGCGTGCCCAGGGCACATTCATCGATACGAAATCTCTTGAGCGGAATGGCTCGCTCATCCTTGTTGGGAAGCTCATCAAACGCATCTACCTTGATGAGCTACCCCAGCTCTTCAACGTGCTCCGCGGCGATATGAGCCTCGTCGGTCCCCGGCCCATGAATACACGCGAACGAGAGAAATTGCTAGCAGTCGGACAAACGTATAAGGAATCCATACGCGCGGGCATTACAGGACACTACCAAGCGTGCCACAAAACCGAGCGCGATATGCGGTCCCAGCAAGAACTTGATTCTGAGTATGTTGAATTCGTTGCTTCAAATCCCTGGTACGCTATCATACGTTTCGATTTCGTCATCTTAATTAGGACGATTATGGTCCTCCTACGTGCACGAGGGATCTAACGCATAACGTGCCTTTGAACATCCGATACTGTTCGCGAAGATCAACTCTAAGGAGCGCACAGGGGAAACCGTGACGAGTTAGTGCTTAGCCCTCCCCGAAAGCCGAGTCCGCGGAAGCGGTGGCTTCCAGAGAACGTGGAAGAGATATGCACCGCGAACCCACTAGAGACATATAATCACAATCATTGTGGTCATCCGCAGATGGAAGAAGCATGTGCGGATGCCGGTGACCTGGTCACCGGAAACAAGTGAGCTGAGGCGCCTTCATCAAGATTCATGGTCGAAGCTCGGCGTTTCTTAAGTCTATCGCATTCGTGCGACCGTGATACGCATGGCGAAAGCAGAACACAAACCTCAGGTGCATAGATATGCGACTCTCGCTCTGTTCGACAAAGATTGTGTCCGATGAAGACCTGCCTCAGGGTAGCTTTATACATCCCGCCATTCAGTAGCGGGCTTTCTCTGCAGCTGACACAAAACGAGAGCAGTTGATGCACTGCTCTCGAATTTAGTATCGGCCGGCTCATCACGTCGAAATTTTGCGATTGTGCTCTGCCTGATATGTTTCATCGCAACGATCTGAGCACACCCAGTCAGTCTTCCCATCTCCCCAATCGTATTTTTTTCGTGGATGGGAATCAGAACGCCCACAAACGGCACAATTCACTGTTTTCAGGCACGGTGGACGCATTAAGGCGGGATCGAAATGGATCATTTGTCGCTCCACGATAAAGTTCTCGCCCTGCTTGCCGGGCATTCTTTGGGCACATCCTCCGAAGTCAATGAACCTATTGGCATAGTAGCACACTTTTTTCTCAATACGGCGCATTGACGTTGCACAACATTGATATCGTACTGACTGGAAAACTTATCTGCAAGAGCCTACAATACCGTGAGATGCTCACTCGGAGGATGTATGCACGAACAGTGGCTTTCGCGCACGAACGGTGTGATTTTTTTATCGCATGTTGAATCGCTCGCTGATCACCTTGCAGCCCTCAAGGAGACTCAAGTAAAAGCACATATTCCGCCACGATCCGCTATTCCCCGGGGATTACGACAATTCCTCAAGAGCGTCCCGCTCCGCTGGCGTGATGGGAGACGGAAGAGTCCTATCAGCGCGACCGATATCGGAAGATTGCCGGCATTCCGCTCAATTGCTCAAGACATGCACTACGATTCGTTTAGGACAGCGGTCTTCGCGCAATGCATCGAGCGCACCCTCGCCCAGGTAACAGTGAGCCGCGATGAGATTCGCTCCGCTATCTTGCGGTTTACGTACTGCTACCCGCGTCCCCTCATGCGCAATCGTACACAGTGGGACAATACTTGACCACCACACCGAAGGTGCGGTGGTTTTTATGTCGGCTGTGGATACGTACCTCCTGAAATTATTCCTTTATCGGATAATGGTCTTACATGAAATACAAACTCTTTTTGCTCGTTCTTTTTCTCGTCGTATGGAGCTGGGCTTCATATAAACCTCTCTACCCAGATGGTTGGCTTCTCGAGAATTATCTTGTCTTCATCTTTGTTCCCATCATTCTCCTCTCTGCACGCTACTTTAAGCTTTCAAATGTCTCGTACACACTCATCACGCTCTTCATGTGTCTCCATGTCATCGGGTCGCACTATACCTATGCGCAGGTTCCGTTTGGTTTTGTGCTCCAGGAATGGTTCGATGCAGACCGCAACATGTACGACCGCCTCGTTCATTTTCTGTTCGGCCTGCTCCTTGCGTACCCGGTGCGCGAAGTCTTCCTCCGTGTCGCCCGAGCACGCGGCTTCTGGGGCTTCTTCTTCCCTATCGACCTCACCCTCTCCTTCTCAGCGCTCTACGAGATCGTCGAGTGGCGAGCTGCTGCAAAGGTTGCGCCTGAGCTTGGTCTCGCGTTCCTCGGTGCCCAGGGCGACATCTGGGACGCACAGAAGGACATGGCTCTCGCAGGTGTGGGCGCACTTATCGCGATGCTCATCGTCTTCCTCATCCATCTCCGCTACAACAAGCATATCTGGAGAGAGCTCCTCGAAAGCTTCAAAGTCACAAAAGACGACATACCGCTCGGCGAGGAACGGCTCAAGAAGATGGTGAACGGTCGCTGAAGTTTAACGTTTCGAACCCTCTAGCGGAACCGTGCGATTCCTGAATCACCGTAATGGAGGAGGAGCTCCCCCCTCCCGGTGAATTCGTATGTCTCGACCTCACCGAGCATCATGTTGAACACAGACTCCATTGAGCCTTCGCAGTACATGAGGGTAGTTGCGAGATCACTAAATCGTAGTGAGTCTACATCAGCCTCATAGTGACCCCCTATCGCGTTACAGTCCGTCTTTATACGCACCTGCCCATTGTCCAAGAACGTGAGCGAAAAGTCCCCAACCTTCTTTGGAAAGATGCTTTCTTCGAGGTCGGTGCTCTGTATCCAGAACCACTCCTTCATGGTGAGCGTCATGCGCGCGGGGTCAGCCTCGCCCTCGAAATCGGGCACGAATTCCCCTATCGTGTGAGTTTCACGGTTGTAGTGCACATAAAGGCTCTTTCCGTAGGATGGCGGAGTTGTGAAGCTTTCATCAATTCCTCGCTCTGCATAATTGAAGACCGCACGTCCATCGACTATCGTCGTCGGTTGTGGTGCGATGCGGTCGCCGAGGAAGAGAGCGTTCGTGCCTGTGATGGTCTCTCCCTCACGCATGGCGAGGGCGGCGTAGTAGAAGGTTCCGCTCCCACCCATTTCTTTCACGAGATAGAGTGCCGCATCCTCGTCCCCGTCGCGGTCAAAATCCCCAATGACGGGCTCACCAAAAATGGAGATGCGAGCTGCATTGGACGAACCAGGTACGATCTGGACTACGGACACACCATTAGTGAGCATCACTGATTCTCCGTCCAATATGTATGACGTATTGTTATAATCTCTCATTTGAAGTGGTGGTGGCGAGGTGACAGCTGGTTCCTTTACAGGTACTCTCAGTAGCTGATAAAAGGCGAGACCGAGGAACAAGAGTGTGATTATGCTAATACCGATAACAATGGTTCGCGAATTCATTATCATAAGTGTATCAGATTGAGCGAAAAAATATCGTTCACCAGAATTCGAACATTGTCTCGAATACACCTAATCGAGTGCAGTCTTAAGAGCATGGTATGCGGGCTTTGCCGTGCCGTTCACATGCCGGATGCCAAAAAAATTCTCAATGGTACTCGATGACGTCCCAAGATCTTGGTAGCTATACCAAAAGAGAGGGCCTGCCCAACTGTAGCTTTGGATCTCAGTGAGAGCGTCTTGTAGAATCAGTGTTTGGAAAGTTTCGGTAACATGTGTCGCTTTTACATTCGCGTAGTCGTGATCTCTCTCTGCAGCGATTCCTGGACCTCCTGTGGGAGCACCATACTCGGTAATCCATATTTCTTTGTCACTATCACCATTCTCTTCCATGATACTTCGTAAGCTTATCTTGGTATCTGTCATCTGTTGCCACGCATTCCAATCCTTTTGATAGCTCGGAAGAACTGGGAATGAATAGGGATGGAAACCGATAGCATCGAAATATGTTGACGCTCCGGCATTATAAAGTGCATCAAGGTACATAACTGGCGCAATGTTGCCACCCTCTGTCGCGATAGGACCGAGGCCACCGGTAATGATCGTCGCGGTTGGATCTACGGTCTTAATAGCCCTATGGGCTGCTTCTAACAGATGTCGGTAAGCCACAGGGTCAGCTGCTGGAAGCCATGAACCGCGCATGTTCGGTTCATTCCATATTTCCCAGTGGGTGATGCCCTGTGTAGCGTAGCGTCGAACTGCCTCCGTTGCGAATGCAGCGTATGCATTTGGGTCAGCTGGCGGACATCGGGGAGAACTCAGGCAATCATCTGGGCGTGCCCACGGGGGGGTGTATACGAGTATGGGGAGTATCTTGAGGCCACGTGCGTGTGCCGCTTTCACCACGCGGTCTATTTTGTACCAATCGATGGGTCTTGTTTTGTCTGCCTGGATCCAACTCCAATCAAAATCAATTCGTATCCATGTCGCTCCAAGGCTGACCATGTCATTGAGACGGTTCCCGAGTTCCTCACTATCAAGACCAGTGAGTGTGTCCCCGAGTGAAAAACCGAACCCTTGACGTGTCTTATGCACGTATTCAATGAGCGGCTCTGGCTCGATCGATCTCGTTCCAACGGACGTTACCAGAACGGGTATCTCCTCTTTGCGGAATGAAGGGTCTGGAGAAGACTCCTCTTCCGCAACCAATGTCTGACCCTCAGATACAGGTTCGATCTCAATTGGAGTAATCTGATCAGAGGAACCCTCTCCAGGCACAGAAGGTTGAACTGGGTCTTGGCGCGTAAATGCATCTGATTGATCCACAACGAATGAAGATTCCATAAATGGTCCGTGCGCCTTGATCAATATGTAGGTCGCTATGGCAACTACACCGAGAGTCACACACAGTAAGGCACATGACCTGAACGCACGGATTGCTTCTCCGATTCGTTTATGTTGCATTTGCGCCATTCTGGGACTTTCAGTATAGTGCAAATGCACATAAATTTGAAGGTCACCCACATATGATTCGAGAGCGTATTCAGGGGCTAAAACAGGATAGTCTCTACCGTAATTCCTTTTTCCTCATGCTCACGACCGCAATCGTGTCTGGTTTGGGTTTCGTGTTCTGGCTCATTACGGCTCGCCTTTTCAGCACTGAGGAAATCGGACTCGCGACGACGCTGATCTCGACAATGAATCTCATAGCTATTCTGAGTCTCTTAGGCTTCAATACAGCTTTCATTCGTTTCCTGCCTCGTTCGAAGTTTATGAACGAGGAGATCAACACTGGCCTCATGCTCACAGGAGCTGCTGGCCTTCTATTTGGTTTCTGCTTTGTCGTTTTTGTCGGCGTACTTTCCCCGAAGCTCTCATTCATTCAAAACCCACTCTTAGGGACCATCTTTGTTCTCTTCTCTGGTTTCTCGGCTCTCAATATACTTATTGAATCAATCTTCCTTGCGTACAGAAGGACTCACTATACGCTCGCTATCAACTCTATTCATAGTTCTTTGAAGCTCGGGTTTCCATTTCTATTCATTGGCATGGGGCCCATCGGCATCTTTGCTGCGGCAGCACTTGCGCAAGGTATCGGATTCATTTTAGGTCTCATCTTAGTCGTCAAGAGATTTGGGTATAGACCACATTTGAGGTTCTATGTCGACGTGGTTCAACGCATATGGCGCTACTCTACGGTGAATTACACCGCTTCAGTATTCAACCTTCTCCCGATGTCCGTACTTCCCATCATCATAACGAATCAGCTCGGAGCAACGTCTGCTGCATATTTCTATATATCGATGATGGTCGGGAATTTATTGTATGTCATACCCTGGTCCATCGCTCGATCGCTCTTTGCTGAGGGTTCGCACAACGAGGATGGGGTCCGCAGTCATGCAGTGAGATCGTTCCAGATAAACACCCTTCTTCTGCTGCCAGCAGTGCTTGCTGTCGTGGTCTTCAGCCCCTTTGTGCTTGGGATATTCGGCCATGACTATGCGAACGAATCGAGTGTCCATTTCCTGTGGCTTATTGCTCTCAGCGCTATTCCCATTGCAGTCACATCTTCCTTCAATGCGCTACTGCAGATAAAAAAGGATACCTCATCGATACTCCTTACAAATGTCATATACAGTATAGGCATCATCGGAATCACTTTTTTCCTACTGCCATGGGATTTAAATGGTGTGGGCATCGCTTGGCTCGTGGGAAATAGTATTGCTGCTGCCGGAAGTGCTCTGCTTTACCTGTTCGGTGATATCTTCTGGAAGCGAGTTCGAGGAGGAACATACGTACCGAGGACTATTTTCACGATGAAGAAATGGTCCCTGTGTGCCAGAATATTCAAGCGAAGTAAACGCAAGGTGCTACTCTGTTACCCAGAACTTCCTCGCTGGTATCATACGCTCTCTGTTATTGCGCACCGTATGGGCTATGTACTTACGAACGATCCTCAACGTGCGTTTGATGCGGCTATCGCCTTCGAGGACTCAACGTTCAAGCACAGCGATGCTGTGTTTTCGCGCCTTCAACAAACTCAGAAATTCGTTAATGGTCGCTGTCTGGACATTAGTAAACAACGTGTTGAGACCATATTTTCTTCTATCTTTGGGTATGGCATAAGCATCGACCCAAGGACCCACAACGGTGAATGTGTACAAAAATCGAATGAAAATACTGCTCACGACGGTAGAGTGATCATGTGTCCGTGCGAACCTGAGGAAGGATACATCTATCAGAAGCTCGTGAACAACGTGTATGATGAGACCTTCGTTCAGGATATTCGTGTCATTATCTACGGAAGCCAGGTATCGTTCGTCATCCTCAAGTACAAGCGTTTGGATGACAGATTCGATAACACTCAATCGATAGAGGTTGTTGCATCTGAAGAAGCTCTGAGCCGAGACGAACGAGACCGTATTGAGATGTTCTGCAAGGAGTTCGGACTTGAGTACGGGGAACTGGACATCCTACGCGATAAGGACGATTCTCGAATCTATATCGTGGATGCGAATGTCACGTGTGGGAGTCCGCTTCGAGGAATTCATCTCACTTCATCAGATTACCGAGACCTAATTGATAAGCATGCGAATGCATTCGCACATGCGTTCTTAGACAATTTGCATGCTCATGATACTTTGAACTCCGTACAGCATGGTACTGAAGTGCAGGGGGTGGTCTCACATCCAATGCGCCTTTTTACGAAGCTATTCCTACGACTAGTGACAGGTACGTATGTCCCGAGAACGATTATCACGATGAAGCTCATCTATTTTTTACACGGTCTAAGACAGGGTTTTGTAAGGAAGGTCATTCTTACGTATCCTGATAAGCCACGCTGGTATCACACATTCTACCTCGTTGCCCACTCACTTGGGTACAAACTGACGAATGACCCTCGTGAGCATTATGACGGGGTGATCTCATTCGAAGATGCTACATTCAAGCGAGACGATGCTATCCTCGAGCACTTACGCTCTTCAACACATGTCATCAACGGCACGTGCATGGATATCAGCAAGGAGCGGGTCAACAGGACCTTTGAGGAAATTTTTGAGTACCCGATAGCAGTAGATCCTCGTACACACGTTGGAGTTTGCGTGAAAAAATCCAATCTGAACGCACAACATGACGGTGTGCTCGTTAGCTGCCCCTGTGAACCAGAGGATGGGTATGTGTACCAAAAACTTGTGAATCCTCAAGAAGAAAACGGTTTGGTGCGCGATATGCGTATCCTTATCTATCGTGAGGCCATACCATACATGTACTATCGATTGAAACGGCTGGATTGCAGGTTTGACAAGACACAATATATTGAAGTATCTGACTCACGAAATGCGCTTAGTACTTCTGAACGAGTAGATATTACGCGTTTCTGTGAACGGCTAGGTCTTGAGTATGGTGAACTTGACATACTTCGAGATCAAGATGATGGTCGTATCTATATAGTTGACGCTAATCTTACTGCTGGAGGTCCACTGCGAGGTATCCACCTTTCGCCAGCAGATCATGACAAATTTCTTGAGGCACACAGTTCTGCGTTTCGTTCAGCCTTCATGAGTGCCTCATCTCCTGGGGTACTATCTCCAGACACAAGGCTCGCAATGCGCTGAGCGATGGTTCGCCAGTCATGCCCTTCGCGAATGAACGAACGAGCTCGCATTGAGCATGCTCCACGCGCATCGCCATTGTGAGCAAGCACTCTCAAGGCTGCCACAAGTGCTTTGGGGGATTCGGGCTCAACATAGTAGACTGCATCCTGAAACTCCTCACGCATTCCATCAATATCACTCACTATCGTCGGCTTTCCGCACGCGAGATACTCATAGACCTTGAAAGGTGACGTGGCGCCGTTCCTGAATCGAGTTGGGACACTGAGGCAGATGTCGAACGCATTTATATATAGTGGCACATTGCTTCGTTGGATTGATGGTATAAGCATGACTGTGGATTCAAGCTTGTTACGTTTCAAACCTTTCCGCAGGCATGCTTCATCTGCCCCGTGCCCGACAAGTACGAATAGCATTGGCTCACCTGCATCTCTGAGTTGTCGCGCTGCCTCAAGAATATGAGGGAGACCTTGCCAGGAATAGAAACTGCCGATATAGCCAACGATTATTCTGTCTTGAGGCAGACCAATTTGCGAGCGTGCATATGACATATCTTGGGGCATAAACGTTTCGGTATTGACCCCATTGTTGATCACGGCGACGACACGAGGGGACAGAGTGTACCGTTCAACGAGGTAGGATTTAATGCCCTCTGTTACCGCAACAACGTAGGTAGCATTGCGTAGATTGAATCCCTCAATGAACGAAAAGATATGAGACCGATCGAGAAGGATTGTGAGCAGACTCCTCCCGTGGTGGCGAGCCTCTTCGATCAGTTTTCCATTGACTTCAAGGACCGTCGGTATGTTGAACAGCCTACCTATAAGTACTGCAACAAAGAGAAGTAGACTGTGACGGACATAGAGCATACGTGGACGATGTCGTATGATGTCGAGTGAGAGCTTCAGCATGAGCTGGATCTGGAACATGACCGAGGCGGCAAATACAGGAACCCACAGTTCGTGAATCTGATAGGAACGCTCCTTCGTGAAGTGACGAGAGCAAGGAATATACAACCTGACCGCATGTCCCAAATGCATGAGATTCGTACAGATTTCATCCACGTGAACCGCTTGTGCACTCGAATCACGAAGATATGTGTCCGTTACATAATACACTCCACCACTATTATCAGTTTGAAAATCACCTTTCTGCTTGAACCTAGCGATTACTTCCCTGTACACTTCTTCAATTCGGTCTGCGTGGAGTTCGAGGTCAAATTCATCAGATTTCTGCCGAGCCTTTCGACCCATGGAAATCAGTCTCTGGGGATGAGAAAATAATTCAATGATTGAGTCTGCGATAGCTTGCGAATCTCCTGGCTCGACAAATAACCCCGTCTCGCCATCGGAGAGCCAATCACTGATTCCCCCTACTCTACTCGCAATGACTGGCCGCCCAGCACTCTGCGCTTCGATACCGGAACGGGAGCTTATTTCTGCCCAAATTGATGGAACGACGATGAGTGATGCCTTCTCGTAAAGCTGTTCGAGGTCTTCACGTCCACTGACATATCCAAGAAACGTGACGTGTGACTCGAGGTGCAATTCCCTCACTAGGGCTTCAAGGTTGTTGCGTTCTGATCCAGTACCGGCAATAAGTAACTTAGTGTCAGTGAATCTCTCAACGACTGTTGGCAATGCGCGGATCATGTACTCAACACCCTTTGTCTTTTCAACTCTCCCTGTGAAGAGGATGGTGTGGGTGATATTCTCAGCTGAAAGAGGTGTGCATTTAAATCGCTTGACGCCGTTCTTGATGAGGGTACTCTCCATGCCCTGACGAGACAGCACATCCTTAATATAATTACTAATGGACACAATGCGATCGACATTTCTCAATCCGATTCGATAGAGCGGATAGTTCACAAACCGATAATAGAGATTACGGAGTTTGCCGCGCAGTGTGAGCTTTTTATTGAGCATATCCTGTCCAACAAAGTCTTCCTTCGGCTGATTCCAGATGATGAGTTCCCTTGTATACCCTTCAGGCCCGTGTACCGTAGCAATGGTCGGATAGTTCCGGAGGGCAAAAAGAACTGACGGGGAAGCTGCCCCGAGCGTATGGAGGTGTACGATGTCGGGCTTAAACTCGTTGAGGACCTGCTTCAGTATTCGATACGCAGAATGATTCCATGTGTAGGAGAACTTACCAAGAAGTCCGTGCGGCTGCCGATACGAGAAGTCATTGAAGTGTCGCTTGTCCCTCCCAGAGTCGCTAGAGAGAATGCGCACCTCATGTCCTTTTGCTTCAAGGATCGGCTGAATATGTTCGATGCCCTTTTCTGCACCGCCTTCACTGAACCCTGATGATGTGACACGCAAGATCTTCATCGATAAATCTTTACGAACCCGTTATCATAAACAGCGTCTTTGACCGAATCAAGGAATTCAACCGGATACTCGTACGTGATGTAGTGATCGTTGTAGACGAACGTTGCCTGCCGTTCGTGGGCGTTCTTGTAGTTAAGGAATACATAGGAATCCTGGCGTACGAGTCCCGGATGGATTGAATTTCGTTCGTTCGCATCAATGATCGAATCCATCGTCGTAAAAACGGTCGGGTCAATCTGTGCCTCAGATTGAACATCATCACCAGTTCGCTCAACTTCACCTGCAAGCCATTTCATCCCTGCAACTTCAACGTTGCGCAGATAGTAGAAATCATAGTAGAGTCCATCGTTATTGAGCTGGAGCGATGGCTCATACCCGCCGACGAGCTGTGTGAGCACTCCAGTCCCAGTGAGAAAGTAGCAGAGTATGAATGCAACAAGCGCGTGTTTTCGTATGTGTTCAGGGAACAGAAAGAAAAAACCAAGTACTCCAGCAATGATAGTGAGAGCGAGGAGCATGAGGGCTTGCTGGAATGCACGAAGCACACCGTATTCGATTGAGAGCACTGGGAGGACCACGATGGAAGCGACCATGAAAAAATTCGCTGCAGCGAGGAGGATGAGTTCGCCTGGCACACGTTGAGTGAACAATCGATTAGAAAATAGGATTGCGATGAAGCCTATAACAATGAAAGCTTGGATGAGTTTTGCGAATGTCTGGCGGACAGTAATCTGCATCTCTGCCACATCGGTACCAACCGCGAGGAGCCATGAACCGATACGGGTGTACGGAACGATGTCTCGGTCAACCAAATTGAATGAGTATCTCGAGTACAAAGTTTCATCATAGTAGGTTTCTGGTGGTGCGCTTGCACGTGCTGGAACGATAACCGTCTCGACATACCGCTCAAATAAGTCTTCGGGCTGGTCATATGCCTTACCTTTACCAAAGACCATGAGTCGGAGGTCACCGGACCTCATGTTCTCCCAATTGAGCACGTTGAAAGCTGCCGCGGTGTTCCGAATAACACGCTCCAGGCTGTTCGATGATGTGTTCGTTATTACGCTGCTCCAGAGAACACTCAGGAAAAGCATGATGAGTATGAGAGATACCGTGATGTGCTTCTGGGGAGGTGTGGAAGGTTCACTGAACTCACGAATAGCAGAGGTATGAAAGACGCTGAACTGTGCAAGCAACGGAGACATACGCACAAATACTGCTCTTGCTAAAATGGTGCACATGAATACTACGATTACGGTATAGGTCGTCGTGTAGTGCGAGAGCACGATTCCTGTCGCGAACAAGATGGCAAGTATGCGCGTTGACGTACGCTCTGTCTGCTCTGCGAAGAGAGTGTGCAAAAGCAGTGCGAGGAAGAGAAAGGCGATTTCCTGTCGCACCAAGAATGGCATGTCAGTGAAGAAGGTTGGGAACGAAATGAACAACAGTGCAGTACAGAAAGCGAGCATCGCCGACATATACGTGCGCGCGAGCATGTAGAGCACAACTGGGGCAAGCGCAAAGAGAGACTGAGCGAGCACCTTAAAGACGAACACGTCATTGAACGAGAGTAGGTTCGAGATGAGTGTTGGAAGCAGTGTAATACTGAGACATGCATTGTATGCATCACGGTAATGTTCCATAGCCCATAGCCCATAGTGTTTTGTTATCTGGAAGACAGCGAACTCTCTTTGTATGTCATGCCCTATGATGAATTCTCCTCGAAGCGAGGTCATGAAAAGTAACGAAAGAGAGATGCAGTAGAGTGCGATAGGTATGACGTTCGGGTGGAGAACTGAAGCACGGCGAATAAGCATGACCATTGAGCCACTGATAAGCAAGAGAGTCCAGAACGTCAACAGTCCGCTTCCTCCAGCATTAAGATGGAGCGCACCACTTGCAGATAAGAGGACCGCAATAAGTGGTATCGTGACCATGAACCCGTTCTGCGAGAAAATGAATGACGCAACAGGTGTGAGTGGGATCGTGAACGATGTTGCACGAACTGCATAGAATGCTCCAAGAATCGTGAGGAAAACAGTCACCCCAATGGTGGCGAATGACGTATCAAGAGGACGCATGTATCCCACGAGCGGTCCGAAGCTATTGATGCACAAACCAACCAAAATAAGCTCTATCAGACTTACGCCGACTACATAGAGTATGTTCGTTATGATGCTCGTTTGAGCGTACCTGAAGAGACGGAGTGTCAAGAATCCAGGGACGAGGATGAGAAATGTAAAGCCATAGAAATTGACGAGC
>CAZFBT010000017.1:0-13079 GCA_964517185.1 uncultured Candidatus Saccharibacteria bacterium | reverse complement strand
GTATGAAAAAATTCATGGCGCTCTATACGACGCCAATATCAGTCATCGAGAACTGGATGAAGCTCGATGCGGCGAAACGGAGGGAGGAAGAGGAGAAGATGCAGAATGCATGGAAGCAGTGGGAGACCGAGCACAGAGAGAACCTCCTCGAAACGAAGGGGGTCGGGAGACCAAAGCACGTCATGCCCGATGGCATCATCGACCAACGGAACGACATCATGCTCTACTCCATCATACAAGCGAAAAGTCATGAGGATGCGGCGCGTCTCTTTGTCGGACACCCACACCTCTCACTCCCCGAGAGTGCAATCGAGGTCATGGAGATTACTGACCTCAAAACAAAATAAGCCTTAGTCCTATGCAGCACATACAGCACCGCATTCACATCGACGCGCCGAGGGAGATCGTCTGGCATGCGATGCTCGACGACGTAACCTATCGCGCCTGGACGAAGCCGTTCAATCCCACCTCGCGGTATGAGGGCGAGTGGCATGAAGGGTCGAAGATGCGCTTCATCGGTATCGACCCGGATACAGGCAAAGAGAGCGGCATGGTGAGCCGCATCGCGCAGTGCCGTCCGCATGAGTTTGTCTCGATTGAACACCTTGGCACCATCAATGAGGATGGCAACGAGGACACGACGAGCGAGGAGGCAAAGAAATGGGCGCCCGCGTTCGAGAACTACACGTTCACCGAAAAGGATGGCGGTACGGAACTCACCATAGACCTCGACACGCCCGATGAGTACGTTGCGATGTTCGACACGATGTGGCCCGAGTCTCTCACTCTCCTCAAGAATATCGCGGAAGGAACTGAACGTTAAGAATAATGCATGTATCTTTACTATGAGCAAAATACAGATAGAGCAACACGGGGGCATCGGCATCGTCTGGTGCATCGGATGGCTCTTCACGATAGGGTTCCTTGGACTTTCATTTTGGCAAGGAGTCTTCGCCATACTCATCTGGCCGTACTTTATCGGAGTACACTTCAGTCCCCTACCCTGATTATCGAAGCCAACATATAGTTTTTTGCAACGAGTAGATCGGAAGTGAATGCACCATACGGTATTGACACAAAAAACGGCTGGCGTACGCTTAACAGCATAGGAGGCCGCATGGGGCGGCCTCGCGTGGCACAGGAGGTTGCCATGAAAGGTACCTGGAGACGCCCGGTAGCCATACTGCCGGAAAAGGTTGGTGACCCTAAGGTCGCGTAGGTGTTACGTGAATTCAATGCACAACTCAGAGCTGGTGAATTCTGCACCTGCGCCGGCGTGACCGAGGACCACCACATCATCCTCCGGCTCCCTGAAGGACGGTACATCAGGGATTATTCTTTTCCGCCGTTCTATCCGCCCTACGTACCGGCCCAGTACATCTCGGTCGAGCGAGCATGTGTCCACAGTGCGGGCCCCATGCCAGCTCACATCGAGTACTAACTCATATTTGACCAGCGGCAAACCCGCCTGTGGGACCTTCCAGGCGGGTTTTTGTGACCACGAAAGACGCTGGTTGACAAATCGTGCTACCGGCGTATCGTGCTCTACATGGACACTCTCCATTCTTTAGCGGTGACTTTTTGGCGTGGGCGACACAATCCTGCTCTTCGTTTGAGCGTGCAAATTAGTGTGCTCGCTCTTGGTACATTGTTATTGCTTCCTAGTCTCGCTCATGCAGACGAAGTGACTCTCACGGTGCCCAAAACATCATTTGGCATTGGTGAGGATATCCCGGTGAGTTACATCGTTGCGACGACGTCCTTTAGATACAGTGACAGCATTTGCATGATTGACGAATCGACCGGCCTTGTCGTTTCGAGTAAAAGCGTCGGTAGTGCAATGAGCGGCACGAAGATATTTTCTACAAAAGTTGCTGGTACGTATTTCTTTGAATATCGCACCACCTCATCATCCGGTGGACTTCTCTTCGGGACTTCACCGCGTATCACCGTCATGGTGCCGGAGAGCACCCTCTATACGCTCACCATTCCGAAGACCTCATTCAGTACCGGCGAGCCCATCGTGGTCACGTACGCGGGGCCAGAGTTCGCGCACCAGTACAGTAACAAGCTCGTCGTCGTCGATACGGTCTCGGGTACCGATGTCGCCTCGCAGAGCATTGGCTCGCAGGCTGCAGGGACGAAGACCTTCGCGATCAAGACACCGGGGACATACCGGATCGAGTACCGACTCGCGCTCACGGGATCGCCCGTCGTGAAGACGGTCGGGCCGTTCACCGTCATGGTGCCGGAGAGCACCCTCTATACGCTCACCATTCCGAAGACCTCATTCAGTACCGGCGAGCCCATCGTGGTCACGTACGCGGGGCCAGAGTTCGCGCACCAGTACAGTAACAAGCTCGTCGTCGTCGATACGGTCTCGGGTACCGATGTCGCCTCGCAGAGCATTGGCTCGCAGGCTGCAGGGACGAAGACCTTCGCGATCAAGACACCGGGGACATACCGGATCGAGTACCGACTCGCGCTCACGGGATCGCCCGTCGTGAAGACGGTCGGGCCGTTCACCGTCACACTTCCGGACCCAGGAACCATCATCCTCACACCGAGTGTCACGACTGCGGAAATCAATGAGCCCATTGTGGTGACCTACTCGGTGCCTGAATACATTAAGAAATTTGGCGATGTCATAGTACTCATTGATGCGAGAACAGGAAGCATTATCGACACAGAACTTGTCGGTTCGAGCCCTTCAGGAAGTGAAACGTTTCGTATTGACCGAACGGGTACCTTCCGTTTTGGCTACCGAACAAGTATCTCGGGTTCATTGACAATCGTGAAGGAGAGTCTCCCGGTGGACGTTGTCTACGTGAACTTAGCGCGCATTGAGAACCACCCACTACGCTCGGGTCCCCTCATCGCCTTCGGCGACAGCATAACATTCGGGCGCGATGCGACGACCGGCAATGATTTCGTATCGCTCCTTTCTGCACGGCTCGGAGTTCCAATCGTCAACAAGGGCGTGAGCGGAGACACAACCGACGACGCACTCTTGCGCATCAATGCAGACGTCCTCTCGCAAGACCCTGGCCTCGTCATGGTTTTCCTTGGGGGGAATGATTTTCTACAAGAAGTGCCGACGAACGAGATATTTGCGAACATTGAGACTATAACTGAGCGCATCGTCGTGGACGGATCAGCGGTCCTCATCCTCGCGTACCAAGATTTCTTCTTCACGAACTACGACGCCCGCTACCGTGCCATCGCTTGGGAGCACGGGGCCGCATATGTGCCTGATGTCATGGGCGGTATCCTTGGGAATCCGTTCCGTACAACCGATCTCATCCATCCAACGAACACTGGCCACGCCATCATCGCAGACCGTATTGAGCCCTACCTCCGCGCACTCCTCGGGAAGTAGTCAATGGAGCGAAGTGAGGAAGTGCTTTTCCTTATATTCCTTGGGTTGCATACGCTATACTACGCGCATGCGCATCGATTCTCTGCTCTCAAGCAAAGATGCACTTCAGTGCGATCAAGCTTCACCGGCTCCGCGTGACATCCTCGATGCACTTACGGTCATCGAGGTCGCACACTGGGCATTCGATGGAAGAGAGCATGTGGGACAGCTCGTACTCCATAAGGACATCGCTGAGGAAATCAAGATTATTTTTGAGGTGCTCCGCTGCCTCTACTTCCCCATCGCACAGATCATTCCCATATCGCATCCGAGCTTCCGATGGAACGACGAGAGCTCAATGACTGCCAACAACACGAGTGCGTGGAACTACCGCACTATCGCAGGCACCGATAACCTTTCATGGCATGCGTACGGACGCGCAATTGACATTAATCCTCTCCTTAACCTGTTCATTCAAGGTAATCACACCACGCCCCAGGGTGCGAGCTATAACCCTTCGGTCCCCGGCACCATCACTGCTGATTCACCTGTTGTGGCACTCTTCAAAGAACACGGCTTCACCTGGGGAGGTGACTGGTCTGATCGAAAAGACTACCAGCACTTTGAAAAACCCACATGAGTGGGCTCATTGTCGATAGTATTTCTTCTTCTTGAGCTTCTCAGGGAGGAGTGATTTACCTTTCGGGTAATTTTCATATCCCTCTCCATACCTGAGTTCTTCCATAAGTTTTGTCGGTGCATTTCGGAGTTCCAACGGTATGGGCAGATTGCCGAACAGGCGCACGTCTGCTTGCGCCATCCTGAATGCCTTATAGGCGCCTCGATCCTTCTTCGCAGTTGCGAGGTAGATAACTCCGTGTGCGAGATTGATGGCACATTCGGGATATCCAATCGTTTCACATGCGCGAAAGACCTCATTCGCCACGACAAGTGCAGTTGGGAGTGCCATGCCGATGTCCTCACTCGCGAAGACGACCATGCGGCGCGCGATGAGCTTCGGATCTTCGCCACTCAGTACCATTCGCGCAAGGTAATAGAGTGCCGCATCGGGATCCGACGCGCGCATACTCTTGATGAATGCGCTCAGGGAATTGTAATGCTCATCTCCCCTCTTGTCGTAACGCAGGTACGTACTCTGAAGTGCCTCGGTCATGCTCTCGATGTTCGCGGTCCTGTAGAGCGACACAGTCGACTCGAGGAGTGTCAGGGCTTGCCGGGCGTCGCCGTTCGCGACGCGAATGAGCCACTCGCGAGATCGTGCGTCGAGCTTTATCCTTGTGCGCTTCACGATGGCCTCCATCGCATCGGGTGTGAGCTCCTCGAGTACGAACACCCTGCAGCGCGAGAGGAGGGGTGCGATGACCTCGAAACTCGGGTTCTCGGTCGTCGCCCCGATGAGCGTAATCTCACCACTCTCAACGAAGGGAAGGAGGTAGTCCTGCTGAGCCTTATTAAAACGATGAATCTCGTCGAGGAAGAGGACCTTCTGCTCATTGGTCTCATCATCGACTATCTTCTTGATGTCCGCCTTTCCCGCAGATACCGCCGAGAGCTCATAGAATTGAGTACCCAATGAGTGCGCGTAGATGCGGGCCAGGGTCGTCTTTCCGACCCCGGGTGGCCCCCAGAGAATGAAGGAGAAGAGGTGCTTCTTCTTGATAGCCTCTGCGAGCGGCTTTCCCCTTCCGACGAGGTGCTCCTGACCGACGAACTCGGCGAGAGTTTGGGGACGAATGCGTGACGCGAGCGGTTCCATAGATGTATGGTACTCCGCCAGCAGGACAGTGCAATGAAGATATTACCCCTCGTCACCCGAACAATTCATGCTCCCACAGATGTGCGGGATACGTGGGATGAAGACTGCGACGAGCGTTGCAAAGAAACCAATGAGAAAATATCCGAAGCCGAATGCCATGCCGATTGCTGCCGCGAACCAGAGACTCGCTGCAGTGGTGAGATTCTTCACCGCTCCACCATCCTTAATGATGAGACCAGCACCAAGAAAACCAATGCCGGTCACAACCTGCGCTGCGATGCGAGATGTTGACTCAGGATCAACAGTCGTCGAGAGGTAGGTGAAAAGCATTGAACCGAGGATGACGAGCATGTGCGTGCTTATGCCCGCGTCTTTATGCCGAGACTCACGTTCGAGTCCGATCATAAAACCCGCAAGGGAGCATATGAGAAGGTTGAAAAGAAAATAGATCTCTGGATACTCAAAGAGTTCAGCAATCATAGAATAATCATACGAAAGTACGGCTGACTTGCCTAGCGCGACTGTGGGATAGCCCATAATTCACCCCAGGGATTCTATATCTTTTTCCAGATATTCTGGTCCTCTTCGCCGTCGATCTTGAAGAGCGCAACACCGAGGAGGCCGTACTCCTTCGCGAGGTCAAGCTTGTCTCCGACCGCCTCAGCATCACTCCACCACACGAGATTGAACATGACCTCTTCTCCAGTCGCATTCGCGTGGGCGAGTGCGCGAGCTGCAATTGTGTCACCCTTTGGTGTGTTCTTTGGAATGGTGAGGCCGGGCCTGAGCGTGTAGACGGTGTGCTCGGGAAGGTATGTGAAACTGAGCTCCCCCGCTTTATTGCGTGTTGGAGTTGCCCTGTATTTCTTTGCGATATCAAGCGCATCAGGAGGATTGAGCGCGCCAATCCTGCGATAATCCTTGTACCACTCTGGCGCAACCGTAACCTCATAATGATGCCCATAGGTCGGAATACCGAGGACGAGCTTCTCTTTTGGGATATCCTTGAGTGCCAGCTCGACGACCTTCCGAACCCAGTCAACATCAGCAAGGGGCATATAGGGCGCCCCATTTTTCGCCCGATCAAGAATGAGATCCGCCCGCTGCTGGTCATACGTCATGAGCGCGATTCGGTCGCAGTGCTTTGCGATTTCGGTGTAGTCATTGGCGTACTCTAGGTTCGTCGGCACCGTATGATACAGAGACTCTGGTGGCGTTCTCGCCTCGATGGCACACGTAAGAAGCTTTTTTCCGAGTGACTTTTTTAGTTCCTTAAGGAATTGAGAGAAATGGTTTTTTGTCTCGGCAAGTTTTGATTCATAGTCAATGTCGACGCCATCATACTTCCCCGTCTTCACCATCGCAACGATGGCGGCAATGTGTGCTGCGCGCGTCGTCGTACCGGAGAGGATGCCGTGTATCTGTGCGCCGTCGCTCCACATGACGGTCGGGATGATGGCGACATCCTTCCGTCGCGCGACCTTGAAGAGGTCCCTCCAGTTCTTCTCATCGAGTCCCGCGAGGTCACGGATCGTCCCGTCGCTTCGGACGACATACGCAAACGGATTGATGACATCTATATCATTGATGTGTCGTTTGGCATCTTTCGTTCCTGGTGTGTCACTCCAGTACGGTATCCACCCAGAGACAAGAAATTCTTCCGAGAGCGACACCTTGCTCGAAGCGGCAAGGAGCGTGTGCGGGGCTGCGAGTGCAATGAGAAGTATGAGCGCGATTGCGCGCATCAGATACACGTCCTCACGTGCAAGCCTCTCTCTCATATTCCCTATCATACGCTTATGACGACGAATGCGCACCCTGACTCTTACAGTACTGTGAGCACACTATGGCTTAGAATCTGATTTCTCCACACGTTGACTGCCTCATGGATATACCGTATAGTATGCGCTGATTTGTTCAACCATTTTCCACGAGGAGGGAAAATGAACACCGCTCAAGAATTTTTCAAAAAGTTCGGTCTCCGGAACATTCGGTCGAACCGGCATGCTGAAGACTACGGACGGATAGAAAGCGAGTTCGTCCCGTTCGCAAAGCGTCATCTCGCACGGTGGGTCAAGGGGCATCCGTGGTGCACGGTGTCGGTAGAAATGTCACTACCGACTGAGATACCTCCGTCGGCGATCATCTCGTTCAAGATGAATGGGCTCATCGGCAATGATGAGCGCGACGCGATCCGTTCTGTCGTCACCGACATCACTGATTGCAAGAAAGACTTCTCCGTACGAGCCCGCGGACAAAGTAGCAACGGGGTATCGCGCGTGCAGTGGTCAGTAACCATACGAAAATAAACCCTCGAGAAGCAAACCCATAATCGCCTGCCACAGAGCAGGCGATTTTGTTTGGCGCTGAGTATGAAAGACTTCGGTTACACTATTCAACGACGAGGGTGAATCCGCTTGTTATGTGCTTGCATAAAACAAGTACGAGGTATATAACGACCCAAGGTTTCTCGCAGGTCATTACGACCTGCACTTCTGTATCAAACAAAATGCCCCGCTATAGGTCGGTTTATCACCGCTTTCTTTCGAAGGCGTTTCCCCTGATATACCGACCTATAGCGGGGTATTTCAATTCCCTCCCCTAATTCTATCATGATTGACAGCGTTGTGTATCTATATCGTGTTCCTATTTCGAATCCTTGATGGTTGACAGTACAGTCATGAGGAATATCATGGTCACACTGTTCGAAGGGGAAACCGAGCAAATGGAGGTATGCGGGGTTTCCCTTTTTCTTTTTCTCTTTATATTTCTTCCTATCTGAAACGCTTCTTGGTATTTGCCCATGAAGCGTTTTTTCGTATCGCGATAGAACACGATACGTATGTAGCGTACACACACAAGAAGGCGCAGTAGTGATCGCCTTTTTCCGTGTGGACGGTACAGCAATGTGTGTCCACGGTCGAGTTTGTTGCTTTTTAAGCGACGTTCTAATTAGAAATTACAAACGTAACACGTACACGTAATTATCATGTATACACTTTCAAAGGCACAAGTTTCGGGCGTCGCGGTCGCTTCGGTGGCTGCAGCGCTCTTGTTCTTCCTTGCCTCACCAGCATCAGCGTTCTGGTTCGGTGGGAACTCGGGAGATGACAACGACATCATGGTATCTGTCTCGAACAGCGCGTCGATCACCAACACCGTCGAGGTGGAGGCTGAAACGGGCGAGAACGAGGCCGATGGCGGCGATGGTGAAGAGGGTGGTAACGGCGGCAACGCAGAGGGCGAGGGTAGCACCACCGGCGGCGACGGCGGCAATGGTGGCAATGGCGCACTTGGTGGCTACATCGTCACTGGTGACGCAACCGCATATGCCTCGGTCTACAACGAGGTCAACAAGAACAAGACCTCTATCGAAGACAGTTGCGGATGCGAGGATGAGGGGCACAGCTTCTTCAACTTCTTCCGACGCAGTCGCGACAACGGCGGTGATGACAATGACATCAAGGTCCGTCTCGAGAACAGCGCAAGCATCTCGAACGACGTCGAGGTCGAAGCCGAGACCGGCGAGAACGAGGCCGATGGCGGCGACGGTGAGGAGGGTGGTAACGGCGGCAACGCTGAGGGCGAGAAAAGTAAGCGAGATTATCGCCACCACTCGTTCTTCGCCTTCTGGAACTGGGGCAACCATGGCGACGACTCGAACACGGGAGGCAACGGCGGCAATGGAGGCAATGGAGGCGTAGGTGGGGAGATCTACACCGGCAACGCTATCTCGGGTGCTGACGTAGTCAATGTGGTAAACCGAAACTACACGCGCGTTACGCGCTAGTAGCCAAAGCGCAGGCGGGGACGCGAGTCCCCCCTTCGCCTAAGGCATCGAATGCTCGATGCCTTACCGAAGGCACATGAAGTGTATTACTCGCAGGATACGGCACACGGCAATCCGCGGAGCGTTCATCGCGCTTGCGGTGTCTGCCTGTCTGCCGCTTTTCGCGCTCGCCGATACGGCAACGGTCGAGAACACCGTTTCGGTGTCGAGCTCGGGAGACGGCAGTACGCACACGAAGATTCGAACGACGATTAATGGCAAGCTCGTTGAGGATATCGATACCAGCGAGCCGGGGACGACGCACACGTACGTGTCGACGACGACCGGTTCCGTGGCCATCGATACCCGCACCGAAACGGGCAGTGCTTCCGAGGAGACGCTCCGCGCGCTCATCGAGAAGCTCACCCTCCTTATTCAATACTATGTCGCATTACTTCATACACAATAGAACGGGCCGGTTCGTGAGCGAGCTCGCAGCCTTTTTGCTCATCGTAGCGCTCATCGCGCTCTCGGTGCCGACGGCGTTCGTACACGCCGAGGAGGAAGCTCCCTCGGAGTCTCTCTCAGAGACCGTGCAGGAATCGGAACCCGAACCGGAACCCGAACCGGAGCCAGAGCCGGAGACAATAGACGAGAGCGAGAATGAGAGCTCAGATGAAACAACACAGTCCGACGAGGGCGATGGCGAGGAGGGTGATGAGGGCGTCGGCGGCGGCGTAGCGACCGGCGGTGCCCTCGCAGGACTCGACGCCGAGAATGTCGTGAATTTCAATGTGACCGATACGAATGCATCTTCCCCCGAGGAAGAGGGAGATACAGAAGAGACCAGCACCATGACCGAAACTCTCTCCACAGAGGCAAGCGATGAGACCGAAGGTGAATCGCTTCTTGAAGAGGATGAGGGGGTGGACAACCCCTTCATTGACGAGGTGACCGCTTCGACGACAAATGATGCGACCGTCGAGACGGATGCGGACGTGAGTGCGGGGACAGGCGGCAATGCTGCCGGTGGTGAAGGTGGCGTCGTTTTGACCGGCGACGCCATCGCGTATGCGAACGTCGTCAACATCGTCAACACGAACATCTTCAACTCGCAGGGCGCCATCGGATTCTTCACACAACTCCTTGGCATCAATCCCTTCGACCTCCGGAGCGCATTCAGTATCTTTGATTCTGGTACGACCCCACTCTCGACACTTCCCTGCGCACCGGCTGTGTGCGGAAATCCGACTGCATACGTCATCAACTCGACGAACACAGCGTACATCACGAACACGGTGAATGTCGTCGCGTCGACAGGCGGCAACACCGCGGGCGAGGGTGGCGTCATCGTGACTGGCGACGCATATGCGGCAGCGAACATCTTCAACCTCGCGAACACGAACATTGTCGACTCCAATTACCTCCTCATCTCCTTCAGTAATTTCGGCGACTACGCAGGCGACATCATCCTCCCCGCAAAGCAGATACTCGATTCGCTCTTCACTTCAGGCGGCCTGTCGGTAAGCGATGTTGTGAGTAATGGAGTGAATGATGCAACCATCAATAACAATGTTGTGGTCGGCGCGGAAACGGGCTTGAACGAGACAGCGGGCGGCCTCATTGCGACCGGCAATGCATCAGCGGAGGGCTCGGTCACGAACATCGTGAATACCAACCTCTTTGGGGGAACCGATCTCCTTCTCGTCCTGCGCATCCATGGCAACTGGGACGGCGATATCTTCGGGCTCCCTGATGGAATCGAGTGGCTCGAGACCGAGAACGGTATCGTGCTCTATAACACCAAGGCTGGCACGAGCGGCGGCTCACTCGCGAACACGACGATGCACACCAATAACAGCGCGACCATCAACAACAACGTCCAGGTGTACGCACTCACCGGAGAGAACCGCGTCGGTGGTGACGGCCTCATCGCGACCGGCGACGCGTATGCGACGGCGAACATCACGAACGTCGCGAACACGAACGTCTTCGGACAGAACTGGGCGCTACTCATATTCGATATCTTTGGCAACTGGAGCGGTAATCTCGCTTTCGGCCAGCCCGACCTCTGGGTAGGCGGTATCGCGACGCCCGCATCGAGTCCCGCAATGCCCGGCTCTCCTATTGAGTACACCTTCACCATCCAGAACAACGGTGACGCGACCGCATCGGATGTCGTATTTACACACCGCTTCAATGAGTTCGAACTCCTCTACACATCGGATAAGGACCATGTCACGCGTGATGCAAACGGCGCATTCGGAAGTTGGGAACTCGGTGACATCGAACCTGGTGGCTCACGTGAGGTGCGCTTTCATACCCTCGTAAACAAGAACCTTCCTATGCGGAGCGAGACCGAGATCACGACCATTGGCACAGCAACCGCCTACGAGCCCGATGCAGATGAGAGTGACAACACTGAGTACCTCACCCTCTATGCTGGGCGGGGACGCTCCTCATCGAGTAGCAACTCTGGTCGGGTGAGCATGCCCACTAAGCTCGAGGTCACGAAGACCGCGAACGTTGACGTGGTCGAGCCAGGTGGTTCAGTTGACTACACTATTGAGGTAACGAACCATGGGGGACCCCTCTTTAAGTCGATACTACGGGATGTGCTCATAAACAGCACTGGTGCGACTTCGAGTGAGCAGTACTGGGACCTTGGGACCATCCTCACTGATGAGACGATCACTATAGAGTACACGACCGCATTCAGCGAGGAAGCGACCGTTGGATCATACACGAATACAGCAGATGTCATCGGCATGCATCGTTCGAGTTCGCTCAAGCATGGCGAGATGTACTACTCACCGGCATCCTCACACTCACTGACTGTTGGTGAGTTCAGCCCAGAGGTGCTCGGTGTCTCGACCAGTGGGCTAGCCTGTCCACCGTACCTTACAACATATATGCGATATGGTGCGGTGAATGACCCTCGGGAGGTCATCCGTCTACAGACATTTCTCAAACACCATGTCGAAAGTGGTCTGACTATCACAGGTACGTTCGATCTTGCGACGGAGGTTGCAGTTCGAGCATTCCAGAAGGCGTACGCGAGTGATGTCTTGAGTCCGTGGGGACTCGCCAGGGATTCTGGCTACGTCTACTACACGACGCAGAAGAAGATAAATGAGATCCAGTGCGGTAATACAACCCGTTTCCCGCTCACATCGATCCAGCTTGATGAAATGTTTGCCTTCAAGAACAGTTCCCTTAATAGGTACATGACCTCGACCGAGGCCCTTCCCATACTCAGCGAGCTCGTCCCTGAATCGAACGAGGGTGGCATTGTGATCCTCCCTGAGCGTAATCCTGCGCCAGCGATACTCCTCCGTCCGCTCCCTGAAGCGGAGACTGCAAGAATAACCGTCATCGATCGTGTCCGCACATCGCTCCAAAACATATTCTCGTGGTTTGCATCACAAGTCCTTGCAGCTCAGTGAGTGGTCAGCACTCATGTATACTGAGCGCACAAAGGCACCGCACTTCGAGCGGTACCTTTCCGATCAAGATGCGACTCGAGTCTGGTGTGGCAGTCATTGAGAAGACAGTTGGTGAGACACCCCTGGCGGCGCTCGAGCGTTTTCGACGTGAGCACAGCATTGGGACAAATGTTCCGCTTGCATACGCTGGACGCCTCGACCCAATGGCCTCAGGTGCACTTCTCATTCTCATCGGTGAGACCTGCAAGCGGCAGACTGAGTTTCACGGATTGGACAAGGAATACGTTGTCGAAGTGCTCTTCGGTGTCGCCTCAGACACAGGTGACGTACTGGGTATCGTTCGTGCGAGCAAAGATCGAGAGCCTACTACTCGTGAGGTTACCCAAATACTCTCGTCCATCGTTGGCACCGTGACGTTTCCCTACCCTCATTTCTCTGCAAAAACCGTTCGTGGAAAGCCGCTCCACATGTGGACCCTCGAGGGACGCCTAGATGAGATTACAATCCCTATGAACACATCAAAGATATACTCGCTTAGACTTGAGGGGATGCGCACGGTCTTAGCGACCGAGCTTCTACAGTCCATCCACGCAAAAATCGACACCATACCTGAGGTGACCGATGCGCGGAAGACGCTTGGAAAAAATTTCAGGCGCGATGAAGTCCATGCGAGTTGGGACCACATTGCCCAGGAATCAGCACGTGCGGTGTACACGGTTGCGACTATCC
>CAZFBT010000016.1:0-13346 GCA_964517185.1 uncultured Candidatus Saccharibacteria bacterium | reverse complement strand
CCCTCTCGCGCATTCGCTTGCGTGAGAGGGGAAGCGGAACGAACCTCGCACGCACAAGATTAGAATGTCCTTTTATGTATGTCTTAAATACGCCACCAAGGATCTTGTGTGCCCGTTCGTTCCTATGGAATTTTGCCTCGTGAATAAGCGCTCGCACACGAGGGTCGCTGAACCGAAGGAGTGCGGTGGCACCTTGTATTTCGAACGGACGGATATCGTGTGCGATGTCGGCACACTCAAGCGACCGTACGAGACGATGCTCACTGCTTGGCGGAAAGAGCACGTCGATAGCGCGTTCGAACAGAATCTGCATAAGTTGCATATAGTCAGCCATAAGAAGTGATACTATGTATAATAAATCACGCTATGGCGTTCGAACTCTCAAAACTCACTTCATTGTTGAATGGTGGGATCAAACATAAGCTACCGAATCGAGCGGTCGTCGGTGTTGATATTGGCTCATCAGCACTCAAGATCGTCGAGCTCTCTGAACACAAAGGTGTTCCCACGCTCACTACGTATGGCGAGTTGCAACTCGGGCCGTATGAGGGAGTCGAGATAGGCCGCACGACACGGTTACCCGCACAAAAGCTCGTTGAGGCATTCGTCGACATCCTCAGAGAATCCTCAGCTTCCTCAAATGAGGTCGCGATAGCCATTCCCTACAACGCAAGTTTCACCACCATCATCACGCTTCAGACGACAAACCCGGAGAAAGTCACCTCGATGATACCGGTCGAGGCGCGAAAGTATGTACCTGTCCCACTGAATGAAGTGACACTCGATTGGTTCTCGGTATCGGCAAAGAGTGAAGGGAACACCATGAAAGTACTTCTCTCAGCGATACACAATGACGCAATCAATCGCTACGAATCGCTCGCAAAGGGAGCGAGTCTCGGGCTTATATCCGAGGAAATAGAGCTATTCAGTACTATTCGTTCGGTTGTATCCCAGAAGGATACGACGGTCGCGATTATTGACCTTGGCGCTGGGTCGACGAAGCTGTATATCGTTCATAAAGGTGTCATTGGCAAGACGCATAGTGTACTTTTCAGCGGTGTTGCATCGACTGATGCCGTTGCTAAAGAGCTCAATGTAAGCTTCCGTGAAGCAGAGGAGATCAAACGCAGTCATGGGCTCCGTTCACAGGGAGATGACACTCGCGTGCAAAAGGCTATGACATCGGTCTTAGATCGAGGGTTACGCGAGATACACCGCGTGATGCATGAGTATGAACGTGTAGAAGAACATGAGATAGAAAAAGTGATTCTCTCGGGGAGCGGAGCACTCACGGCTGGACTCGTCGTATATGCAAGTGACCTTTTCGCGCGTCCAGTTGTGACTGCCGATCCATTTTCTAAGGTCGCGTACCCGGCTTTCCTTGAGGACACGCTTAAAGAAGCAGGTCCGTCATTCGCAGTAGCCGTCGGTGCAGCACTCAGAGGGCTCTCTCACAAGTGAGCTGTGTCCACATGTATCATGATACGCGTCTCATAAAGAGCGTATAATAGGCACGATGGTTGACATCCCTCGTTCCTCGTTCATTCCAAAAGAAACCTCAGCGCTTCCGACCCGTGTCACCCGACGGAAGTCATTTCACGTTTTCAATTTCTTCAGTTCCGCCTTACTTGTGGTGTCGCTCCTCCTTGCGGGCGGTACTTTTTTCTATAAGTTGACCTTAGAGAAAGAGCGCGATGAGTCCATTGCAGAACTCGCAACCAAGAAGTCGCTCTTCAGTGATGAAAAATTGCTTGAAATAAGCATATTCGACCGGAAACTTCGAGCTGCGTCATTCCTTCTCGATAACCATCTTGCGCCATCGCGGATCTTCAGCGCACTCGAGAGTGGCACTATGGAACGGATTCAGTTCAGGGACTTCGTATACGAGTACGAGTATCCATTAGGCATCTCGCTCGAACTGACTGGTGAAACAGAAGAATTCAAGACGGTGGCCCTTCAAGCAGATGAATTTTTCGAAGAGCCACTCTTACGAGAGGGCGTCTTTACCGATCTTGGTACCGAAGATCCCACCTCGTCAGAAGACAGCGGAAACGCAGGCACGAAAGACGAAGTGCACTTTACCGTATCTGGGATTATTGCACGTGAGCTCCTCAAATATGACGGAACAGGCGCCGCGTCGATGAACACGTTTTCGATACCCGAGATGAATAACAGCCTCCAAGGAACTGCTCAGGGCAGTAATCCAGAGTAAGTATGTTTCGAACGATCACACCCATCCTCTCAGTAGCAATAGCACTCTTCGCGTACTTCTTTTTTACGCAGCCACTTTTCAGTGAGATTGCAGGCATCCAAGCTGTCGTCGATGAATATTCGAGTGCAATAGAGAGGGCTGACGAGAAGAATGCCCTCCTCGAGGATCTCATCAAGCGAAAGAATTCATTCGACGAGTACAAACGAGACCGTCTCAATGCGCTGGTGCCAGCCACCGTTGATGAAGTACGCATTCTTGTAGATCTCACAGAGCTTGCACGAACACATAATATGCTTATCGGGAATATCCAGGTTGAGAAGATCAACGATGCTGCAGATGAGCTGCCTGAGGGTGCGGACATAAGTGATAGGCTCGATATGAATAGCTTCTTGAGCTCCGATATTTCTTTTGGGCTTATCGGGACGTATGAACAATTTAAGGCATTCATCCAAGATGTCGAGCGAAGTCTCGTACTCATGGAGCTGGTCAGTCTGTCTTTTGAATCTGGTGAGGGGTCCCTCCAACAGTATGACGTTGTCGTGCGCGCCTTCGCGCTTCCTGATATGACAAACAATTAACGTATGTCTAGTCTTCTCAAAAACTTGCTCATCGCCCTCGGCATAGCCATCCTTCTTTGGATTGGCTACATGACGTTCTTGAACGTTGACACCGATGAGCCACTGAGCGCGTCGACGGGCACAGTCACCGAGCAGGCAAAACTCGAAACTCAGCAGCTCCTTCTCGATATTCAGCGACTCAACACGTTTTCTATCGGTGGAGATATCTTTGACGACGCACGATTTACTTCATTGAGGGACTTTCGTGTCGATATACCACCTGAAAACGTCGGTCGACCGAATCCGTTCGCACCTCTTACAAACCCACGGTAGAGAGCCGTTCGCCGTATATGAATCTCCTCGCACTCCTCGAAGAGAAACAGATTATCGACGCTTCAGTTCGTGCGCGTGCTGAAGCAGAAGCAAACAAGAACGGACTCACCTATGAGCGTGCGTTACTCGATATCGGCATCGAGGGGGATCTCATTCGCAATACGGTCGGTGAGTACTACGAGCTCCCGACCCAGCGGATATTCGAAGATCAGAAGATTGAGCCGGCGGTGCTCCGTTTCATTCCTGAGGATTCTGCGCGTCATTATGGCATCATCCCCATCGCACTCGAGGACGGCATTCTTGCCGTCGGCATAACGGACCCAGATAACCTTGCGTTCCGCGAAGCCCTCAATTTCATTACCGCAAAGCACCAGGTCTCCTATCGACTCGTTGTCATCCTTGAGCGTGACCTTGAGATTGGTCTTCGCTCGTATGAGAACCTCACCGGTGAAGTTGACGAAGCACTCGTCGCGCTCGAAACGGAACTGAAGGACGATAAGGCAGAGGCGAAGAAGGAATCTGAGCAGAGGGAGGTGAAGGAGGGCGTTGAGCATATCAAGGAAGACGCGCCCATAACGAAGATTGTGGCGACCATCCTTCGTTATGCGGTCGATGGCTCTGCTTCGGACATCCACGTAGAGCCTCGTGAAAAAAAGACCATTGTTCGTTTCCGAGTAGATGGCGTTCTCGTTCATTCTCTTGAGCTCCCCGAAAAGGTGCACCCAGCGGTCGTGGCACGCATCAAGATACTCGCATCGCTCCGGCTTGATGAGAAACGGAAGCCTCAGGATGGTCGATTCTCTGCGACGATTGACGGACGACAGATTGATTTTCGCGTTTCCATTCTTCCTACGAATCATGGTGAGAAGGTCGTGATGCGTATCCTCGATACCGAGGCGGGTGTGCGTACGCTCGAGGAAACGGGCGTTTCTGAGCACAACATCAAACTCATCCGTCGCGCTATCGATCAGCCCTACGGCATCATCCTCATTTCGGGACCGACCGGTTCGGGTAAGTCGACAACGCTCTATGCGATGCTCTCAGAGGTTGATCGCGTCGGCAAGAACGTCATTTCGCTCGAGGACCCGGTCGAGTATTCGATTGACGGTGTCTCCCAATCGCAAGTTCGGCCAGAGATAGGGTATACGTTCGCAAATGGCCTCCGCACGGCTCTCCGCCAGGACCCCGATGTCATCATGGTTGGTGAGATTCGCGATAAAGAGACGGCCCAACTCGCCATTCAAGCTGCACTCACCGGCCACCTCGTCCTCTCAACGATTCACACGAATAACTCTGCGGGAGTCATTCCGCGTCTTATTGATATGGGGGTTGACCCATACCTTATCGCGCCGACCCTTCGACTTGCTCTTGCACAGCGCCTTGTTCGACGCATCTGTCCCGACACAGGCAAGAAAGTACCGGTCACAGGAAGCATCAAGGTGCTTATTGAGCACGAATTTCAGGGTCTCCCCGATAAGTACCGAGACATCATTCCGAAGTCCGACTATGTTCTCAATGTTGAGCCGACACCGAGGTGCGCAAGCGGAACAAAGGGCCGCGTCGCGGTTATGGAAGCCATCGAAATCAACGATGATATCGAGAAGCTCATTCTCGATGAGGCAGATGAGAATGCATTTCTTGACGTTGCGCGCAAACACGGTTTTGTCAGCATGAAGGAAGACGCGATCATCAAGGCGCTCGAACATATCATTCCGTTTGAAGAGGTGGCGACACTCGGAGGCGGACTTCTTGAATCAGACGAAGCAATCGAAGAAGAACAGAAGCTCAAGGGAGTGAAGCTCGAAAATGAGACCACTGTCGATAACCTCGAGTCTGCGGATGATAAACTCGTATAATGAGACCATATGAATTCCGTTAGAAGCATTCATGCACATGCGTCTTCCGGGTTTATAATGCGCAAAGAGATGTCGAGCATTAGTAAGAGTATTAATTTGGGAAGTGAGTCCACTTCCTCCTTCTAAGGGGATGAAAATATTGCTCGTAGATGATGATGCCTTCCTTCGGGACATGTACGCCACAAAGTTCAGTGAGCACGGGAACGCTGTCGATGTCGCCGAAACTGCAGAGGGTGCACTCGATAAGCTGAGCCGAAGTACGTACGATGTCGTGCTCCTCGACATGGTGATGCCGGGAATGAATGGAGTCGAGCTCCTCGTGGAAATCAAGAAACAAAAGCTCGGTGGGGAACCGAAGTGTATCATCCTCTCCAATCAGGGCGAGCGCGAGGACATCGATAAAGCAACCGAGGCGGGCGCTGCCGGTTACATCGTGAAAGCAGAGCTCATTCCGAGCGAGGTAGTTACTGAGGTAATGAGGATTGCATCATAATGGCAACAGTTGATTACAAACGAGAGCTCAACGATCTTATCGATATCGTTGTTTCAGAGAATGGTTCGGACATCCACTTGTCGGTGGGTTCGCACCCACACATCCGTGTCGCGGGCTCCATCATCCCGCTCATCAAGAAACCCGTACTTACCCCCGCCGATGTCGAGGGGTTCGCCAAGGCGTTGCTGTCCGATGAGCAGATGAATCGTTTTCTTGAACTCCACGAAGTGGACTTCTCTCACGCGGCGAACGATGGTGTGCGCTTCCGTGGTAACGGTTTCTTCCAGCGCGGGGTCATGTCTATCGCGCTCCGCCACATCCCGAACGTCATTCGTAACTTTGTCGAGCTCAATCTTCCGCCATTCCTCGAAACATTCGCACAGCGGCCGCAAGGGTTCTTCCTGTGCGTCGGTCCAGTGGGGCAGGGGAAATCCACGACCCTTGCCGCCATGATTGAACTCATCAATACGACTCGCGCCGAACACATTGTCACCATCGAAGACCCCATTGAGTACATCTTTGAACCAAAGAAGTCGCTCATCGACCAGCGCGAGGTCCGTGTTGATACCGCCGATTTCCACACCGGTCTTCACTCAGCATTTCGTCAAGACGTCGATGTCATCATGGTCGGCGAGATGCGTGGGCGGGAGACCATCTCGACGGCAGTCACTGCCGCTGAGACAGGCCACCTCGTCCTCTCAACCCTTCACACGAATAATGCTGCGCAGACCATCGACCGTATCATCGATACATTTCCAGCGGGACAGCAGGATCAGATTCGCATCCAGCTCTCAGGCTCCCTTGCGGGTATCTTTTCTCAGAGGCTCATTCCCCGAATCTCAGGTGGTCTCGTCCCCGCCTACGAACTCCTCATCAATAACGCCGCTGTCGCGAATCTCATCCGCGAGAAACGTACCCATGAGATTCAGACGGTCATTGAGACCGGTCTTGAGCATGGCATGCTTGATATGAATCGTTCGCTCGTTGAGCTTGTTCAGAAGGGTGAGATAACCGTTGAGAACGCTTTTGCGTACTCGACGAATCCGAGGGGACTTGAACGGCTCATATAATATAATTCCATGCTCTTTTCATATAAAGCCATCGACCAGAACGCAACGCCCCGCGAAGGGACGGTCGAGGCGCAGAGCATGGAGGCGGCTATTGAGGCGGTTCAGAACCGGAACTACACCATCATCGCTGTCGAGCCAATCGAAGAGTCGCAATCACTCCTCCACATTGAAATAACCTGGTTCCAGCGTGTCTCCCAAAAGGAACTCGTCATTCTCTCACGCCAAATAGCGACCCTTTTCGAAGCCCAGGTGTCCGCGCTCCGCATATTTAGGCTCCTTGCGAGCGAAACAGAGAATCCGAAGCTCCAAGGCATCCTCACTGACATCTCCGATCAGCTACAGGGTGGTAGCTCAATCTCGAGGGCGCTTTCTCTTCACGAGGATGTATTCTCTCCATTCTACGTCAATATGGTGAAATCTGGAGAGGAATCCGGTACCCTCGAACAGACCTTTCTGTACCTGGCAGATTATCTCGACCGCATGTACCAAGTCATTTCGAAGGCGCGGAACGCCCTCATTTATCCTGCATTCGTCATTTCCATATTCATTGGGGTGATGATGCTCATGCTCACGCTGGTCATTCCCCGCATCAGCGAGATACTCCTCAATTCTGGTGTAGAGATTCCCATTTATACCCGTATCGTCATCGGGGTTTCTGACTTCTTCGCGAACTACATAGGTCTTATCGCTATAGGTCTCGGTATCTTTGGTTGGTTCTTTTGGCAGTTCAAGAAGACCGAAGCGGGACAGCGCGCGTTCGACGAGTTCAAGCTCTCCATCCCTGTCATTGGCAATCTCTACGAGAAGCTTTTCCTCACCCGCATGTGCGACAATCTCTCGACGATGCTCTCCTCGGGCATCTCGATGGTTCAAGCGCTTGAGGTCACTTCGGAGGTCGTCGACAACGCGGTCTACAAGGAGATAATCGAGAATACGCTCATCGACGTGAAGGCAGGGAAGTCGTTTGCGGACTCCATCTCAGAATATCCAGAAATTCCTGGCGTCCTCTCGCAAATGAGCAAGGTCGGCGAGGAGACGGGTAAATTGGGCGAGATACTCAACACGCTCGCGACGTTCTACAATCGAGAGGTCAACAATGCTGTCGACACGCTCATCGGACTCATTGAGCCGGCAATGATACTCCTCCTCGGTCTCGGCGTCGGTACGCTACTTGCGTCCGTTCTCATACCTATCTACAACATCACTGGGACCATCTAAACGAGCGTGCCAATCGCGCCGAGGCGAAGCCTCGGCGCGATTTCGCTGTCCACAGCGAGACAACCAAATAACACCAAACCTCGTATAATTGATGGTAACCACACAACGTGGAGTGGCACCACTCTGCAGAGTGGCCCACGAGCATATGTGCGACCACCACTGCACACGCTCACGTCCAACATCAATGCCAAGGGGCTGCGACCATGGATAAAGTAATTACTTAATTATCAATTCATAACGTTATGATGAACAGTACATTTAAACGAGGTTTCACCCTTATTGAGCTTCTTGTGGTGATTGCCATCATCGGCATCCTTGCATCGGTGGTGCTCGCATCACTCAACTCAGCTCGTGATAAGGGTGCAAATGCCGCCGCTAAGTCATCAATGAATAATGCACGTGCGCAAGCTGAGCTATACTACGATGACAACGCTCGCACATACACGACGGTCTGTACTGCAGGAACAAACAACATTTCAGCCTTGCTTGACGCTGCTGATAACGCAGTCACTGCGGCAGACGCGTGTTTTGACACTGCTGGAGGATGGGCTGCATCAATCCAGCTTAATGCACCAGCAGGCTGGTATTGCGTAGACAGCACAGGGTATGGTGGAGAGCTTCCGGCAAACCCGAACCTTTCAGATGCGAACCTGACCTGTCTATAACAGAATTAATATATGTTGGTAAAAAAGCGCTTCTCAGCGCTTTTTTACTTTACTTCTGCAGAAGATTTATTCACAAGATAAGATTTCTGTTTCCTCCGACCATGAGTACTTATACTACCGAAAGAGATTCAGCAGCAAAGAATCAAAATGTTTGAGAAGAAAGTTTGCTATTACAATGCATTTACAATGCATTAATTAGCTATCTGAACCGCAAGGAGCATTCCTGGTTAGCGTTAGCTTGAAGCCACCCATTACAACCATAATCGGGTCCTGGGCCACGAAGCACGTGACACCACTCTGGTCCACCCTTATCCTGCTCAGTATCAACTGCAAGGACCATTGATTTTCCGTTAGCTGAAGCACAGTAAAAATATCTACTATCATCCTCAGCTGGCGGCCGATTAATGTACTGGTTCGTACCATAGAAACTTACATGGATTGAATTCAACAAGGCACCAGCATTAGGGTCGGCATTTCCATCTGCAGGGTAATTATTGTAATCTGCATAATATATTTCAAGCGCTTTAATTATTTCTTGAGATTGGGTTTTCCGTGCGGCATCTCTCCCTTTGGTACGCGAATCATTCACACTTGCAAGTACAATCGAGGAAATTATGCCAAGTATGGCAATCACCACGAGAAGCTCAATAAGGGTGAAACCTCGTTTGGGGCTTTGACGTGTAAGTAACATGTACTCCTATGATACACGATGTCAGGCTGTGTTTCGGAAGAATTACACAATTCGAGATTAGAGTGACCCCCGCCCGCTCGCTCGTTATTCCCCAGGGTTACCCTGTTCCAACACACATTCGTAAGTTAGCATAGAGTAATGGCAACGCGGTACTATTCGTTTGCTGAGGGGGAATACTATCACCTATACAACCGTGGGAACAGCAAGCAGCCCATATTCAAAAGTGCGCGCGACTACGATCGTTTCATTGTGGCACTCCACCTCTCCAACAGCCCAGAACCCTTCAAGCTGAAGGATTTCAAAGATATCGATGTTCTAAGCTTAAGGCAGACGGAACCACTGGTCTCTGTTCCACAGGGTTACCCTGTTCCAACACACATTCGTAAGTTAGCATAGAGTAATGGCAACGCGGTACTATTCGTTTGCTGAGGGGGAATACTATCACCTATACAACCGTGGGAACAGCAAGCAGCCCATATTCAAAAGTGCGCGCGACTACGATCGTTTCATTGTGGCACTCCACCTCTCCAACAGCCCAGAACCCTTCAAGCTGAAGGATTTCAAAGATATCGATGTTCTAAGCTTAAGGCAGACGGAACCACTGGTCTATATCGGTGCCTACTGCCTCATGCCAAATCATTTTCATCTCCTTCTTACACCCGCTACGAAGGACGGGATACCCAAGTTCATGCTTCGTCTTGGGACAAGTTACGCAACGTATTTTAATAAGAGGCATTTTCGAACCGGAGCATTATTTGAGGGATCATACAAAGCAAAGTATGCTGAATCAGATCGATACCTCAAATACCTTTTTTCGTACATTCACCTAAATCCTTTCCGGGACAAGGAGGGGAAAGTGAAGCGAACATTCACTGTCGGTAGTCTCACCGAGTATCAGTATTCAAGCCTCCCTGACTACCTTGGCATCGAGCGGAAACAGAGCATGGTCATTACCCCGAACAGATTCCCACAATATTTCATCACTACGAAAGACCACTGGAGAGAGCTGTTTGACTGGCTTGACTTTCAAGATTCATAATGCGAAACAGGGTAACCCTGTGCAAATTGCACAGTTCGAGATTGGGAAGACCCACGCCACTTACTAGCACGATACGGTACAATATGTAGCGTGGAACTCACAACATACTGGTACATCACCACATTCATCTTCGGCACCGTCATCGGGAGTTTCCTCAACGTCGTCATCTACCGGCTCCACACGGGGAAATCCATCAACACGCCATCGCATTGCCTCTCGTGTGGGACGCCGCTTCGGTGGTACGAGCTCTTTCCAGTCTTTTCGTACCTCGCGCTCCGCGCACGGTGCCGTACGTGTGGTGCGTATGTGCCTGTCCGCTACCTCACCGTCGAGCTCCTCACCGGATTCTCGTTCCTTCTCCTCTTTCACCTCTTTCAGCACGATATCTGGCTCCTTCTCCTCAACGCCATCCTCCTCTCGCTCCTCATCGTCATCGTCGTCTATGACATCCGCCACACCATCATCCCCGACGAGCTCACCTACGCCATCTATGGCGTTATGACACCGCTATTGGGGCTCGAGTTCTTTCATGCTGGCGGTAGTGGAACAGAAGAGCTCACGGAAGGACTCGTCGGTGGCTTCGGTGCCGCAGGATTTTTTTATCTGCTCTGGCGTGTTTCCAAAGGTCGCTGGATCGGGCTCGGGGATGCGAAACTCGCGCTTCCTTTGGGTGCGCTCGTCGGCGGCATGGGCGCGTTCTCGATGGTCGTCTTTTCCTTCTGGATTGGTGCAGCAGTAAGTGTAACCATCCTCGGATTCCAACGTGTCCTCAAGAAGGGGAAAACCCACCTGCTTTTTCTTCGGACACCGCTTACAATGAAGAGCGAGGTACCCTTTGCCCCGTTCCTTGTACTTGGGTTCCTACTCGTCTACTTATTTCATGCGAACGTCTTTGACATCTTCTACTTCGTTGCCCCTATCTAGAGGCACACAGAGGGGGTTCACCCTTATCGAGCTTGTCATTTCCGCGGCAATCATAGCAATACTCACCTCTATCGTTCTGGTACGCTTCAACGCGTTCGATAGTACCGTTATCCTTAAAAGTCTCGCATACGACGTTGCGGCATCGATTCGCGACGCGCAGGTGTACTCGGTGAGCGTTCTGCGGACTGAGTCAACGGACTTTCGCGATACCTACGGGGTTGGGTTTAGTTCATTATCAGGAAGTGACACGAGTTACCGATTCTTTCGAAGTAACGGTTCGCAAACTTTTACCCTTTCAACGTATACCATTGGTCGAAGCCTGCATATTGTAGATGTGTGTGTGAAGGAATCGAGCGCAAGCGAAAAGTGTAAGGCGCAAAATGTGACGGGCGTCGATATCTCATTCAGACGACCGGAATTTGCAGCTATCTTTGACGCGAAAGGATCTGCGACTGTAAATGATAATGCTATTGAATATTCGAAGATAATCCTCAACTCAACACTGAACACGGACGAGCGTTGGGCCGTGAAGGTCATGCTCCTCGGACAGATAACGGTCTGTAAACTTCAAACGGAGAACACGGACTGTGTATGATTTTATGAAAAACTTTTACCCTACAGCGAAGCGACGCAAGATATCTCACGGCTTCTCGCTCGTCGAGCTCATGGTGTCACTCACCATCTTCGCTATTGTCATGGTCATCAGCATCGGTACACTCCTCGTACTCATCGATGCGAATGCGAAGGCGCAGGCACTCTACCAATCGATGACGAATCTCTCATTTGCGGTCGATAGCATGACGCGTAATATCAGGACCGCAAACACCTACTACTGCGGTGCTCTTCCAAGTCAGCTCCCCGGCGATACGCAGACACAGGATTGCCCTGGGGGAGGAAGTGCCATCGCCTTCACGCGTGAAAGAGATAATGACCGGTGGGGGTATCGTTTTTCAAACAACAGAATTGAGCAAAAAATAGAATCCGGTCCCTGGATCCCTCTCACCAGCGAGGACGTGTATATTGAAAGCTTCACCATTATTATAGACGATACAGCAGGTTACTATAGTGGTTCAGATGATGAGCAGCCGCGTATATCCATGCTCATCAAAGGGCATGTTGAGAACGGTCTTGATACGGAAACCGACTTCCTTCTGCAGACGAACGTCACGCAGCGGATATTGAATTATTGATATGCGAACACAGCACGATACAGAACAACCTATTGGAATCCGAGGATTCATTTCGAGCACGAGGTCATCCGCTCTGGTGGCACGACCCATCCTGCCATTGCGATATCCAAAAAATGACTCCCACAAGGGGTTCACCATCGTTGAGACGCTTGTTGCGATATCAATCTTTCTCATCGTCATCGTTGGTCCCATGACTATTGCGTCACGTGGTATGCAGAGCAGTTATTATGCAAATGAGCAGATGACAGCGGTCTTCCTCGCACAAGAGGGGCTTGAGGGCGTACGTCATCTGCGTGACAATAAGGCACTCGAGGTTGTCGATGCTCGAGATAATGTACCTCCTGACACGACCGTGAATACTACCGATTGGTACACAGAGCTGCCTACCGCGTGTAGACAGACGAATACGAAGTGTGATTATGATTGGTTCAATGGGGAAAATGCATTCAAGAGCTGCGGCAGCACGAATAGCTGCCTTCTCAAACAGGACACGAGCCGTACTGACCGCGTGTATGGATATGGCAATTCGAGCAGCTGGACATATACCCCGTTCACGAGGAAGATCTACGTTGGACCGTATTCCAACGGAGGCTGGCCAATCACCGTGACCGTGAGCTGGAAAGCCTCGGCAAGCCTCTTCGGGACGAACAACGACAAATCTATCACGCTCCAATCGTGGGTGTATGACCAGTATGCGCAATGATATGAGAAATTCCACTAACCAAGACGGTCTCACGCTCCTCATCACACTCCTCCTCATGAGCATACTTCTCTCGATAAGTGCCTCACTCCTCAATATCACTCTGAAGCAGTACCGGCTCGCGGGTATCGCGAAGGATTCCGAGATGGCGTTCCAGGCTGCGAGCGCGGGCATTGAGTGTGGGGTGTATTACGATGTCCAGACAGGTCTCTTTGATGTCGATGCTGACGGAGACACAAGACCCGAAGTCAGTCTCACTTGTATGGGTGATTCGAGTACGGATGTAGAACCCTCAAACAACAACACGATCCTGAGTGGAGAGGAGCAACGGTTCGAATTCGAGTGGCAGAATTCTCCGAGTGACTCATTCCACTGTACCAAAGTAAGCGTATACAAGT
>CAZFBT010000015.1:0-13787 GCA_964517185.1 uncultured Candidatus Saccharibacteria bacterium | reverse complement strand
CCCGAAGCACAGGCGCTCCGCGACTTCGTGCTCGCGGTGAAGCCCGCGGGCGTCGTCTTCTGGCACAGCCAGGCGAACGCGGTCTACGCATCGGAGTGTACGGAGGGCATACTCCCCGGCACGAGGACCCTCATGAACCTCTATGCGACTGCCGCTGGGTATCCGGCGGTCGATACCTTTGACGCATACCCGGTCACTGGAGACGCTGAAGGGTGGCTTGCCTCAGTCGGCATACCTGCGATCACCGTTGAACTCCGCACCCACGAGACCATCGAGTGGGACAAGAACCTCGGCGCCGTGAACGCGCTCTTTGCACACTACGGAAGCCCTGCGCTCGCGCGCTGACCATCGAACCCAAGTTGCGGGAGCGTACCTAGAGCCTGAGGCGGTGCTGAATGATGGCGCTGAAGACCTGTTCGCGGGAGACCATTCCGATGAGCTTTCCTTCACGTGTGACAGGTAGCCGATGGACATGTCGTGCGAGCATGAGCCCACCAGCTTTGAGAATGGGATCAGATTCATCGATGGAGAGAACTCGACGTTCCATGAAATTGTCGATAGGGACGGAGCGGAGTTCATCGACACGATCTTCGATGTATTCTTCATCAGCGAAAGATTCTGGAGATTCGTTATACTCAGAGTACTCTGGATACATCGCCTTGAACAGATCCTTTTCCGAGAGTATGCCAATGAGATTCCCTTCACGGTCACAAACGGGGAGCGAGACAAGCGAGTGCTCATGCATCAATTTTGCGGCGTCAACGTAGGTAGTTCTTGGAGTCACGCTGACAACTTCGGTTGTCATCACGTCCCTGATCTTCATTTTTCCTATAGTACTCCGAAGAAGAAATTTGTGAAGACCCTTTGTCTATTTGAAAGAAAGTATCGCTTTATGCGTATCAGAGTTAGAATGCAGAGTCATGCCACCAGAAGCGCACGCATCTGATGAAGCGCTCATTTTGAGGGCGCGCGAAGATAAGGAAGCGCTCGGCGTGCTCATTGAGCGCTATGAGGCACCGCTTTCACGCTACCTCGGGCGACTCGGCATTCGTGATCGAGAGGATGTGACTGATCTTCTCCAAGAAATTTTTATCAAAGTGTACCGCAACCTCAATGAGTTTGATACATCTCTCCGCTTCTCTTCTTGGGTGTATCGTATCAGTCACAATGAGGCCATGAGTTGGTTCCGAAAACGTCACGTGCGTCCTGAAGGACACCTTATCGGTGATGGAGACGAGCTCGTTTCGTCGTGGCTTTCCGAGGAAACAGGTGGCGAAGATGCGTATGCCTCTGGAGAAAACCGCGACACTCTCGCCCGCGCGATAGACAGCCTCGACACGAGGTATCGCGAGGTCATAATCCTCCGCTTCTTTGAGCATAAGGAGTACGATGAAATATCTGACATTCTCAAGATTCCCACGGGGTCAGTGGGGACGCTTCTGCATCGAGCAAAAGCAAAACTGCGTGAGCGCATCAGTACGGAGCGGATGAACTTATGATAACCACACACGAACACGAAACAGTACGAACGACGAAGGATTGTGTCTTCGAACGGATTGAACATGAATGTATCACGCCTACGCGGCGCGAGTATTTCATAGTAAGGAACACCCTTTTCTGGGTGCTCGCGCTCCTCATGGTCACAGTTGGTGCCTTCGCAGTCGGGCTGACGATTTACGCAGAACTCAACGCTGGATGGGAGTTCTATTCAATGACCCACGATAATGGGCTCACGTTCTTCGTGAGCTCACTTCCGTTCGTGTGGCTCGCACTCCTCGTACTTATGGTTCTACTCGGTATCTACAATCTGCGCCATACCGACCGTGGCTACCGCTATCCTCTCTACGGAACCGTGCTCTTTGCTCTCGCAGGAAGTCTCATTGGTGGGTGCGCCCTTCATGCCGTCGGTGCCGGTAGTTACCTCGAGCGTGTGGCAGTGCGTTTCATGCCACTCCATGAGCCGTCACTCACACGCCGTGAACGCATGTGGCACCAGCCGATGCGCGGACTCTACAGTGGCGTCATCTCTTCAATCGACATGGAGTCAGGCCGCGTTACCATTCGTACTGTCAAAGAGAAGGAGGAGACATTCGTGTTCCAATCCCTTCCCCCGGTGCAGCTTAGCAATCTTTCCTTGGGTGCACACATTCGCATCATGGCGACGAGCGGACCCTCAGGTCAGCTCGTTGCGTGTCACTTCATGCCGATTGATCTCGAGGCCCATTCACTCACGGACCTCGGTGCGCGTCGCGCGCGCTTTTGGGAAACTATCGCGTCAAACACCCTGCCAGAACCGAAGGCACCGCAGGTGCCAGAAGAGCTATGCACCAAATTTCTCTACGAACGCGCAGGTGTTCTGAACCGAACAAGGCCAGTGCCTATCGGAATTTCAAATTGAAAGAGATCTTTTTCTGCGTGCGTACCAAAGACAGAAGCTGCTTCATTACGAATTTTAACCACAGAGACCAGCATATGGAATCCTACACGTATGATCAAAAGCTCGCGATGCTCGTCGTACCCGTCCTACTCTTCGGTGTCCTCGGTGCGGCTACCGCGGCCGCACAAGGAAGAAACTTTAGTGAGCTCACCGAAGCACAGAAAGAAGCGATCGAAGAGGCCCACGTGCTCCGCGAATCAGGAGAATTCGAGAGAGCACGCAATGTTCTCGAAGCTGCTGGACTTATGAGAGGACCATCGTTAATGCCTGAACCAGAGAAACGCTCTGCGATACGTGCGGCCATCGAAGCAAACGATTATGATGCGTTCATAAAGGCAGCTGAGGGAACACCATTTGCAGATACCATGACCAGAAATGCGTTCAGTGTTATGGTCGAGGCACATCAACTCCGTGAATCAGGTGATTTCCTTGGCGTTGGCGCACGTGCACACATCGAAGAAACGGGCATCCTGCCATTTCGCCATGGACTGAGTCACCACCATCATCATGGTTATGGATTCTGGCAAGAGCCACCTCTCTAGTACAGCACCGACATTCGAATGAATACAAACACACGCATGCGCAATGCTTGCGTGTGTTTGTCGAAGAGCGTATAACAATTCTGGAAATTTGTGTTCATTCACACACATTCAACTAACGTAGGAGAGAACAGTGGCGAAAGCAACGATACCCGTTCCTGGCACGACGCCCATCCTCAGGTCCATCGAGGTGGCGCGGCTACTTCGGCACGTGAAGCGAAATGCGCGGAAATTCCGCACGCAACCGCTCACCGGCACTGGACGGCTCTTCGTGCTCGATACGAACGTCTTGCTCCACGACCCATCCTCACTCTTTCGGTTCGAAGAGCACGATGTCTATCTTCCAATGATGACACTCGAGGAGCTCGATGGACACAAGACTGGCACCGGGGAGATCCCTCGGAATGCGCGACAGGTGAGTCGTTCACTCGATGTGCTCATCGCAAAGGCCCAACGTCCAATATCCGTGACTAATGGCGTGCCGCTCTCGGGGCTTGGTGATACGAAAGCAAAAGGGAAGCTCTACTTCCAGATGAACGTTGTTGAGCACACCCTTCCTGAGTCGCTTCCCACAGGCAAAGCTGATAACCAGATACTTGGGGTCGTAAAATCACTCAAGGAGCAGTTTCCCGAGCGTGATGTCATTTTGGTGTCGAAGGACATCAACATGCGTGTCAAAGCACGGGCACTTGGGCTTCTCACCGAAGACTATACAAGCGACAAGACACTCACTGATGCAGAGGTGCTCTATTCCGGTACGCTCCAATTACCACGAACCTTTTTCTCGACACGAGCACGGACGCTCGCACCACTCCCAAACAAGGATGGGTATGCGCGCTTCAGGTACACCCACAAGCATACGCAGCAGATGCTCCACAACCAACTCGTCTATCTCGACGGCGATATGCCATTCTACGCGCGCGTCGAGTCGGTCGGCCATGGTTCTGCGGTACTGCGAATGCTCCAGAACTTCGCATTGCCGAAGCATGCTGTCTGGGGCATCACCGCACGGAACCCGTTCCAAAACTTCGCGCTTGAGCTCCTCGTGGACCATGACATCGACCTCGTGACGATCGTCGGGCAGGCGGGGACAGGAAAGACCCTCCTCGCGCTCGCCGCAGGACTCGCTCAGGTTTTCGATCAGAAGTTCTACAGCGAGATTATCGTCACCCGAGCGACCGTGCCTATCGGCGAGGACATCGGGTTTCTCCCCGGTACTGAAGAGGAAAAGATGGGCGCTTGGATGGGTGCATTCGAGGACAATCTCGAGGTACTCACGAGGAATCCTGACAACACATATGTCAGGGACCATCCAGCGACACTTGACCTCATCAGGTCATGCATTCGCATCAAATCGATGAATTACATGCGTGGGCGTACCTTCCTCGCACGGTATCTCATCATCGACGAGTGTCAGAACCTCACCCCGAAGCAGATGAAGACGCTCATCACGCGCGCAGGCAAGGGGACGAAGGTTGTCTGTCTCGGCAACATGTCGCAGATAGACACGCCGTACCTCACCGAAGGGAGCTCGGGACTCGCCTTTGCGGTCGACCGGTTCAAGGGGTGGCCGCACTATGGCCATGTAATACTCGAGCGCGGGGAGCGCTCTCGACTCGCCGACTTTGCGAGTGAGATGCTCTAGATATACGTTCTTTCATACATTTGTCCCGCTCTCTGAGCGGGACGTTTTATACAATTATACAATTCACCATGCTATGCATCGTTACAAAAAACCCCGACATCGTCGGGGTTTGCAATCACTGGATTCACCTTCTGGCATCTGTATCGGTTGCGGCTTCGGGAATTTTGGATCCGGAAGCTCGATCGGTACATGTGCTGGATTTGGCATGAATTCAGGTATCTCAACTGGCTCGGTGCCTGGTTGGTGAGCATGCATGGCGTCTCCTCATGAGTATGCGAACGCATGTGATTTGCTGAGTATCTCTGTGTGGAATCGAGCGAGGAGATCCCTCACATCGACAAGCAAACTCTCCGAGTTGCGCTCGAGAATAGTGAGCCACGGTTTTTTGATGAGCCGTTTCGCGTCTTCAAACGCATAGTCCATGAGTGCCTGTATCGTTCGGAGATATCGTTGGTCCTCTTCATGACGTTCACTGCTGCGCGTCACCTCGTCGAAGACCGATGAGACCCATGGGGCGTTCAAGAGGTGGGTAAGCCTATGCCGGTCGAGGAGCCCACAGAGCTCATACCGGAAATCAGAGCCGAGTTTGCCCCAGTAGCCGCCATATTCCTCATGGACGAGGAGTGTGGCGATGAGGTTGATATTCCTCAGATCAGTCGGTGTCGTCGCGGGGAAGAGGTCGGTTCGCTCACAGGTAAATGGGAGTTCGGGGCAGAGTCGTCGACCAGATTCCGCACTACCCCACCACACGAACTTGCGGTCGAGTTCGCCCAAAGCATCATAGAGCGTAAGCCGGTGACCTCGCGTGTACATCGTCTTGTTCGAGAATGTTGTCGCGAGATCGCTCCTGTAGAACCTGCGAAGCAGGTCGGTCCCCAGACAGAACGCGATGGTGAGGATTCCGGCACTTCGCGGAGGGAGCCGTCCCGGAGTGCAGACTTGGATTTGGATGTTCGGGTTCCCAAACACATTCGTCCCAGTTGCACGCTCGAGGGCACCGAGAAGTGTGATGGCTGCTTCGACGTTCCCAACGGGCGGAAGGACCCAGCAGACACTTCGTGGGATAGCTCGTCTATAGAGGTTGACCTCGAGGATATCTTTCGGTCCACCGAGCTGCGAGATGATAGAGCTATACTGTGGACCTCCATCGAGACAGTGCAGCTTGAGACCAACCGAGAGCAGACCGCGAATATTCTTCCTCTTCAACCCCTGCACCCGCTCTACCTCACGAGGAGCGTGACACCTGAGGATGTGAAGCAATACTTCAAGTGAGTATCGATACGCCATAGGGACCTCCGTATGTGAAAGTGCATCCATGAAAACTATAGTGATCGTAGTCGTGGCTGTCAAAGCATAGACGCACTGGAACGCACCTCGGGGTGTATACTAAGTGCATGACATCAAAGAAATGCGCGAGCTGTCTCATGCCGCTCTCCGAAGACCCGGGGGTTCCCGAGTCCAGTGAGTACTGCAGTCTCTGCTACCGCGACGGAAAATTCTGCTACGAGGGCACAAACCTCAAGGAGTTCCAGAACATCTGCTACGAGGGAATGATCGCTCGTGGCATGAACCCTCTCATCTCCCGTTTCTACGCTTTCCTCATCAGGTTCGCGCCGCGCTGGAGAGAGCGTAGTCATTAACCATAAAGCCTCCTCATATGACACAAGCACAATTCAACGCGCTTATTGATGGTTCGTCTGTCATCCTCGTAGCGCTCATACTCCTCGTCGTTTGGTCCGCGTTCTGGAAAGGACTCGCCCTCTGGCACTCTGCACGCCGCGGACAGCCGTGGTGGTTCGTTATATTCGTCTTCGTGAACACGCTCGGCATCCTCGAGCTCATCTACCTCTTCGGTATCGCGAAGCTTCACGCGAACGAGCTCTTCTCGATGCGCTCGTGCGCTTGTGGTACGTGTCACTGTGAGCACCATGAAAAGCCAATTGAGCCGACCACTGCCAGCTGATAGCATTCGAGTTCTCTACACCGCGTGCGGGGGAATATCCGTCGATTCGATAGAATAGGAACATGGCGCGATTCATACTCGGGCTTCGTCCCCGACACATCATTCTCGGGAGCCTCCTCCTACTCCTCATTCTCGTCGGTCTTTACGGAGCCCTCAAACAGCTCCCCGAAGGTATCGGACGCGCGGGGGAGGTGTACATGGTGCCAGATAGTTCGGTACGCTTTCTCGCAGACCAGACCTTCCTCGCCGAGGATGGGGAGCGCGTGAGCGAGCAGACCATCTTCGACGAGGTTATGCGGATGGTCGATGAGGCGCACTCGTACATCCTCGTCGATATGTTCCTCTGGAATCCTTTCCAGGGCGCAGCGCCCGAGACGTACCGCGCTCTCTCACAGGAACTCACCAATGCACTCATTGCGAAGAAAGTCGCCGAACCCGAGGTGCGCATCACGGTCGTGAGCGACCCTATCAACACCGTCTATGATGGACAGCGTTCGGCGCAATTCGATGCGCTCCGCGCGGCGGACATCCCCGTCATCCTCACCAATCACCGCGCGCTCCGCGACAGCAATCCGACGTACTCGTCATTCTGGCGGCTCTTCCTCCAGTGGCCCGACCTCGCGCACCGCGTTCTCGTGGGGTCGCCCTACACGTTCCGTCTCATCCCGAACATCATGGACACTGGTGGTGAAGACATCACGCTCCGCGCATACCTCGCTCTTTTCAACTTCAAGGCGAACCACCGGAAGCTCATCGTCGCAGACCGTATGGAAGAGGGCGTGCGTACGATGACGACGCTCGTCACCTCGGCGAACCCGCACGATGGTTCAAGCAGGCATAGTAACGTCGCTCTTGTGGTCGAAGATGGCATCTGGCAGGATGCCGTCAAAGGGGAAGAGGCCGTCGCGGAATTTTCAGGGGGAACTCTGTTTGATGTACCGTTGCCGGAGACCATTCGCAAGGCGACGGGTGCGGTATCGGTCCAGCTCCTCTCCGAACGTGCAATACTCGAGCGAACGCTCCGCATGCTCGCGGGCGCGGGGGAGGGCGACTCGGTGAGTCTTGTGATGTTCTACCTCGCTCACGGCGATATCATTGACGCGCTCATTGGTGCGAGCGACCGCGGTGCGCGCGTGTGGGTCATCCTCGATCCCAACAAGGATGCGTTCGGACTCAAGAAGAACGGCATCCCGAATCGACAGGCCGCCGCGAAGCTCCTCCGCGACACCAACGGCGCCATCGAGGTTCGCTGGTGCGCAACCCATGGGGAGCAGTGCCACACGAAACTCCTCATCACCGAGTCGAGCGGGGGACACGAGCTCCTCCTCGGTTCTGCGAACTATACGCGACGCAATCTCAACAACCTCAATCTCGAGACCGATGTCTGGGTCGGATCGGAGGCAGAGAACAGCGCTTATCGCGATGCGAGTCGCTTCTTCGAAGAACTCTGGGGCAATGGCAGCAATCGACTCTTCACGCTACCCTATGAGGACTATCGCAATGATTCAAACACGAAGCGTTTCATTGCGTGGTTCATGGAGCATACGGGATTGAGTACCTTCTAATTACAATTCAAATTCATTCCCACACGGTCACGCTATCTATTTTCTGCATGCGAAACCTGCTGATTATGGAGTAATAATTTTTCGATTTGTCAAATATGACAGTATAGAATAGCGTGGTATAGTGCCACACAAAGTCAGTAGTGTTGCTCGGATCACATTGTATTCCGGGAGTTTTTTGGATAATTCTCGACGAATGGCGCTAAAAACGCAGTTTTGTCGTATATGTCCACTGAGTCAGTAATATGGAAATATCAGAAGACCAGATGCAGGAGCGACGGCTGAGTCATTGGCAGCTTTGGCGTATCTTCTTGGTAAGTGTTGTGCTGCTCGTCCTCCTGGTCATAACCTTCGACCTCATCACACGGTCAGCAAGCCCCGTAACGCCTGATCCGAAAAGCACTGCAGGTCCGTACTATACAGAACTCTACTTTTCAAATGTCTCACGGAGCATTGATGAGACAACTTCAGAAGAAATATATTCTTACACATTCACCGTCGTAAACCGCGAAGGAAGCGACACTGACTATACCTACGATAAATACCTCATTGATGCACTGGGTGAAACACACCGACTGGGCACCGGGACACTACACCTGGAGAATGGACAGTCTGTCACGGGAACAGGAACCGTTGCCCTTAATGCTGTTGAGCTTCCAGGGACACTTGTCATAGCACTGCCTCTTTTACAGCAAGTAATCAGATCACATATATTCTAATATTTTATTCCATGAAACTCGAGAAAGTTACTGTACTGATACCTTGCTACAACGAAGCCGATGCAATCGGAGAAGTCATTGATTCGTTTCCGAGGAGAGCGCTACAAGAGTATGGATTTTCACTCAGCATCATCGTAATCGACAACAACTCAACTGATAACACCCGTGAGGTTGCCTTAACACACGGAGCAGAAGTCATCTGTGAACTAAGAAAAGGGAAGGGGAACGCGATCAAGTGTGGTTTTTCAAACGTGCCTGAAGACAGTGACTATGTCGTCATGCTAGACGGCGACAACACATATCGTCCCGAAGAAGTCCTACGACTACTCTTTATGCTCAAATCTGATTTTTGTAACGTGGTCGCTGGTTCTCGGCTTCGTGGAAAGATCGCCGATGGTTCGATGAATCGACTCAATCGTATTGGGAATCAAGTATTCACATTTCTTGTCCAACGTTTGTATGGCATGCCAATCACTGATGTGCTCACTGGCTATTACGCATGGAAGCGCAGCGTGATTGATATCCTTCGCCCTCACTTACACTCTGAGGGATTCACCATAGAAATGGAAATGGTCACAAAGCTTGCCCGTATTGGTGAACAAATTTATTCAGTTCCTATCAGTTACCATGCACGAGCAGGTGAGTCAAACCTAAAGCCGTTCTCAGATGGCATACAAATATTGAAAGTGCTGATCCGGAATCTGTTTTGGCGAAGAGCTGATATTGAAAATCTCATGCTCAGACCAGATGAGAAGCTTGCAGGTTCGACGCTCATGTTATGAGAATACTCACAGTGTCGCACTATTACCCACCTCACGTTGGTGGACTTGAGGTCATCTCCCGCATGCAGGCGGAGCACCTTGCTGCGGTGGGTCACACGAGCGTTGTTGTGACGTGTGCAGGAGACGGAGAATTACCCGGAGCTCGAGAAGAGGGCGGTGTAATAATACGTCGCGTACGCGCGCTCAACACCTTCGACACCCGACTCGGTGTTCCTTTCCCCGTGTGTGGTATCGGACTGATCAAAACGCTTGTGAAAGAGATTAAAATTGCAGATGCGGTGCACCTTCATGACGTGTTCTACATGACTTCATGGGCAGCCTATGTACTCAGCTTTTTTTATAGAAAACCACTTTTTCTCACTCAGCATGTCGGTTTGGTTGCGCACCCGAGCAGGTTGATTGTATTCATACAACGCATCGTCTATAGAACGTTCGGAGTAGGCATCTTTAATTATGCAAAGCGCATCATTGTCTATAACCTCCACGTTCGTGATTTTCTTATTTCTCAGAAAGTACCAGCCAATCGGATCCTTGAGCTTAAAAATGGTATTGATATCGAATATTTCCATCCCAGTACTTTCGAAGAGCGCAATGCCGCGAAGAAAGAGTTTGGGCTCCCAATCAATCGCCCTCTCGTGCTCTTCGTTGGACGATTAGTGCCCAAAAAAGGATACGACATCCTCTATGAGGCCCAAGACGACTCATTCGATCTTGTGTACGTTGGCAGTGGGACAGTTCCTTCGTCATGGGTTACCTCGCCACACTTCCACTTTCTTGGACCTCGGACACGCCATGAGCTAGCAAAGCTCTATGCTCTCGCTGATTTGTTCGTCGCACCCTCCGAGGGAGAGATTTTCACTCTTGTGATGCAAGAGGCGATGGCCTGCGGTACGCCTGTTATCGCGACCAGCGAGCCAGGCTATGCTGAATATTCACTCGATGGTGAAGGTATTTGCTTTTCATCACGGACAACAGAAGCTCTCAAGGAGCACATTCTCTCGATACTCAGTGACCCTAAGCGTTTAGCATCCATGTCTGCGTATTCACGCGCATTCGCATGTGAACATTTTTCATGGAGTAAGAATTTTAGTCCTATTCTTGAGCTGTACGCTGCACTTGAGCGTGTGCAAACGGATGTGGTTGTGACCACGAGCTGGGATGACGGACATGTACTCGACCTCAAGCTTGCAAAGCTTCTCAAGGATTACGGTATTCAAGGCACATTCTATGTAGCCCCACACGATTGCGAACTAAGTACAGAGGCACGTCTTACTCAACAGGGAATCCTTGATTTAGCCAAGGATTTCGAAATTGGCGCACACACCATGACACATCGTCATCTACCTGGACTAAGCAGTGATGCTGCAAAACAGGAGATCTCTGGTTCAAAGCAGTACCTCGAGACACTCATAGGAAGAGAAGTCACTTCCTTTTGCTATCCAGCAGGGAAATACTCACCACGTGATGTTGCGCTTGTTCGGGGGGCTGGCTATCGCTACGCGAGGACGGTCGAACGTTTTTCAATCAAACCCTTAAGCGATCCTTTTACCTGTCAGACAACCATCCACACATACTCACATTGGTCTGATGTTTTCTCACTCCTCAGAGCAGTCAGATATAACCCACTCACTTTCTTTCGAACGTATAAACGTTGGGATGCCCAGGCAATGATCCTGTTCGATAGAGTTCTTCGTGACGGTGGAGTGTTCCACCTCTGGGGTCATTCATGGGAGGTCGATGCACATAATGATTGGGAACGGCTCAGGCGGGTCTTGGCATACATCGGACATCGTCCCCATGTTCGATATGTCTCGAATAGTGAATCACTCAGTGTATGCATGTGAAGCGAAAGATACTCATAACGGCCCCCTACTTTCCGCCCCATAGCGGTGGTCTTGAGCGATACGCGTTCGAAGTCGCACGAGGTCTCGCGAGTAACCCTGCGTACGAAGTGATCGTACTTACAACGACGGAATCAGGGACACTCGATACAGTTGAGGACGTCGCAGGATTCAGAGTGTATCGGATTCGTCCATCATTCAAGCTTTCGAACACGCCATTCTCATTCTTCTGGTTCCCGAAGGTGCGTCGCATTATCAAACAAATCGAACCTGATATTGTCAATATCCACACTCCTGTCCCTGGTCTCGGAGATGTCGTGGCGCTCATGTGTGGTCAGAGACCGCTCATTGTCACTTACCATGCCGGTTCGATGAAGAAACACCGTTTTTTTGCCGATATCATTATCTGGCTATATGAGCATGGACTCATGCGTCTACTGCTTCACCGTGCGAACCGGATAATCTGTTCCTCCGAATTCGTTCGAACTGGCTTCCTTGCCCGATATGCCCATAAGGCTACAGTTATTACACCTGGAGTTGATACAAACCGATTCACTCCAAGGAGCGCAGCACCTACTCTATATCCGGAAATCCTCTTTGTCGCCGGTCTCGGTACAGCCGAGCAACACAAAGGACTTTCGATACTGCTTTCTGTCATTGCGAAACTGAGAACACGCATTGCTGACATCCATCTTACAGTTGTAGGTGACGGAGATATGCGATCTCGGTATGAGGCTGAAGCGAACGCACTCGGAATCGCAACGAATGTCACCTTCAAAGGGAAACTCGATGGCACAGCGCTCGTTGAGGCATACCAGCAGGCCCAGGTCTTTGCTCTCCCAACAACCAATGACAGTTCACCGACGGTCATTATTGAAGCTATGGCCTGCGGCCTTGCTGTCGTGAGTACTCGTGTAGGTGGGATACCCGATATTGTAGAAGAAGCCAAGACAGGGTACCTCGTTCCATCGAACGATGGAAGCGCACTCTCAGATCGTATCGAAGCACTCATATTGGATCGTTCACGCTGCCAAGAACTCGGTTCTGCTGGGCGCGAAAAGGTCCGGCGCGTGTACGAGTGGAAGGAACGGGTCGACAGGTATGCCCAGATTTTGGATGCTGCTTCGAAACCATCCATTTTTCTCATCGGAACGTATTATCCTCCGCACCTTGGTGGCATAGAACAAGTCATGGAGCATATGGCAATTCGTTTAGCTGCACGTGATAGAACTGTAACCGTACTCACTTCGTCTGAGGAAATGTGGGGAAGTATCGAACGCAAACAAAATCTCACCATACGCCGACTCTTCGCCCTCGATATCGCAAACCTAAGGATCGCACCGGCACTCCTATTCCATTTGTTCTGTATTCCACAGGGAAGTATCGTACATGTGCATCTCGCGCAAGCATTTTGGCCAGAGATGGTCTTGGTGGCATCAATCATAAAGCGGATGCGCTATATCGCTCATTTCCATCTTGATGTCATGCCATCAGGAACATTTGGTCAGCTTTTTCTACTCCACAAAAGACTTATCTGGGGGCGATTTCTTAGACGTGCATCAGAAGTCATCGTCTGTGCAGCTGAGCAAGTTGACATCGTGTCTTCGTTGTATGGCGTTTCTTCTGAGCGCATAAGGATCATACCGAATGCAGTAAGTGAGCTCTTCTTTACTGATGTGACGAGCTCACGTACATCAGGACAGACACTTCGGCTACTGTATGTCGGTCGGCTCGCACCACAAAAACGAGTTGACCGTATCATTGAGGCACTATCACTCCTCTCAATCCCTTACATGCTCACGCTCATCGGTGATGGTGAAGAGTATGACGCGCTTGTCGAGCTTGCACGAAAGCGCAAGATTAGTGCAGTAACCTTTCTGGGTACGCAAACGCATGAAGAGGTTAGGAACGCCTACCGCACTCATGATGCGCTCATCATTTCGTCTGACCGAGAGGGAATGCCGCTTACCGTCCTCGAAGCCATGGCGAGTGGATTGCCTATCATTGCAACAGACGTTGTAGGTCTTCGTGACCTAGTTGCCGATGTCGGCATCCTGGTACGCGAACCGTATGTGACGGGTATCGCAGCAGCTATCATGGAACTGTATCAGACACCATGCGCTCGTCTTCAATACAGTGTACGAAGTAGAGAGAACGCACGTTCATACACCTGGAACCGCTATCTCGAGAGATTGGACCAAGTGTATAAGAAATTCGCATCGGCATGAGCAATAGCGCCATCACACTGTCGCCACGTACCACGCTCGCACTTCTAGCGATGTGGTGGGGGTTTGTCATT
>CAZFBT010000014.1:0-13920 GCA_964517185.1 uncultured Candidatus Saccharibacteria bacterium | reverse complement strand
TCGCCTCCGCATACGCGGGCGACATTGTCATGGTCGCAGGTCTCTCCGACATCTACATCGGCGAAACTATCACTGACAGCGAGACAGTCGAGCCGCTCCCCGCTATCGCCGTCGACGAACCGACCATCACCCTCGACTTCGTCGTCAATAACTCGCCATTCGCCGGCAAGGATGGTAAGTATGTCACCTCGCGCCAGCTTCGAGAGCGTCTCGAGCGCGAGCTTGAGATCAACGTCGGCCTCCGCATCGATTTTGGCACTGGTGATGCCTTCAAGGTCTCGGGACGCGGCGAGATGCACATCTCGATCCTCCTCGAGAACATGCGGCGCGAAGGATACGAGCTCCAGGTCTCACAGCCCCAGGCAATTATCCGTGAAATAGACGGTGTGACGCATGAACCGTTTGAAGAGGTCACCATTGACATTCCCTCCGAGTACCAGGGAGCCGTCATCGAGGCCTTGGGGCGAAGGAGCTTCGTTCTCATGGATATGCGACTCCACGAGAACCAGGTGCGCCTGATTCTCGAGGGACCGACTCGTGGCCTCCTCGGGTATCGAGGGCAGTTCATTATCGATACGAAGGGGGAGGGTATACTTTGCTCACGGGTGCTCGGGTTCCGACCGTTCGCGGGCGATATCAAGAAACGCCAGACCGGCTCGATGGTCTCGATGGCCAGCGGCAAGGCGCTCGGTTTCTCGCTCTGGAACCTCCAAGATCGCGGCGAGCTCTACATCGGACCCGCAACCGACGTGTACGAGGGCATGGTCATTGGCAACACCTCAAAGGGCGAGGAGATGACGGTGAATCCCACGAAGGGGAAACAGCTCTCGAACGTTCGCGCTTCCGGTTCCGATGAGGCACTCTACCTCACTCCACACCGGCCGCTCTCCATTGAGAGCGGCCTCGAGACCATGGCGGACGATGAGTACCTCGAGATAACTCCACATTCGGTACGACTCCGCAAGCAGGTACTCAAAGAGTCCGACCGAGTTCGGTCAAGAAGGAGCGGTTAGTTGACTGTCTAGTTGCACAGAAACATATTTGTCCCAGGCATTGTGTTTAGGAGGGTGTATGCACACAATCTGCTTTACGCCTGGAGTTGTCCTGGTTCTCCTCATTTCCACACTGATCATGTCCCACATGCGTGCCTCGCAAGCTACGCTTGGTAGACCGTATTCTACGGTATCAAAGGCACTAGCAATTTGTGTGCTCTCGGTGCTGGCAATCGCACTCTACCTAGGAATCCACTGAACGAAACCGCCACCCTGTGGCGGTTTCTCTAATTGGACGTTGCTGGTATAATCGCAACCATGTGAATCCCGTGTTAGAGATGCTCGACTCATTCCAAGGTAATCAGCGTGAGCACTCGAGACGAGAGACATAGGTATGCAACATACTTCAAGACGAAAGTTCATGTTGCATACATAACAACATAGTTTTATAAATCACATACTAAGCACATAGGCGGGCAGGGCGTCGCTCTATCTTCCTATATCAAAGGGATGAAAATTACATACGTCTACATCGCGCTTATCGTACTCATAGCTGGTGGTCTCATCGTCGCTCGGAACGCAAATCGCGACACGTCCGCTGAATCAACGACCGAGTTCGACTCATTTGCACAATGTCTTACTGATGCCGGAGCAAAGTTCTATGGCGCTTTCTGGTGTCCACACTGTAATGACCAGAAAGCGCTCCTCAAGAATTCAAAACAGCTTCCGTACATCGAGTGCTCAACACTTGACCGTCAGTCCCAGACCCCTCCCTGTATTGACGCAGGCATCACGAGCTATCCGACCTGGACATTCGTAGATGGGAGTAAGGTCGAAGGTGTCATGGACCTTGAAAAGCTCGCTGATAAGACACGTTGTACACTCCTCCCGTCACCATGATTGAGGTTGTTGAGACATTTAACTTCTACATCGCCCTTGCCGGCATCGTTGTCTTCCTTGGAGCGACAGTACTCATTGTCGACCTTAAGACCACGCAGGAATTCAAACTGCTCGTTCGACGTTTCGGTGGATTGCTCGCCCTCTTCATGACGCTCGTAGCAAGCGGGGTCGCATTCGTATATTCAGACGTGTTCGGCTTCATCCCGTGTGGGCTCTGCTGGCTCCAGCGCGTCTTTCTCTTCTCACAGCCGTTCATCATCGGGACGGGACTCTATTTCAATGACGCTGTCTTTCCGCGTTATGGTATCGTGCTCTCGGGCACAGGACTCATCATTGGTCTCTACCAACACTACCTTCAAATGGGAGGAAGTGAGTTCGTCAATTGTCCTGCGGCAGGCGAGGGATCTGATTGCGCTGCACGCTACCTCTTTGAGTTTGGCTTCGTAACCTATCCGCTCGTTTGCGTCTTCTTCTTCGCTTTTCTCATCGCGCTCTATTACTACATGCTTAAGACGCGTCAGGGCTAGCTTTTCTCAGATGGTGGATTCTTCTTCTGCAAGGGACTCATGATGCTTGGGTCCCATCTGGCTTCAATCCCGCCATGCGCCTTTTCGAATGCCTGAATTTCATGCGTGAGGTACTGAGAAAGTCGTTTCATGTGCTCTGGCGTAAATGAGTAGATGGCTGATTGTTCTCCAGAATTTATGGCCATAACAAAATACTCTGGTGTGAACGCGAGTTGGACACTTTCGCAAAAGAGTTTGGGGGCTTTCTGGAAATCATCGTGTTTCATAAGATGAAGTGATTACTAATAGTGGCGACAGTATAGACCAATACGCAGACTGTACAAAACGCATAAAACGGCGCACAATGGAGATCTATGACAAATACCCCTAAGAATTTTGTGCTGCAGCTCGGTTCCCTCATCTCGCTCTACGTTTCTATCACCGCACTCATTATGCTCGCATTCGGGGTTATCAATGTAACGTACCCCGATGCAGCCGAAGGTGCCTGGCAGTACGAGAGTGCTGCATCAAGCATCCGTTTTGGCATTGCACTGCTCATCGTCTTCTTCCCGACATATGTTGCGCTTACACGTCTCGTGAATACTATACGTCGTAAGGAGCAGGGTGTGTACCTGACGCTCACGAAGTGGCTCATTTACCTTTCTCTTGTCATTGGCGGTGCCTCTCTCCTTGGAGACCTCGTCGCACTTATCCTTGGGTTCCTCGAAGGCGATCTCACCACCCGATTCCTTCTCAAAGCCCTTGTTTTTCTCATTGTCGTAGGGACCGCATTCACCTACTACGTACTCGATGTACGTGGCTACTGGGAGCGCAATGAGAGTGCCTCAGTCTGGTATGCGGGAGCGGTGAGTATCGCTGTGCTCATTGCACTCGTATCGGGATTTCAGCATGTCGACCCGCCATCGGTAGTCCGCGAGCAGCGTCTTGATGAACAGCAAATCGTGGACCTCAGAGATATACAATACAGAATAAGTGAGTACTACATCATCAACGGCTCACTACCAACATCAATCAATATGCTCTACGAAGGCATCGAATCTCCCGCAGCGCCAGAAGGCAGAGCAAACTACGAATACGATTTAACTGCGCCCGACCAATTCACACTCTGCGCAGAATTCGGCGCGCCTACACAGGTTGTCGATCGTTCTGTCTCGCGACCTATCGTTGAGACTGGTGCGATCATTAAAAACCCTGAGATGTGGGATCATGGTATTGGACGTTGGTGTTTTGATCGTTTTCTCGGTGGGACAAGCACAAAGCCTTGATGCAGACATCCTAATGACGTACCCACGGCATGCACAAGAAATTCGACCATCGAACGTTTGAAAAGAAGTGGCAAGCTGAGTGGGAGCAGAGTCAGCTCTATGATGTCGGCGAGCGTGATCCGGGACGCGAAAAAGAGTACGTTCTCGTTGAGTGGCCATACCCATCAGGGAATCTTCATATTGGCCACTGGTTTGCGTTTGCGGTCACTGACATTTATGTCCGTGCACACCGCATGCAGGGAAAGCAGGTTCTCTTCCCAATGGGCTTCGACGCATTCGGTCTTCCCGCAGAGAATGCGGCCATTAAACACAAGCTCGACCCGAAGGCATGGACCGAATCAAACATCAAGTTCATGAAGGGTCAATTGAAGAGCATGGGGAATGCGTTCTCATGGGACAAGACCGCGAGTTCGACCGACCCTGAATACTACAAGTGGACCCAGTGGATGTTCACGAAATTCTTCGAGCACGATATCGCGTACCGCGGTGTTGGTGTCGTCAATTGGTGCCCGGGGTGCAACACAGTCATCGCAAACGAACAGGTGACGAGCAACAACCGCTGTGAACGCTCAGGTGATGTAATTGAGCGCCGTGAGATGCCGCAGTGGATGCTCCGCATCACGAAATACGCTGACCGCCTCATCGACGATCTCGAAGCGCTCCCTTGGGCAGAGCATATTAAGGAAGCCCAGCGACAGTGGATAGGACGTTCAAGTGGTGCGCGTATCTCGTTCCCACTCTCGACTGGCGATTCCTTAGATGTGTTCACGACACGTGCCGATACGCTCTTCGGGGCAACGTACCTCGTCCTCGCCCCTGAACATGAACTCGTGGTGAAGAATCGGGGGCGTATATCGAACTGGCAGGAGGTGGAATCATACGCAACAAAAACCAGGAACACCACTGAGGAAGATCGTCTGAATGACAGACGCGAGAAGACGGGTGTCATCCTCGAGGGTATCACTGCGACAAACCCGGCAAATGGCGAACCCATCCCGGTCTACATCGCCGATTACGTACTTAAAGGATACGGTACCGGCGCCATTATGGCTGTCCCTGCGCACGATGAGCGCGATTTCGCGTTCGCGACCAAGTTCAAGCTACCGGTTCGCCAGGTCATATCAGCTTCGTCACCACTTCCATTCTCTGATCTGGGCACGTTGGTCGACTCTGGAGAATTCAGCGGAATGGATTCAGTGTCCGCAGCCCATGCCATCACTGAGAAGGTCGGCGGCAGGCTAGAGAATACCTATCGCCTCCGTGACTGGTCCATCGGTCGCCAGCGCTACTGGGGCGTGCCGATTCCCATCGTGTACGACCCGGAGGGGAAGCCGCATCCGATACCCGAGGAGCACCTCCCCTGGCTCCTCCCGACCGATGTCGACTTCACACCGACCGGCGAACCGCCACTACAGAAGAGCCGAGAGCTTTTCGAACGCACCGAGCGCATCTTCGGAAAGGGGTGGACGCCCGAGGTTGAGACCATGGATACCTTCGTCGACTCCTCCTGGTATTTCCTCCGCTACATCGATAACTCGAATCCCACGTCGCTCTCATCACTAGAGCGCCAACGCGAGTGGATGCCTGTCGATCTCTACTTTGGCGGAGCAGAACACACGACGATGCACCTTCTCTATTCACGCTTCTGGCAGAAAGCACTCTTTGACCTCGGTCTCGTCAATGACAGCGAGCCGTACGTGAAGCGCATCAACCGCGGACTCGTCCTCGGCCCCGATGGGAACAAGATGAGCAAATCGAAAGGGAACGTCATCGATCCTGATGAGCAGGTCGCACTGCTCGGCGCGGATACAGTGAAAATGTATCTCGCGTTCATGGGTCCCTACGGCGAGCTCGCCAACTATCCCTGGAACATGAGCGGTATTGCCGGCATCCGCCGGTTCCTTGAGCGTGTTCATGGACTCACTGAACACTTGACTGAACGTGAGGACACTGAGGTGATACGCCTTTTCCACCACACGATCGCCAAGGTGACCCGTGACATCGATGCCTACAAGTTCAACACAGCGATAAGCGCACTCATGGTGTTTCTCAATCATGCAGAAAAATCAGGACTCGCCCTGAGCACCTATACACAACTTCTGTGTATCCTCGCGCCATTCGCACCTCACCTTACCGAAGAACTCTGGCACAACCTGAACAAAACTGATTCCATACATGCTCAATCATGGCCGGTTGCAAATCCCGCGTACCTTGTCCGTGAGAACGTCACACTGGGTGTTCAAATCAACGGGAAGATGCGCGGCACCGTTACCACGTCACCTGAAGCAAGCGAAACTGAAGTGCTTGAGCTCGTACAACAAAACCCAGCACTCAGCCGATACCTCACAGGCAAAATAGTGAAGGTCATCTACGTCCCTGAGCGTATCATCAACCTCATGGTTACGGCTGAGACAGTTCCTTGACGTATTGACATTGTCGTGCTAAAAATGCGTATCAATTTACCAACAATCAACCAGAACCGGGGCCATTCGCACCACATTTCTATGATTACTTTCAAGCCAAAGCAGATCACGAAGCGCCTACTCGCAGTGCTCCCTGAGCGTGCTCGCGACGTGCTCGAAAAACGATATGGCCTCGGTGCTACCGCTGAGCGATACACCCTCGAATCGATCGGAGCGACGTACGGTATCACGCGTGAGCGTGTCCGCCAGATCGAGAACTACGGTATCCAAGCAATTCAGAAGTCATCAGTCTACAAGGAACATGCTTCTGTCTTTGAGGAACTCAAAGGAGCGATTGCGAACCTCGGTGTCGTCATCAACGAGGAGGAGCTCCTCGTCGAACTCTCGAAGGATGCCTCGACGCGCAATCATATTTACTTCCTACTCGTAGTCGGTGATCCGTTCCACCGCATCAAGGAAGATGAGTGCTTCAAGCACCGCTGGTGCATCGAGCGGAAGGTTGCCGAAACCGTCGAGCAGGCACTTAAGAACGTCTACGCATCAATCTCAGAAGACGAACTCATCCCGGAAGATGAGATACTAGTCCGTCTTAAGAATGAGCTCGGTGAGGTCGAAGAGCGCTATCAGGACGAGAAGGTTCTTCGACGCTGGCTAACACTTTCAAAAGAAATTGACCGCAATCCACTTGGCGAATGGGGACATGCGACTAGTCCGAACGTTCGCGCAAAAGGTATCCGCGATTACGCATATCTCGCTGTGAAGCGACACGGTTCACCGATGCACTTCAAGGAGGTTGCGGATTCCATTGAGAAGCTTTTTACAAAAAAGGCACACGTTGCGACGACGCACAACGAACTCATCAAAGATAAGCGTTTTGTACTTGTCGGTCGCGGACTGTACGCACTCTCCGAGTGGGGATACTCCGCAGGCGTTGTGAAAGATGTGCTACGAGACATTCTCATGCAACATGGTCCGCTCACCAAGGAAGAGATCATTGACCGAGTCCGCAAAGAACGCTACGTGAAGGACAACACCATCATCGTCAATCTCCAAGATGCTGCGCTTTTTAAGCGCCTTCCAGACGGCAGCTACATGGTGCTCGAGTAAGCATCGGACGAACTCCAGATGTTGTACCCACCACCAATGAACCGTGCGTTCCCGCGTACGGTTTCTGCGGTACAATAGGGATACATGCCATGAATCCTTCAGAGTAACTCTCTGGTGCGGAGTAGACAGCATCAGTGACAAGATATGTCAGATTATTACAAGCAGCATAACGACCGGAAACCCGAGGTTTCCTATCTCTAACGGGATGAATCCCTTTCCCTGGCTTTTCGGTGTGTTTGAGAAGATTGGTGCCAATCCGGCTATCATCTTTATCCCTCTCGGTCTGGTTCTTTTCTACATCGTATTCAAGTTCATAGATGTCGACTCAAGCCGAACACTCGGCTACGTCATCGCGGGAGCACCACTATATCTCCCTGTCGTGACATTCCTGCTCGCATTTGAATTCTGGCTCGCATATGTCCAGAAAGACTTTGATATGAAACAGGGAAGAGTCACTCTTGAGATACGTCTTCCACAGGAGATATTCAAATCGCCAGAAGCGATGGAGCTTGTCCTTATTCAGCTACACCAAACGGCAGCACCAGACAATCACATTCAGACCTACTGGGACGGCAAGCATCCGCCGACGTACGCCCTCGAGGTCGTCTCGCGCGGCGGCGACGTCCGTTTTTACATGAACGTTCCGCGCAAGAAGTTCAAGAACATTGCAGAGGCCCAGCTCTATGCGCAGTACCCGGGCATCGAGATACAGGAGCTCGACATTGACTACACTGCGGAGATTCCGTGGGACACTACCCGCTTCTCATACTTCTCTCTACATTTCGGACTCAAGAAGGAGGATGCGCTCCCCATCAAGACCTACATCGAGTACGGTCTCCACACGATGCCGAAAGAAGAGGAGAAAGTAGATCCCATCACCTCATTCCTCGAGGCGTTCGCGAGCATTGGCCCGAATGAGTATCTCTGGGCGCAAATACTCATCACCGCGAACCGAGAGTCGACGTTCAAGACGGGATCACTCATCGCGAGCCCTGATTGGAAAGCCGCAGCCAAGAAGCACATCAGAAAGATCATTGAGGAGGCAAATGCGCGTGTCGGCGTGAAGGAAGACAAGGAGACAAGAACAACCTTGAGTATGATGAACCTCACAGACAGCGAGAAGGAGACCATCCGTGCCATCGAGCGAAGTCTCGGCAAGAACGCATTCGATACGGTCATCCGGGGCATGTACATCGCCACGAATGAAGCCTATTTACCTGGCGAGCGTATCGGTGCTCTTATCACCTCCTGGCGTGGGTACGATGACCTCAATCGGAACGCCATCGGCGTCCGCTGGCGCACTGATTTCGACTGGCCGATGTTCCAGGACCGCAAGGGACGGCGCACGGCCGCGTACAAGAAGCAGGAGCTCGATGAGTACAAGCGCCGTGCGTACACACACCATAACCGAAATGACAAATCAAAGGTCATGACGACGGAGGAACTCGCGACCATCTTCCACCTCCCCGGCAAGGTTGCGGTGACGCCATCTCTCGCACGACTCCCGTCGAAACGTGCTGAGGCACCTGCGAATCTTCCAACTGGTTGAATATGACGTTCGAAGCACATGATATTCGTCCAAATCAGGGTACCAACCGTACATCACGGCATGTTTTCATCATCGCAAGCGTTGTATTCTTTGCGCTCATGCTTCTCACACTCGCATTCAGAGTCACGGCGAATGTGCTCAATGCCCCCACCCCGAATTTCCCCCTCGGCGAAGACATCACCATCGAAGAGGGTATGACCATCGAGGATGTGTCAGTAATATTCGAGTCGCAGTCTCTCGTTCGTTCGTCATTCTTTTTTTATCTCACTCTTATCAGAGATCACGGTGATCGATACGTCCAGGCAGGATCGTACACATTCACAGAGCCGCTAACAACCGCGGAAATAGCTGAAGCAATCGTGAGTGGCCAACACCAGAGTCCCGCCTTGAAGGTGACGTTCCCGGAAGGATTTCGTGCAAGCCGCATCCTTGAGTACTTGCCAGATGATTTCAGCGAATCAGAGGTAGGTGAGGCAATCACGCGCGAGGGTTATCTCTTTCCTGACACTTATTACCTCTCTCGTGATATGACACTTGGGGACATCCTCTCCCGCATGGAAGAGAATTATGAAGATAAGATTACACCGTATCGCGATCGCATCGCCGCATCAGGCCTCACAGAGGAAGAAGTAATCATTCTCGCGTCCATCATCGAACGGGAGGCGAAGGACGAGGAATCGATGCGGCTCGTCGCTGGCGTGCTCCTCAACCGTTTCAATGCAGGCATGCCACTTCAGGTTGATGCTGCATTCGACTACCTTCTTGATAAGGAGAGTAGTGAGCTCACGCTTGACGATCTTGCGATCGATTCGCCTTACAACACGTACCGTAACGTGGGTCTCACCCCAACCCCCATCTCGAATCCTGGCCTTACCGCAATCCTCGCAGTTCTTGGCCCTATGGAAACAGACTATTTCTACTACCTTACCGCGAATGATGGCGAGTTCCACTACGCAAAGACATTTGATGAACATAAAGCGAACAAGGCCCGCTACTTAAGGTAGCCCTTATCTTCACTCCGTGGTAGCCTCTTTTCGGTATGAAGAAACAGGAAACCGTATTCGTCGGACTCTCTGGTGGCGTTGATTCAGCTGTCGCTGCCAAGCGACTCATCGATATGGGTTACCGCGTCGTTGGTGTATTCATCAAAGTCTGGTATCCCGACTTCGTCGAGTGTTCTGCAGAAAAGGACCGTCTGGATGCCATGCGCGTCGCTGCATACCTCAAGGTACCTTTTCTGACCTTCGATGCCGCGCGAACCTACAGAGAGCGGGTTGCCGACTACCTTATCAGTGAGTATAGAAACGGTAGAACGCCTAACCCCGATGTCATGTGTAATGAGCACGTTAAATTCGGAGTGTTTCTAGATTTTGCCCTCTCGTCCGGTGCAACAAAGATCGCTACCGGTCACTATGCGCGCATCAGAGAACAGGATGGTCGCCACCAGCTCTACCGCGGCACAGACCCCGAGAAGGATCAGAGCTACTTCCTCTGGCGACTCACTGAAGCGGAACTCCGTTCTGTTCTATTCCCGGTAGGCAATAGTACAAAACCTGCCGTTCGAAATGAAGCGAGGGAGGTCGGCATTCCAAATTTTGCAAAGCGCGATAGCCAGGGCATCTGCTTCTTGGGACAGATCGATATGAAGGAGTTCCTTAAACACTACATCAATGATGTACCAGGTATGGTGTTCGATCTGAATGGCAATGTCGTCGGCACTCATCATGGTGCGCACCTCTACACGCTCGGCGAGCGGATGCGCGCTGACACCCCTCCAAGTGACCACCGCAACCCCCAGTATGTGGTCGCGAAGGACCTCCAGAAGAACACCATTACCATTGCAACACAACCACTGACTGTAAGTGCACAGGTGCTGTCCCTCGATAGCGTGATTTGGAGAGGTGAGAGTGGCCGAACCAAATGCGAAGCGCAGTTCAGGTACCGCCAGTCCCCATTTCAAGTGACAGTAGAGAAGCTGGCTGATGGGTATGCTAAGCTTAGGGTCGACAGCGCTGGTGTCGATATGCCATCGTCGGGTCAGTCGTGCGTTCTCTACGAAGGCGCACGCTGCATCGGGGGCGGCATCATTGGCGCATAGATACTAGCGGGGTGTCCCGTTAAGAGTAAGGTTGCAACTCCCCACATGCAGTGCATGTATACCTTACGAATCGCTGTACACCGAAAACATTATTTGCTCATAACTTTTTAACGGGATGCGCATCACGAAAGCCGACGGAACACTTGAGGAGTTCAGGCCGAAAAAACTCGAATCATCCCTCCGCAAAGCCGGTGCGAAGCGGGAGGAAGCACGTTCCATCGTCCACACCATCGAGGGATTCCTCATTGAGGGGATGCGAACCCAAGAGATTTACCGCAAAGCGTTCGAACTCCTCCGCGAGAGTGAAGCGCCAATAGCCGCAAAGTACTCGCTAAGAAGAGCGGTTTTCGGGCTTGGACCGACCGGCTTCCCGTTCGAGGATTTCCTGGGTCGTGTTTTCGAGGCGCAGGGATATAGGACGAAGCGACGACTCTTGCTTAAGGGCAAGTGTGCGACACACGAGATCGACCTCGCCGCGTACTCTCCGAATCACAGCTTTGTTGCAGAAGCAAAGTTCCACGCCCATCCAGGCATCAAGTCAGACATTCAGGTTGCAATGTATTCGTACGCGCGCTATCTCGATCTCTCATCCCAGCGCATCTGCAAAGGCGACGAGTGCGGTATCATCGACCTCTTCGTCATAACGAATACGAAATTCACTGAAGCGGCTATTAAGTACTCTGCATGTGCAGGTATAAAGCTCTTGAGCTGGGATTACCCAAGGTCGCGGTCGCTCCACCATCTCATTGAGGAGACAAGCGTGTACCCAATCACTGTCCTTACGAAGCTCTCGGCGAGCCATAAGCAGTACCTTCTTGAACATGGCACCATCGTTTGTTCTGACCTCATAAGAAATCCGAGGCTCCTTGAAATTCTCCATGTGAACCCACCGAAAATAGATGCGGTCCTCCGTGAGGCGAGCCTTCTCTGTGGCTCATAACGGTCATTTTTGACATAAATCGGTACTGAGTGACCTAATGCGGCACAAGACGCACAACTACACATTCCGTGCTATAATCGCCGCAATTATCGGACCTAGGAGAGTAACGAAATTCGTATGCCAGAGACTGAAAAGCAAGAAGGACAGAAGACTGTTGTTGCATTCATTACCGGACTTCTCATCGGTGGACTCCTCGTGTGGGTCTTCTCATCGACTCCCGAAACGGAAGCACCGAGCTCAGCGAACACTGATGACACTGAAGAAGTGAAGCTCGGAGATATGCCCCGAACTGTCACGACGACAACGGTGAGTGATTCTGATTCGTCCCCTGAACCGGCTGAACCAGCAATGCCCACAGGCGAGGGTAGCATTGAGGTCGATGATCAGGAAGCAGGTAACTCCGTAATGCTCGGAGCGCTCGAGTATCCTACCAGCGATGGCTGGGTCGCGGTACGCGAGCTCGTCGATGGTATGCCAGGCAATATCCTCGGTGCGGCTCGTTACAGTACAGACCAGGGACTTCTCCCAACTGAGGTCAATCTTCAGCGCGCAACCGAATCGGGGAAGTCGTACCTCGTCGTATTCTACACTGAGGATGGAGACCGTGATTTCAACCTTCGAAACGACCGACAAATCGAGGGTCCAGCAGCCACCTTCATGGCTGAATAGTCCCACACGTAGATACCAACTAAGCCCGAAAGGGCTTTTTTGGTGTCCATGTTGCACAGTGCTATACTTTCCGCTATGGCTGACTACGCGAGGCGATACAATCCGAATAGAAGCACTGACTGGAATTACGGCGGATCGAAATGGAGACTTTCTCGCTCAAAGATTGACGCATTTCTCGAGTGTCCGCGCTGTTTCTATCTTGACAATGTGCTCGGTACAAAGCGCCCATCAGGTCCTGCATTCACGCTCAATGTTGCGGTCGATACACTCCTCAAACGAGAATTTGACGTATACCGCAAGAAAAAGACGCCACACCCCCTCATGAGAGCGTATGGTATTGATGCAGTACCATTCGAACACAGAGACCTCGATGTGTGGCGGGACGCGTTCTCTGGCATCGAGCACCTGCATGCCTCAACTGGACTCTGTGTCTCAGGCGCAGTTGACGATATCTGGGTCACTTCTAATAACGAGCTTATCGTCGTCGACTACAAGGCGACTGCAAAGACGACCGACATTAGGACCATTGATGATGTCTCATGGGGGAAACAGTACGCACGCCAGATAAGCGTCTACCAATGGCTTCTCACGCAAAACGGATTCACGGTCTCACTGACGGGATATCTAGTTTACGCGAACGGCAATGCTGAAGCAGACGGTTTCAACGACACTCTCTCGTTCCGGACGACGCTCGTACCAATAACAGGTGATACTGATTGGATAGAAAATGCGCTTGCACGCATTAAAGAGACGCTTACGAGCGACTCGTTCCCCGAGAGCGGCCCCGACTGCGAGTACTGCCCATACCGCGAAGCGTGTGGAAAGAAACTGCAAGCGCTCCATGCAAAGAACCATGTCAAAGCGTGATACAAAAGTACCAATAACGACATTCAGCAATCGAGTTTGTGCGGTCGTAAAGCGCATACCGCCCGGCCATACGCTCTCGTACCGAGAAGTCGCGCAACGTGCGGGGAACAGGACTGCCGCCCGCGCAGTCGCACGTATCATGGCCGCGAATTTTGACCCCGCCATCCCCTGTCACCGGGTCATCCGTAGCGACGGCTCTCTCGGTGGGTATAATAGGGGAGGGACAAAGATGAAACGTGTATTATTAAGCAATGAAGGCGCACTAATCAACAAGGAATGATATGAGCGAGCAAGATATGCAGGCGATTGATCAAGAGATTAGTAAAGTTCAAAAAAGTATTAGGACTCTAGAAACAGAGGAATCTAAACATAAGCAATCTGAACGTGAATTGGAGCGAAAGAAGGCTTCTGCAGTAACGGCCGTCGAAAAAGCAAAGCAAGAGCTTGAATCAACTGAACGATCTATCGGTGAACTAAATCTTGAGATATCGAAAGTCGCACAAGAAAAAGCACGACTGACAACCGAACTTAGTAATTTGAGTAATCAAAAGGTGACTCTCATGCGTGAGGTGAATAGTAAAAA
>CAZFBT010000013.1:0-14582 GCA_964517185.1 uncultured Candidatus Saccharibacteria bacterium | reverse complement strand
TCTTGTTCTGCCCAATGTCCACGAGGGAGAGGAGCAATTACCCGTTTACAGGATGCAAATGCATCCAACCAAGACCGACGTGACTTGAAAAACTGCCTAGCTCTTCTTGGGGAAGGCTTCGGCGAACAGCTCGGTAGCGAGGATTTCCATAAACTCCGACGCCTCCTCGGGGGAAATCCCGAGTGCCTTCGCTTCGTTCCCCGCTTCGCGTTGCATGTTGGGCTTGAGGTTCAGCCCTTCACGACGCAACTTCTTCTTGACGTACAACAGGGCGATTTCGCCCATTCGCTCCTTGCTCATTGCCATTGTTTGGCTCCTTGGTTGAAACTCGTCGGGAATGACGAGTAAAAAAAGTATACCATTATTATACTTGTGTGTCAATCGTTTGGTTGGAACTAAAAAATCCCCACATATAGGGACATTCTAGCTAAATATTCGTTAGGGCGGCTACTGGGAATCTGTCAGGAGTCGACTATTTTCATAGTTGCTTACGACTCCTTGAAAATATGTCGCTCACGACCCTGACTCGGCCGGTTTCTTTCATCGCTTCACTCAGAAATTCATATCGGCCTCCGTCTTTCGATTCCCAGTAGCCGCTCCAAACGGCAACCGCCCGAGAACTATCGTTCTCGGGCGGGCCGATTTGGGCGACGTCGTAGAGGATGTTAGAACTGTGTTTGAGAGAATGGGTGATACGAATATCTATATTCCTACGTTCTACCCTACATCTGCAGGCACTATTTCTTAGCCCTTATTAGTTTTTTAGCCAAACTTCTAACGCTTTGTTGGTTACAACATCTGAGTAACCTATTTCATAGGTCTTTTGCAACTTCTTGGCATTCCTTGTGAGTAATTTTGATGGGATTTTAGGGTTTGAAATTACAAACACCTGACCGTCTTCATACTCAGGGAGCTTACTCATTAGTGTTCTACAATCTATGACAAGGACTTTGTCTGCACCAAACTCTATTGCCTTATCAATCATCTTTTTTAGTTGGGAGAATGTTGACCCGTCTACATAGCTAGAACCGTCTAGTAAGATTTTTCTCTTGTAGAAATACGGGATTGCCTTTGTCGCTCGCAGAACTTCAAAAATATCTACGTCATCTTTGTTTGAGAAGTAGCGTATTTCACCACTCTCTAAATTCTTGATTGGAATGTAGTATGTGGATTTTGTTTGTGATAGTTTTTCCAAATCCAAAGGCTGTTGTTGTTTGAACACGACGTCAATAAGATAATCTATGTCCATAATTTTGTTCAGACGTAGAAATGAAATAAATTTTGGCGTAGCAAGAAGTTCAATGGCAATCTTTTTTATGGCTTCGTATTGTTGTGTTAAATAATAAAGTGAGAAACCAGCACTACCTGAACCAGCAATAATTATGTCTGGGGACGTAAGATTTAGTTCTCGGGCAAGAGCCACCAATACACCGCCAGTGTAGCCACACCTCATTCCTCCCCCCGAGCATACAATTGCAATCTTTTTACTCATTTTGTTTGAAAAGTATATCAGGCTAGAACTAGAAAATCCCTGCAATACAGGGACATTCTAGCTAAATATTCATTAGGGCGACGTCGTAGAGGATGTTAGAACTGTTTTTGAGCGGTTGAGTGATGTGAGTATCTACATTCCTACTTTCTAGTCACTGATGTGCCTGAGTCATCGCAAGAAAATATAAGACCAATATCGGAGACTATTGTTTGTATATGACCCTTCGTGTGAACGTTATCACCGGTTCGTAGTGTTTCATCTACACACTGCTCAATATTAATTCTTGCTTCAAAAATTTCGCTTGTTTGCATATTTTCAGGAAGAGAAATTCGTAGACTACTGAAACATTTCTCACCCCCGCCGCAGTCCTGAATGTATTCCACGACGTTCCCTACCCAATCCAAATATTGCCCTGTGTCATAGCTGATTCTTTTCGGACTCATAGTTGCTGGATTAAACCCACACGCAATTTTATAGTTCATAAATTCTGACTCGGTATCTTCAATGATTCTGAGACACACCACCCCATCATTTATCCGTTCATAACCCTGAACTGAACTACCGTTTGTAGGATGGTCACTGTCATTTGCGGTCGCCTGCGTGAATCCTTCTTGTTCAAAGAAAGATGGAAGAGTGTTTTCAATCTGGTAAAAGAGGCTCTGGTCTCCCAAGAACAAATCCTGAAAAGAGAATTCTGATGTTGATATTACCTTACCCTGAATGTTGGATATGTTCGGTCCGGTGTTTGTGTCATACCATCTCCACTCAAATGAATAATCAGTGGGCGTAGAAAAAATGTCAGAATATTCAGAGCGTATACGATTCAACAATAGTTCATTCTCTTCTTGAGTTACTTTCTCAATTTCCTGATTTGACTGAATGTTCCCCGTCAGCTGACCACTCACACTGGTATCTGTTGGTAAGACACCACTTGCATCATTTGTTGTTCCAATGTTTGTTTGTCTTTGCATAAGCTCAAGTGTATCTTGAGTTTGATATTTCATACCAAACCAAAAACCAACAAATGGGAACGCTACAAAAAGGACCATCGCGAGAAATTTTGAAAGAGGTGTGACTGTCGTGAATTGTTCTTTCAAACTGGTTTTTTGAGAAGTTGAACTTATTTCTGGTGTTTGACTTTCGTCCATACGAAAAGCATAGCATGCTAGAACTAGAAAATCCCTGCAATACAGGGACATTCTAGCTAAATATTCATTAGGGCGGCTACTGGGAATCGAACCCAGATCGAAGGCTCCACAAACCTCAGTGTTGACCATTACACCATAGCCGCCATTATCATTCTCTGAACGTGTGGAAATTGATGCAATTCAAGGCGTGCGAACAAAATACCGTGAGGCGTATCGAGTATACGATGATCGGTATTTTGTGAAGCACAACGCAGAAGTGCGCTATTTCCACACGTTCAGTGCATAGTTATAACGGTTTTGGAGGCTATTGTCGAGACACAGTAGCCGAACCGTGCTCTGATATACTGGAATATATGACTGCGCTCAAACTCCTCGCTGAAATTAGCGACGGCTCTCTTAACATGGGGTTCAGCGAGAAGATGGACCGACCATACAAACTTAGAAAGAGCGCTCGAGCGGTCCTTGTCCGCGACGACGGCACGATTGCGCTCCAGTATCTTTCGAATCACTTCTTCCACAAGCTCCCCGGCGGCGGCATGGAACAGGACGAAACGCTCGAACAAGCGCTCCACCGCGAGGTGCGTGAAGAGGTCGGATGCGATATTCGCATTGTGAAGCCCCTTGGCATCGTCATCGAGTACCGCGACGCCCACGACCTCATTCAGATATCGTATGGGTACATCGCGGAGGTCATGGGCGAGATAGGACCGACCGCGCTTGACGAAAGCGAGATTGCTGAAGGACTTCAGACGGTCTGGGTGAATCCCACCGAAGCCATTGAGCTCATCGAGAAAGACAAGCCGAATATCTATCAGGGCCACTTCATCACCGAACGCGAACTCGCCTTCCTCAATGCATATTTGGAGGAGGTGTAGGAATGGATTTTATGTACGGGCGTCAGGTTTCTAAGCTCATTGCATTCGCTAAGAACCTCCTGCCCGGCCTCGCGGTCGCAGCATTAGGAGCAGCTGCGACATCGCTCCGGCTCACAAAAGCGAAACGGCCTGAAGCAGTTCAGGTCGTTTTTGCGGTTGGGGTCAAGTTGCTAAGTGGTTTGTTCGCTTTGCTCCAAACCGCTAAGCACTTCCCGTCTTACAGACACTGTCCACTCATTGGGCTCTTTGCTTCGCTTCACTTGCAAAGATCCACAATGAGTCTTGCGACAGTCCCCCAGACTGTCTCACCCGGCCTCGCCCGTTTTCGCATTAGGTATAGCGAAAACATGGCTCCGGCTCACAAACGCTAAAACCGAGACGCAGGTCTCGGTTTCATGACGCGTTTGTGCCCAGGACTGGATTTGAACCAGCACGCCCTTACGGGCGCTACCACCTCAAGGTAGTGCGTCTGCCAAGTTTCGCCACCTGGGCAAGTCACTCAACATAACAATTGAGTGACCCTCATTCTAAGGATTTTTAGCATTTTTGCAATGAAAAACGAAACCGCACGCCTCTGCCTGATGGTAAAGGCGCGCGGTATGCTTCACATTCCGATTTATTTCTTCTCTTCTTCCGGAGCTGCTTCCGGTACTGGTGCCTCCGAAGCGACTTCCTCTGCTGCTGGCTCGGGGGCTGGGGCTGATGCTTCTGCTGCCTTCGCCTCTTCCGCAGCCTTCGCTTCTGCCTCTGCCTTGAGGCGCGCTTCCTCTGCAGCCTTGGCTTCTTCGGCGGCCTTGGCTTCGGCTGCCACTCGTGCTGCCTCTTCGGCGGCACGCGCCTGCGCTTCGGTCTCCGATTCAGATGCTATGTCCATGAGTCGCATACGACGCATCTGCCGCTTGATCTCGCGCGCTACCTTCTCGCGGATGTAGTAGAGCTTTGCCCGACGCACATCACTTCGACGAATGATCTCTATCTTGTCGATGAGCGGAGAATAGAGCGGGAATATCTTCTCAACACCGATGCCGTCGACGACTTTGCGGACGGTGAATGTTGCCCCGGCCTCTGCGCCGTGCTTCCTCGCTAAGACGGTACCCTCGAAGACTTGGATGCGGTACTTATTCTTCTCGTCCTTGATCTTCTGGTGAACACGCACTGTATCCCCTGCCCTGAGGCCAAGGTTCTTGCGGTCTTCCATGTTGACCGGGGAGACAGCTATCCCCGCTGAAATCGTATGCATATGAATAGTGTTTCTTGGGCTTCGGTATGAGGCGCAGTGGAATAAAAAAGCGCCTGACGAAAAGCGTGCTGTACTCTAACACGGCAATTATGTGCTCGCAAGGGCGCGGCGCGCGTTCTCGAAATCTTCGGGAAGCGGCGCAATGAATGTGCGTTCAATCCCATCCTCAAGGGTGAGCGTGAGACTGTACGCATGGAGCGCGAGCCGCGTGAGGCCAAGGCTTTCGTTTGCAAGCAATTCCCCTGGCGCATAGAGTGTGTCTCCCAGGATGGGACGTCCGATAGCCTTGAGGTGAACGCGGAGCTGGTGTGTCCGGCCGGTCTTTGGAATGAGCTTGAGATACGCGAACGTGCCCGATTGACCGATGCGCTCCCAGTCGGTCACTGCGGGACGAAGGACGCCCTGAGCACCGCGCTCGGCTGACCGGAGCTTCGGATTGCGGCCGCTCCGCCCGATAGGGCGGTCGATGGTCCCCCACTGTTCCTTCATAGTTCCGTACACGAAGGCTCGATACTCTTTGCGCACGCGGCGGCCATGGAACTGCCCCTTGAGGTGAATAAACGCGGGCTGTGTCTTTGCAAGAATGAGTACACCAGACGTTTCTCTATCGAGCCGGTGTACGACCCCAGAGCGGTCGAGTAGCGTTCCATCCTGCGCATAGCCTGGTTCGCCGACCCCGCGCGCCCCGGGCGCGCGGGCAAGGAACCAGTCAACGACCGTCGGCCCTTCGCTCCGCCCGTCCTCGTGCACCATGATGCCCGCGGGTTTATTGATGACGATGACATCATCATCCTCGTAGAGGACCTCGATATCGCTATGTGCCCCTGCGCCGTTCTCTTGTTCCATACGCTTCAAGGATACTCTGAAACTCTGCTTCCCCAAAGTCGGGCCAGAGCGTCTCGGTGAAGAAGAGCTCGCTGTATACGCCTTGCCACGGCAGGAAATTCGAGAGTCGCTTTTCGCCACCGGTGCGGATGATGAGGTCGGGGTCGGGCATACCCTTCGTGTAGAGCAACTGTGAGAATGAGTCCTCATCGACCTTCTCACCCAATGCAATCGCTCGATTCGCCGCATCGATGATCTCTGCACGTCCTCCATAGGAGAGCGCGATCCAAATCGTCGTCTCATTTGTATAGCGCTCGGTTTTTGCAACCAGCTCTGCCACAGACAGCTGAATATCCTCAGTGAAATCACTCATCCTCCCCACAACCCTAATGCGCATGCGGTCCTCATTGGTCGCGTCGTGCATGCGCTTCAGCTGTTCCTGAAAGAGCTCCATGAGGTAGGCAACCTCTCGTCCATCACGTTTCCAGTTCTCGGTCGAGAACGCATAGCACACGAGGTGCGGAATGTGCGCACGATGTACCACCTGGACAATATCCTCCAACACTCTGAACCCCGCTTCGTGACCCTCAACAGGTGAAAGACCTCGAGCCCTCGCCCACCGCCGATTACCATCCATGATGAACCCGACACATTTGATACTGTGCGTATGACCTGTCTCCATGTCAGGCTATAACCTTGAAATCATCGAATTGTTTCTCGGGGGTGCGCCAGTTCGTGGCAAGGCCATCGACGCGTGCGAGGACCGAGCCCTCCTGGAGCGCTTCAAGCGCTCGCTTCAGGTCATCAGGGTACCCCTGAAAGAGCACTTCAACGGCACCATCCGGGCGGTTCTTCACCCATCCTGTCAGCTTGCATTCTTTCGCAGCGCGCTCGATGAAATCGCGGTAGCCGACCCGCTGTACCTTCCCCGTCACGATGCAGTGGACCTCGGTGAACATGGTGAGAGTATACGCATATTGAAATAAACATGAAAGACGGTACTATGGTCCGGTCCATGTGAGGGGCGGTTAGCTCAGTTGGTAGAGCAACTCATTTACACTGAGAGGGTCGGGGGTTCAAGTCCCTCACCGCCCACAGAAAGCGGCCAGCTGCGCTGGCCGCTCACTTCCTACCACATCACGGCTCGTATGATTGCGGCCGCATGAGTATCTGCACGGTCTTATTCTTCAGCCCACAGGTAAGCTTCACTGATATCTGTCCCTGAATATTTGTTATTTCTTGGGAACCGTTCCCATCTGATACTACAGGACTCAGACCTCCGCCAGAGAAAGAGCACGTCGCAGGGTCATTACCGTTCGTGTTCCATGAGAGTGTTGCGGCATCACCGTATCCAACAATCGAAGGAGTGACCCAAAGGTCAACGTCAGGGTTGACGGTGATGAAGACTGAGGAAATCGGTTTCCATTGCGGTGGGACCTGTGTATCGTAGCAGTAGAGTCCAAAGGCCGTATTCGCATTGAGAGGAAGTGTCGATACGCCGCTAAGCTCGGGTTCATAGTTCCACAATTGACCATTTGTTCCTTCGACCTTACATGAAGAAGGATAGTCCCATGCATCCCATGTGAGCTGAACGATATCCCCTTGATCAACGATGTTGTCAGCGTCATTGGTGCTAATAGTTCCGTCAGGTGGTGGGGTCCCCGAAACGTTGACCGTGAAGGTTTCAACGTCGGTCGCGCCCTGATTATCCGTAACAGTCAGCTGGAATGTGTACGTGCCCACCTCTGCAAGATTCTGGAAGGTTGGGTTCGCAACCGAGGCGTTGCTTATGCTGCCCGGGCTTCCCGCGGGAGGCCAGCTCAGCGGAACCCATGTGTAATTCAGGGTGCCTGATTCAGGATCGACCGCACTCCATCCAACAAGCGCGATATAATCTGTGGGCAATCCGATGTTCACGAAATCATTTCCTTTAGTGATGATCGGTGCTTGGTTTGTCGCTGGAATCGTACAACTATCTGTCCCCGACTCAGGTGTCGGCTTCCACGTCCTGTCAGTCTGGCAGAGGAATGTTGCTCCTCCGGTCGCAGGATCTGCCACATTGTCTATTACGGGTGCAGTACTTCCGAGGAGTGTGACAGCCACCGTTCCTGAGCAGCTATTTCCGCCAGTGTTCCAATTCAGCGCTCCTCCCGGGCAGACCGTACCACAGACCGCCGCTGGTACCGCTTCGGGACTTGCTGCCCACGTACCACCGGTGAGACACTTGAAGGTCGCTCCTCCTGTTCCGGGCGAAGTTACAATCTCAGAGTCACTCATCGAGAACGTGCCATTTTCTGCTGTTGCCTGAGTCGTCCCAGAGCACTGTCCGCCTGACCAACTCAGTGTTTGGCCCGCAGGGCACATGACCGTCGCCTGATTGCAGGTTGCTCCCAGTTCCGGGTTCTGCTCCCATTGCCCATTCGATTTGCAACTGAACTGTGCGGTCCCTGTGTCAGGTGCAGTAGTATCGTTCAGGGTACTCTGCCCCCCCTTGGTTCCCTGTGGTGTAAGCGCACTACAAGTCTTCCCGGTCGTACTGTCAGTCCAGGTGAGCTCTTCTCCAGGAGAGCAGGCGGGCTTAATGAGGATTGAATTCCACGGGCCACAGTTATCGACCAGAAGCTCGTTTGCTTCTGCGATGACGCCAGCACTGCTTGCGCTCGATTTATCGGCACAGACCCGAATGAACTTATTCGTTCCCGCTGCGGATGCAGGAAATACGTAGTCAAATTTCACGATTGCCTTCCCGAGTCCTCCCAGCGGGCTCGTCGTTTGCGTCCCGATGTCCACAGCACCATTCCCTTGGTCGTCGTCCGCAACCTGGAACAGGTTCACGAATGAACTGCCCGAACTCAACTCTCCATTGTTATGTACGGTTGCGAACAGTTCGGTCGCAACTCCTGGATCGGTAGAGGTAGGTCCTGCAATATTCGTGACAAGATTCTTGTCTCCAGGATACGTATAGCAGATAGGGGTGCTTGCGCACCCTGAAGCCAGAGGACACTCTTTGTTTTTCCAGTCGTTGAGTTCCGATAGCTCGGTTGATGAACAACTCCCGAGTGGCGCAGAAGAGACATATATCTCAGAGGTCTCAACACAATTGGCGAATGGCCCATCGCCCGCACCTTCATTCACTTCGTCATAAATGTCTACACAGAACCTGATGTAGAGACTGCCAGTCTGGAGCGGGACAGTGAATAGCATTTCATCGAGGAGGTACGTCTGGCCAGGGAGAACAGGTGACCAAGACTCTAGGCTGCCGGGCACCTCGGTCCAGACTCCCCCTGTTCCGCCCCATTGGTAATAGAAGCCACTCGTGAAACCAACGCCGGTATTGCCGCCGATATTCGAGAAGAATCCCTGAAGGTTGAGGGTGTCTCCCATGACTGCTGCGCTTGCGCGTGGAGGAAACATCGACGCGAAAAATTTCCCGACGTTCTCAATCATTTCAGACCAGACCTTTCGTAAGGGAGCCTGGGCATGTCGAGAGCTATCATCAGGCGAATTTTCGACCGTCGGATCACCGCCTCCACCTTCTGGATCATGTACTTGAATCTCCTCAATGATGAGTTCGGGCCCTCCAGCAGTATAACAGAAATTGTGGTTACCCCCGCCAAAGAGGCCCCATGTACCATCGTTACAGCTATATTGGCACGTTCCTGCATCCGAACACATCCCTGAGGCCGTATTGTGAGGCGCACTCGGAAGCACACAGTCATTGATGACGGTTGGGGAACAGGGAGCATAGAATGCCCCAGAAATTGTAAACGGCAGGGTGACTCCGGTCGAATTGACATCCGCTGTCACCTTGATGGTATGGTTACCAGGAAAAGGCGGTGTGTTGATGTCCATTTTGTTCCAGGGAGAAGTCCAGAAATTTACACCTGCCGGCACAAAGTGATCATAGAGCGGCATCACAAAACCACCATCTATATTGTAATATAGATAAATATAGAATGAGGAGGTTATCGAACCATTCGTGTGTTGAATGGTTCCCTGTACTTGTAGGAAGTCGCTGGGAGTGAGATCAGAATCCACGAGAGATGCTGAAACGGTAAAATTCTTACGCGAAGCGCCGTTTCCATACTGTAGATTGAAGGTGTCTGCACTCGCATCATGAACAGAGAGGCTGAAAGCCCCTACGATGAGAAGGAAGAGGCCCACTATTGGTGTTGTGAGAACACTCTCCTTCTTACGCATGTAAGCACGATAGATGAAAAGACCGAGCCCAAGGAGAAGTCCCACGAGGCTGAACGCAAGCGGGATGCCAAATTTGATCGGTGAAATATCTACTGATTTAGTTGCAGAGGAGATGTTCGGCTTGTCTCCATTAACTGTCTTTACCGCGTAGGTTGATCGCGCAAGAATACCGAGCTCCTTGTCAGCAAATATTACCTCAGCGGTGGGGCCGATACAATCTTGCGTCATAATGACGGGAACCGTGATGGCTGGGGAACCATACTGTTCGATAGAATTTGAAATTGGCTCTGCGCAAATTCTCCCGCCCGCATCAGAGACAATAACAGTGATGCTTGGCTCCGCGATTGCTACCGCGCTCTTGGCCCGAGTTCCTTCGATGCTGTCTCCAGCCGAACTCCAGGTAATTGATAGTAATGCGGTCTCACCTACGGCGTAGACAGCTTTGTCGAACACGACGTTATCAATAGAGGCACGCGCGCCCTGTATGACGAAACGATGGTACACTTCATTCCCTACGGGTCCAAAAGAGAGCGTCGTAATATAGTTGCCCGGTTCGGCAGGAAGGGGAAGAAGGACTGACACGTCACGCTTTTCTTTGGAAGCAAGCGTGATGGGCTCCTGTGCGGGGAACGACAGAAGATTCGCGAGTGGGCCGAAGATGCCGTATTCACGAACAATTGCCTGTGGTCTGATGCTCGTTGCCTCATCGCTTGTGTTCTCAATTGTACAATGGCTCATGAGTGACTCATTGGACGCAAGATCAACTCGTGTCGATTGTTCATAGCGTGTTCCCTCTGCACCGATCGTGAGATAGCATGACTCTGTATCGACAAGAACTCCGGCAACACTTGGAACCAGAGTTATTTCTCCTAACGGGACGAATCCATATTGCAATCCTGTTTCCCCTTCGCTTATGAGATACAGATTGAAGGTCCCGCCGAGCACCGCTGGTGCTGTGTAGGTAAAGGCTCTGCGAACACTGCCTCCCTCTTCGAGTGTTAAGGTTTCTCGCTCAAGATGAGCATCAACAATAATCGGTCCTTGCTTGGTATCTTTCATCAGAAGTGCCCCGTACCGGACACCAGCTTGGGTGCCGATGCGATTCATGATGTCGAAGGCGATATTAAATTGATGTCCACTCTGAACGTGCTGAACATTATGCACATTGACGGTTGCAACTAAGTAGGACTTCACTTCCTCGCTCGGAGATACAAGTTCGGGCGCTTGCGCAAGGGCCATACCGGTGCATTGGAAGGTCACCAGTAGTGCAACTGCAAGGAGTGTCTTGTTCATATAGGTAGGCTGGTCTTGAATCAAGCGAAATTGTGTCGAATATTAATGTACGTCTACGTTGATTAATTGTACCGTGTCATGAGACAAAATGCTGGGCCTGTGTGTATAGGCAAAAAACACCCAACACGCGTGTATCGTAGGCTTAGGCTACCGATGTACTCCTGTGCTCACGAAGTACATTCATGTCGTTGACACGCTTTGCTGTTACCTTAGCCAGATTTAAGCTCCTGTTACAATTTTGTTTGTAGAATGAGAAATTCTAGCTCCCTATACAAATAAGGTACGCCTGAATAAACATGTCTAAGTATGTTCAATTTTTGCAATTGTTGCTGGTACCATCGTATATGTTGAGAGTACTATTCATTCACTCGAAAAGGCTGTAGCGGCTTCAATGGATACTCCCAGGTGCCTATGTGATGAGCTACTCGCTGGTGCTGGTTGTTGATTTCGGTGTCCCCACCAGGAATCGAACCTGGATCAACGGCTTAGAAGTCCGCAGTTTTATCCATTAAACTATGGGGACAGGCTCTCTACTCTACTCACTCTCGAGAACCTCAGCAAGCGACGTGTTGTCTTTAGGTTCAGCTAGAGACTGTTGCGGGAGCGACTGAACCTGCACCTTGCGTCCGTTCCGCAATCGAATGAATTCTGCTTCACGCTCTTCGTAGACTTCAAGCGCTCGCATGACCGACCCCTCACGGTAGGTCACCACTGGTTCATCTTGCTCCGGAAGCACACCGAACTCATTCGATTGTGTATAGAAGTTATATCCCGCGTGTCCTCCGAGCACAAGAAAGAGGAGCGAACTGATGAGGAGACCGAGACCCCACTCCCGAACCGGACACATGAAAGAGCCAGATCGGCGACGCGACAAGCCTTGTTTCTTTGCTTGCAGGAAATTTGGGAGGCGCAGTGAGATTTTCATACTCATGCTTTGACGTACTTCGTGACAATGAGCTCGATAGAGGCAGTCCACATGTCCTCGCTATCTGAAGTGACAGAAACGGAGTCGATTGCAGACTGATACGGGAGTGTTTCAAGCATGGTGAGGACGTACATGATGCCCTCATAACTTCCCTTGGCGCCAAGCTGTATCCTGAGGTGTTCGAACGCCTCGTTGAGTGGTTCAGTCGTGAGAGACTCCGTCGCAAGCACAATGCCCTGCTCTCTACCAATAGTCTCGATGAGCGCGAGGAGTTCAATGACGTCCACATCATTGATGATGCGCGTTTCGAGCTCTTCCCGCTGCGTCTGTGTTGTGTCTACGAGACGGACGAGCTCCGTGAGGAACTCTTGGTTTGCCTTTGCGCGGGCCTCATCCTGCATCCTCTCGACGAGCGTGCGTTTGTAGGTCTCCATGAGATAGAGGGTACCGCCATACGCCAGAAGTGAAAGGCAGAGTACGATGGCTCCGATGATGGAAAAGAGTGTTGTCGTTCGGTGTGTCATAGCTTGTTCAATCGATCTTGAGCTCAATGGTAAGCGCAAACGGCAGATCAACGTCACGCGCGAGATCCGAAATAGGCACCTCCGCGCGTGCGACCCGAGGGAGTGCATTGAGTGCATCGGTGAAACTCGCGAGGGCGTTCCGTGATGGAGCGATTCCTTGTACCTGGACGGTCGTGAACGTGTCAGCGCTCTTCGCAAGCTGGAGCGAAGTGATGCTGACACCTCTTGGCGCGACCTGAGAAACGTCTCGGATAATCTCGGATGCAGATGCTCCCTTCATTGGGATGTCCAGCTGAAGTGCAATGTCATTCGTGCGACGCACGATTGCTTCGGCGTGCTTGAACTGTGCACTCGTGCTCTCTGATTCGTCGGCACTCAAGGTTAAGCTTTCGAGTTGCATGCGCACGAGCACATATGTCGGAATAGAGAGCGCCGCGCCCGCAAAGAACACCCCCGCAAAAAGTATCGCCCACACGGTCCCAATACGGAGGAGGTACTCTCGCTTCACCGCCCGGTGTCCCTCAGGTGGAATGAGATTAATCATACGGCATTGGTAAATTCTCGGAGCGCGAGTCCAATCGCGGTCGCGTACCCATATGAGTACCGGCGTGTGATGGGCGGAATGAAGGAATCGAGTGAGAAAGCATTCTGCCACACCTGTGCACGTTCAACAGGGATGCTAAGCTTTGCCGAAAGGAACTCGGGAAGACCATGAAGATTTGAGCTTCCGCCGCAAAGAATGACCCTCTGTATCTCTCGTTCTTCTCGGTCAACATCGCGAGTGTGCCAGTAGTGCATGCGGATACTTAATTCATCTGCCATAGCTACAACGAGACTCTCAAGTACGTTCGCAACCGCTTCATTTTCTTTCGAGTGCATGAGCCCTCGTGTGTTCTTTATCTCGGTGAGCTCAGCTTCCGGTCTATCTCCGAGGACCGCGCGAAGCGCATTGCTCATGTCGTGTCCCGATATTTCAATGGTCGACGTGTACATGAGTATCCCTTTGTGTACGATACCCACACCCATCCGACTCTTGCCAAAATCGACGATGAGGTATGTCCCGCGGAGTTCACGTTCAACGGATGCACGCGCAATTGCCGCAGCCTCGATTTCGAACGAAAGTGGCATGAGTCCGGCAACCGTACATGCTTCATAGTACGCATTGATCGTATCTCGTGAATAGACCGCGACTGCGACACGCACCTCACCTGTTACCGGATCGCGCTTCACGATGTCGTAATCGAAGTACGCGTCGCGGGGTGAGAGCGGAACGTTTTCCTCGAGCTTGAATTCGAGCGTGCTGCGAATCTCTTTAACGCGGACATCGGCACCGAGTGATGTTTCAAAGAGGTACGCTCGTTCCTCGGGGAGCGATACGGCAACATACTCTTCATTCGTCTCCTCCTTGACCCTCTTGAGCGCTTCAGTGAGCGCGCTCACGTTATGCACCTTGCCGCGCTCGACAACTCCTACATCAATGCCGATATCGCCCCACGACTTGAGAGAGAGTCCCTCGTGCTTCGCACGACCGCGCTCGAACAAGACATACTTGAGCGACGAGTCAGAGATATCAACGCCAACGCACGGGAACGACATGTAGCGTGGCGGCGGAAAGACCTTCTGGAGCGTAGAAAGAACCGGCATGGATTGGTGCTCACATTATACGATGTCACACAGGCATTTGGGTACTAAACCCACAGGTATTGAAGCTACTTGAGTCTCGTCCCGGGTGGGAGCTTTTGGCTCGGGGTGAGGAGCGCGAGCGACCCCTCATTGCTCGCCGCAAGGAGCATGCCCTGGCTCTCAAATCCACGAATGACACGCGGTGCAAGATTCACGACATAGGGGAACTGTTTGCCGACGATTACCTGCGGGTCTTCGAGGTACTCGCGGATACCCGAGAGGATCTGCCGCGGTCTCATGGTGCCATCCTCGTCTACATCACCGACGTCCACCATACACCGGAGTAGCTTATCCGCTCCCTCTACGACCTCAACCGAAAGCACCGTACCGATGCGGATCTCGACTTTCATGAAATCATCGTAACTAATAGTCTCGGG